>NZ_JAGSYE010000006.1 GCF_025685565.1 Granulicella aggregans
CCACCGTGCGACGTCCGGCCCGCACGTCGCTCAACACTTCAATCCGCCTAAGATCGCGTTCGCTCATAGAAATCCATGCCATCCTTAGACCCTGACATTTCTATCGGGCCAGACCATGACATTTCTAACGAGCCGCTACAACAATGATATACATAATATGTGTTATCGGACATTATTGAGCAGTCAGAGCAACTTGGAAGATGGGCGTTTCCGTTTGAACTGTTGAAGAGTATTGGCTTGACTGGAGGGTGTATGGCGGAGAGACAGGGATTCGAACCCTGGATACCTTGCGGTATACACGCTTTCCAAGCGTGCGCCTTCAGCCACTCGGCCATCTCTCCGCAAACTACGAGCCAGTCTCACTTTACCACACGGTGGGCGTCCGCCGGTGCGAACCGGGCATTCCCTGACACCCTCCCTAGAGCGAGGCCAGGGCTTCCTGCTCATTGGGATAGAGCGATGCGTACTTGTTGATACCCACCATCGTGAAGACCTTCTGAAAGTGTGCACTCAGCCCGAAGATACCGACCCTCCGCGTGCCCGATTTACTCGCCTCCAGCAGCAGCTGGATGATGATCGCGATGCCGGAGGAGTTGATGTAGTCGACGGCAGTAAAGTCCAGCAATACTTTGGTGGTCGCTGTGTCAAGGCCGTGATAGGCGTTGAGGATGGCGTCTTTCGAAGCTGACGAGATATCGCCCGAGAATGCAAGGACAGCAATGGATGTGCCTGCGGTGGAGGTTGCGGTGCGCTGGGTGACTTTTGTAGTCGCCTGCATTTATTGACTCTCCTTAACTTGATGGGCGTCGAGACGGATAACGAGTCGAACAAAGCTCTTTCCAGGAGGCCCCTGGTGCCACTCCGCCTCATCCACTAATGCCTGAATAAGAAACATGCCCATGCCGCGCGGATCTTCCTCTCCGTGCATCTTCCGATCGATATCGGGCGAGGCTGGTGCCTTCGCGATGCCTGCCCCGTCGTCGATCACCTTGACCTCAAGTTCGTCGTCGGTGGTGGACATCACCACGCCCACATTAAGCGAGCTGTCGAGCTGATTGCCGTGTTCGATGGCATTGATGCAAGCCTCGGCTACCGCAGTCTTCAAATCTTCGATCCGGTCGCTCGAAAATCCCATCAGAGCTGCCATGCTGGAGGCGGTGCTCATCGCGACCTTCTCAAAGCCGAGTTCTGAAGGGATACGGACTTCGACGGAACTTCCGCTTTTCATAAGGCAGCATGCTCCTGCGAAGAGGAATCGAGACGGTAGATGGCGAGAGCGGTCATGTCGTCGGTCTGCGGCGCGCCATCGGAAAATACGGCCAGCGTCTCCCAGAGTGTATCGAGAATGTCGCTTGCCTGCGGAGAAGAGTGATCGCGGAAGGCTTCCATCAGGCGATCTGTACCGAACTCGTCATCCCCCTGGAAGACCTCCGTGAGCCCATCGGTATAGAGCAGAATGCGGGCACCGGGTGGGAACGGAAACGTCTCTGCGGCATAGACCATGCCCGGCAGCATACCGAGAGGGGTGCCAGAGGCATCCAGCGTCCGCAGCGTGCCGTCCGGAAGAACCAGTGCGCCGGGATTGTGGCCCGCGTTGACGACCTCGACCACGCCGCTCTTCGCATCCAGTCGCACAAAGATCGCAGTGACGTAACGTCGCTGCGCTTCAGTTCCCTCGTCCCAGTGCTGTTGGCCGATTCGGCTTACGAGCTCCTTCAGCGGCATTGGCTGGCTTGCGAGCGAACGAAACGCCGCCCGGAAGCTCGTGGCGACGATGGCCGATGCAAGTCCCTTACCCGCGACGTCGGCTACCAGCATCAGCTCGCTGCCGTCGGGCAGAGTCAGTGTGTCCATATAGTCGCCGCCTACCTCATAGCAGGTACTCGACTGCCCGGCGATCGAGTAGCTTTCGATCTCCGGCATACTCCGTGGCAAGAGTGAGCGCTGGATCCTGCGTGCGGCATCGAGATCCTGCTGCACCCTCGCCCAGTGCAGGTCGCGCTCATGCAGCGTGGCGTTCTCGAGCGCAACCGCAGCCTGCAGCACCAAGCCCTCCACGAAGTCCTGCTCATAGAGAGAGAAAGAACCGTGGGACGGCGTCGCCAACACAAGCTCCGCGAGCACCTGGTTCTCCTTCGAAAGGAGTGGAAACCGCCGGCAGCCCTCAAAAGGCTCCGCGGGCATCTGTCCCCAGATCTTCGACATGAGCTTCTGCGAAGGCGAAAGAAACAGCGCGCCCTCCATCTCAAGTTCGCGCACCAGAATCTTTGCCGTCCGGTCCATCACTTCATCAGGAAGAATAGTGGAGTGAATCTGCCGAGTGGCTTCCAGCAGCGCCTGAAGACGCGCCACCTGCTGCTCGAGAGGCAATGTTTCTTGTGACAGATGAGGAAGCGGCAAATCCATACGATAAAAGGGTCCTGAGTGGAACAAGGGAGGAGCTTCATAGTATCCAATTGAGCCTCGCAGGAGCAAGACGAATCGACGATTACGCGACTCGCGCTGCGGCGGTTGTCCTTGCAATCTCTCCTTCGGCAACACGAGGCAGGTAAATGGTGAATGTGGAGCCTTTACCAAGCTGGGTCTCGCACTCGATCCATCCTCCCATCATGCGGGTCAGTCTCTGGCTGATCGCAAGACCAAGGCCCGTTCCCCCATGCCTGCGGGTCGCAGACGAATCCACTTGCGAAAATGCCTGGAAGAGCTTCGCCTGGTCGCTGTCCGCGATGCCGATTCCTGTATCGCTTACCTCCCAGCAACTCCATATGTCGCCGTTCCTTGCGCGTTCTTCTACGCGCAGACGCACGATGCCACCCTCCGTAAACTTGCAGGCGTTGCTGAGGAGGTTGAGCAGGCACTGGCGGAACTTCGTCACGTCCACGTAGATCGTGGCGTTCGCGTCCTCCGCAGAGGCGAGAAAGACATTCTTGTTCTTCCGGGCAAGCGGTTCAATCGTCGATACAATATCGTTCACCAGCGTCCCCACCTGCGCGGGCTCGGAGAACAGTTCAACCCGTCCAGCTTCGATCTTCGACAGATCGAGCACATCGTTGATCAGCATCAACAGATGACGTCCCGCCGACTCGATCCTCTTCAGGTCGTCAACCTCCGACTGGTTCCCTGCCGCCTTCGCGTCCTCTTCCAGCATCTCGCTATAGCCAAGGATTGCGTTGAGCGGGGTCCGCAGCTCATGGCTCATATTTGCCAGGAAAGCGCTCTTGGCACGGTTCGATTCTTCCGCGATCAGCTTGGCGTTCAACAGGTCCTGTTGAATCACCTCGCGCTCCGCAATCTCATTCTGTAGCTCTCGCGTGCGATCGGCCACCCTAGCTTCCAGTTCATCCTGGGCGCGCTGCAACTCAAGGTCGCGTTGACTCACCTGCTCCATCATCGAGTTGAATTGATCGATCAGGACTCCGGTCTCGTCTTCCGATCCTGAAGCCGCTCGAATCGAGTAGTTGCCTCCCTTAGAGACTCGCTTTGCAACGTGGGTAAGGTGAAGGATCGGATCCGAGATCAGACGTTGGAGACGCAACGACAACAGCATCGCCAGTCCTGTAGAAACGAAAAGCACACCCGCGCCGATCACCCCAAACCTGCGCAAGTGAGAGTACATCTCTACGAGACTCACCCGCAGAAGCAGACTTCCGTTAAATTCGCCATTCGTCGCGATCGGCTCTAGGACAGTGAAGCTCCTGAAGTTAAAGCGAAGCGGCGCAGCAATCTGATGCTGGGTGCATGCGTGATCCGAGGAGTTTCTGACGTAACTCGCAAACAGGCTCCTGTGCTTGTCATAAAGGCACGCAGATTCCATGCGCGAATCGGCTCGGAGTACAGCCAGCGCCCCTGCCGCCGCATCGTGATTGGAAGACGTCAGAGCGGACGCGCTCGATCGGCCCAGCATCTGGGCCATCGTTGAGACCTCCTCCACCAGGGTTTGCCTGTACGAAAGCGTCAGATAGATCCAGAAGACGATGCATGCGAGACTGAGAGCGACCACCGTATTAGCTGTAAACAGCAGCATCAGCTTCGTCTTGATGGACCGGGACCACAAACTCCGCATGGAAAATCGTTCCTTGCCGGATGAGGAGGTCACCGCAATACCATCACGATCGTCCGGTACCGACCGCAGATGCTGCCTGCGCTGCCCTCACCTGAACTCCAGGACATTAGATCGGCTTCTCCCGCGAGGAGTGCACGGCCGCGATGACCGCTCCGCCAATTCGATGGTTCTCTTGAACCCTCCGCGGGCCCAGCATGCGCTCCGCTGTCGCCGCGTTGACCGGGCGGGAAAAGAGAAAACCCTGGCCATATTTGCAGCCGAGTTCCCGCAATCGTGAGACATGCGCTGCGTTCTCAACTCCCTCCGCGACGACCTCCATCTTGAGATTGCCGGCCATCTGCACGATCGTCCGCACAATCTCCTCAATCTCGACGCTGTCCTGATCCAGTTCTTTCGTGAAAGAGCGATCGATCTTGAGTGAGTCGAAGGGAAACTGGCAGAGATACTTCAAACACGAATATCCAGTGCCGAAGTCGTCGATCTTCAAGCCGATACCGAGTCGCTTTAGGGCCTGCAACACCCCCTTGGCCTGGTCGATGTCCTCCATCAGCAGGCTCTCTGTCAGTTCGAGATTCAGGCTCGAAGCAGGCAGCCCAGTTCGACGCAGTATCTCTCTGACGCTGCTGACCAGGTTCGGCTCCTTGCACTGCTGCGGAGACAGGTTCACCGAGACTTCAAAGTCGTCGGCAAGGTCGAACTGCTGCCGCCATAGCTGCGTCTGTTCGCAGGCCTTCTCAAGAACCCACAGACCTATGTCGTGGATAATTCCACTCTCCTCCGCGATGGGGATGAACTCAAGAGGCGACACCTGCCCGCGAGTAGGATGGTTCCACCGCACCAGCGCTTCGAACCCGCAGATGGCGCCCGTATCCAGATGCACGCGGGACTGGTAGAAGACCTCGAACTCCTGCTTCTTCACTGCGGTCCGGAGATCGATGTCCAACTGTAGTCGCTGATCGCGAAGTTTCCGCATCGACTCTTCGAACAGCACCCATCTCCCGACTCCTCGCAATTCGGCAGCGGACTTAGCCGTGTCGGCATCGCGAAGCACGTCCTCCGCGCTCGCGTGACTCGGGTCTCCAATCACCAACCCTAGACTTATAGAACAGAAGACCTCTCGCTCCTCGATCGAGAACGAAGGTAGCATAGCGCGAGTCAGATTCTCCGCGAGCGACTCCGCATGAGGAACATCGGTCAACCGATCCAGGAGAATGGCGAACTCGTCCTCTGCAAGCCGCGCAAGCAGGGGCGGGTTCGCTGAGTTGGCAAGCTCAGGTCCTCCAGACTCAGACAGCACCTTCTGAACTCTCTCGGCAAAGCGGATCAACAGGAACTGACTCGCGCCTTGAGTAAGGCTTGGCCTTAGATGTTTGAAGTGGTCGATGTCGAACAACAGAACACAGAACTTGCTCAACGGATCGTGCTTCTGTCTCAGGATCGCCGTTTCAATCTCTTCTTCGAGCAAACGCTTGTTCGCAAGACCTGTGAGGGTATCGATTGTTAGCCGGGCGGTCACGTCGGTGATGGATCCGACCCGGCGGATGGGCACGCCAGCCGGATTTCGAAGCGTCACTCCGCGCAACGAAAACCACCGGTAGCGGCCGCTCGCATGGCGAAAACGGAACTGGCTTGCACTCTCATCCAGCGGATCATCGCCAGATCCGCCTGCCGCTTGCGTGGTCTCCGATTGGCCGATAGGGTTAGCAAAGGCCAGCGCGACGGCGCGACGGTCTTTAGGATGAACGCAGGCCAGGCAGCTTCGCGGAGGATAGGCCTTCTCACGCGCGGCAAGACCGACCAGGCTGTGCAACTCCGCCGTACAGAAGACGGTGTTGTTGGCCAGGTCCCAGTCCCACAGGCCTTCACCAGAACCCCTTGCCGCGAGCACGTGGCGCTCCTCATTCCTCCGGACCTTGTCCTCCTCCCTTCCCATGGCAAGCTGCGTGCGAATTCGAGCCAGCGCAATCTGAAAGTCGAGAGGCTTGGTGACATAGTCGTTCGCGCCCAGATCCAGGGCCAGCGCGATCGCAGAGCTGTCGCTGACAGCCGTGACCATAATGACGGGCAGTTGCTGCGCCGATTTGGTCATTCGAATCTTCCGTAGAACCTCGGTGCCAGTCATTCCCGGCATCATCTGGTCGAGCAGCACAAGGTCGACCCTCGAGTCCTTGAGCATGCGAAGAGCCTGCTCGCCATTGTCCGCCGAAATGACTTCATATCCGCACCGGCTCAACCGCCGCGACAGCATGTCGACATTGCTATCCTCGTCATCGACGATCAGAACCTTGGTGGCCGATTCCATCTACAGCTCCTTCCCAGCGACAAAATTCGTCATCTTCCCCAGCAGCCGCGAGTACTCCACCGGCTTGGTCTCGAACTCGTCACAACCGGCGAGAATCGCCCTCTCGCGGTCGCCGTTCATTGCATGCGCCGTCAGCGCAATGATGGGGATAGCGCGGGTGCGCGGGCTCTCCTTCAGCAGCCGGGTTACGCTCCAACCGTCCATCTCCGGCAAGCTCATGTCCATCAAGATCAGGTCGAACGCCCCGTCCCGCGCGCGCTCCAGACCCTGTACCCCGTCCACCGCGACCTCGACCTGCCAGCCGCTTCGCTTCAGCCGTCGTGAGAGCATGTCGCGGTTGAACTCGTTGTCTTCGACCAGCAGAACCTTACCAACGCGAGGGTGAAGTGGAGCAACTGCCGTCTCATGGGTAACTCTGGCAAGGGCCTGCATAGTGTCCTCTGGAGCGCCTATCGGCTGAGTCATGTTTGAAAGTGAGTTAGAAGATTCGCGGGAGATACATCTTTGGTGGAATTCACCGGGGGGCGCAGACGCGAGTTCGATGGGAGTCCCCTCTCATCTCGTTAGGCAAACGGGGTTAAAAGAAAAGACCCCGGCCGAAACCGGGGCACTTCCTTGTTGCAGATGCAGAAGACGATTAAAGCTTATCTTTCGGGCTGAATTTTGATTGGCTTATCAGGATCGGGGAGATCACCGGGAAGCGGCTTCTTCCTTCGCTTGACCGGCGGAGCAGAGCTTGGAGGCCGCTGCTTCCCTCTTCCGTTCTTCTTGCCGTTCGATTCGACAACGGCGCGCATCCAGTACTCGCCGTTGCTGTCTACTTCGATACCGTGAGTCTCGCGCTCGAAGCCAGGAAACCTCTTGCCAAACTCCTCCATGGCAAGAATCAGCTTGATCACCGGGCTGTCCGGCCCGCCAAGTCGCTCCCCAGGCATGCTCATCGGAATTCCCGGAGGATAAGGCACCAGCATCACCGCTGCGATACGTCCCGCCATCTCGGCAAAGCGAATCTTCTCTGTCTCATTTCGCAACAGTTTCTGATAAGTCTGCGCCGGAGTCAGGACAGGGTCGAAGTCTTCGTCGCAGGCAGCGTTGACTAGTCCCGAAAGATTGAGCTGCTGCATCACACCGTGCATCTCATCCGACAACTCTTTGAGCGTGACGTTGCGATAGCGATGTGGATACTTCGAAACGAGCTCTGGCAGAGCCTCTTCAAGCGACGCCTCTGAGTCGTAGAGCCGCTTGAACTCGAATAGGTTCTCGAGCAGCGCGCCCCACTTGCCCTTGCTGGTGCCGACTGAGAAGAGCACGAGGACGGTGTAGTCTCCAGTGCGCGCGATCTCTACTCGGCGTCCATCGAGGAACTCCGTAAGAATCGCCGCAGGAATGCCCCACTCTCCGATCACGCCCTGCGCATTCACTCCGGGAGTAAGGATGGTGACCTTCGCCGGGTCCAGCATGCAGTAGTCGTCGGCGATGTCCTCATCCTGGAAGCCGTGCCAATCCTCGCCCGGCTTCAACGTCCAGCAGCTCGAACGATTGGTAAGCGCGCCGTCTGGGCACTCCTCAAACAGATACTTCTTCCCATCAAGCGGGTCGGTCACAGAGTCGGGCTGGTACAGGCTGAAGAACCATCCCTGCTCAGCCGCAAGCAGCCGGTGCGCGATCGAAGACATGGCTTTGCGGAACGCGATGGCATCCTGCAGCGTCTCGGACATCAAGGTCGGGCCGGCAGGCTCGTCCATCATCGCCGCAGCAACATCCAGCGAAGCGATCAACGGATAGAAAGGCGAGGTCGTCCCATGCATCATGAACGACTCGTTGAACTGGTCGTAATCAAGCGGCGCACGTGGGCTCAGCTTGACATGCACCATGGATGCCATGGAGAACGCAGCAAGCATCTTGTGCGTCGACTGCACCGAGAAGATCGTAGGCCGGTCGGGCATGTCGTCCGGGACGTCCATGGCGAATCTTCCGCGGTAGATCTGGTGAAATTTCGCATAGGCGTACCAGGCCTCGTCGAAGTGCAGGCGAGGCACACTCTTCGAAAGCACCTCGGCCACACGGTTCACGTCGTAGCAGAGCCCATCGTAAGTCGAATTTGTAACAACAGCGTAGGTCGGCTTCTTTGACGGAGCTCCTGCACTGAAAGGACTCTTGTCGATCAGCGCCTGGATGTTCTCCGGGCTGAATCGCTTGATCGGCACCAGGCCAATCATCCCGTAGCCGTTGCGCGTCGGCTTGAAGTAGACAGGCCGTGCCCCGGTTACCGTGAGCGAGTGGCAGATCGATTTGTGGCAGTTCGCATCGGCAAGCACAATGTCATCTTGTGCAATCACGCCATGGCCCACGATCTGGTTCGAAGTCGACGAGCCGCCCAGAACATAGAAGGTCCAGTCCGCTCCGAAGATTCGCGCAGCGTTCCGTTCCGACTCTCCCGGAGGCCCAAGGTGATCCAACCATGAACCGAGCGGCGAAGTCGAGATGCCGAGGTCCGAACGCATAATGTTCTCGCCGAAAAACTTGTGAAACTCCATGCCAACCGGATGCTTCAGGAAGGCCACGCCACCCATATGCCCCGGCGCGTCCCAAGAATAGGCTCCCTGGTCGTTGTACTTCTTCAGCTCGCGGAAGTAAGGCGGAAGCAACTGCGCGTGATAACGTTCGACCGCGAAGTCCACGCGGTTTGCGATGAACGCCGGCGTATCGCCGAAGAGGTGGATGTACTCATGCACCTGCTGAACAACTTCAAGGGGAAGTTCACTGACCAGCGTCCTATCGGCGATCAGAAAGATCGGAATCTTCTTGTTGCGCCTTCTAACCGCGCGCAGGATCTCGAGCGCTGCGCGCTCTTCGAACTGATTGTCCCCTTCGAGATCCCAATCCAGCAGGATCGCGCTATGCGATGGATCGCTGGTAACCAGCGACAATCCATCCTCCGGCGTGGATGTCCGAACGACCTCGTAACCCTCTTCACCAATCGCGTTGATCAGACGCTCCATAGCGCGGTCGGACACCGAGTCCGTACCGCCCACCTCACTCGCAATCAGCAACACCCAACGGCCTTCGCTCATACACCTCTCACTTCAAATCTCATGGTACAGCGAGATTTTGAATGGAGTATGCACAGGCCGCACTGCGGGAATTTGCATGTGCCAGAAAGTGGTCCAGGCTCCCGACTTCGAGGCGGATCAAGTCAATTATTCAGCTAAAACGCCTTCCAGATTTCCCGCCCGGACAAACTGGGGCGCTGTCAGTTTGACCTTGTGCAGCGAGCTTTCAGTCTGTATGCGCTGAAGCTTTTCAGAGGAACCTGAGGTCACGAACGAGGCAACATAGGTCTCTGAGATCGCTTTGCGAAACTCTGACAGCAGAGGCCCCAGAGACACCGGGTTCCCAGTGCCTTCATAGAGTGCATGCCCACCCGTCTCATCCGCCACCTGCGTCAGATAACTTTGTCCGCTGAAGCTCGCTCTCCCGCCGCGAAACCCTGCGTCGCCAAAGTAGATCGAGGAAACCGCGACGCCCGCCCTCTGCGCATCCTGTATCGCCGCCTGAACATAAGGGCTGTCCTGGTTCATGATGCTGGTGCTCCCGTTGTACGGATCGACGCCGTTAGTGACCATCAGCACAAACCTCGCGCCAGGACGAGATGAATCCGCTGGCCAGTGTTTCACGAACTCCGAGAGGCAGAAGTACGGACTTCCGCTGATCCCTGGCGATCCCAGCGGAAGACGAAAGCTCTTCGCCGCCGCTTCATGATCCGCCGTAAAACTCTGCGCGGTGAAGACGGACCCATTCCGCATGTACCCCACATAAATCTGCGATCCCTCAGGAAGCTCCTTGGTGAAGCCTTGCAAGGCGTCAAGCTGCGTTCCGATGGATTGGCGCAGACCTTCGTCGATCAGGATCGCTACCTGAACTCCTGTCGCCGGCACCTGCGACCAGCCGGTCAACTTCTCCTCTTTCCCGTTGACCTTGATCTTAATGTCCGAGATGGCCGGGATCTGATCGCCCTTTGAGCTCACGCCGACAAGCGCATCTGTCTGACGAGGACCCTCCACCTGCGCCATCGCGGCACTCGCGCTAAGTACAAGTGCTGCTGCCGAAACCAATACCTTCATCATTGCGGTATCCCGCCTTCCCTACTCCATAGGTTCGATGCGTTTGCGACCCGCGCGGCTCAACTAAGTCGAATCGCGTCGCAAACGATGCGGAAGTCTACTCCCCGCCAAACCTGTAAGTAAGACCGCCACGCGCGGTAAATGGAAGCGCCGGATAGCCGATCGGTCCGATGTGCTGCTGACCAAGAAGATTGTCGAGCTGGGTGAACAGCGTCAACTTCCGCGTTGCCGCAACGCTGGCGTGAGCATCGAGCTTCGCGTAACCGAAGTCGAGGTCGCGGTTCGGCAGCAGCAGCGTGTTGTCTCCGTTCAAATCAGCAAAGTCGAGGAAGGTCGAATCGTCGCTGCGGCTCGCGAGCGAACCCGTCATGCCAACTGAAAACTTGCTTACGGAATACTGGGCTGCAAAGAATCCCGTATGCGGCGGACGCCGGAACGGACGCGCTCCTACAAGTGGCGAAAGCGCGCCAATGGCGATGCCCGGCAGATTGGGATTGGTCGTCGCCGCCCCTTCGTTTGCCGCGACCGCATCGCTGGCGAAAGACTGCTTCACGACCGCGTCGAGATAGGTATACCCACCCCGCACGAAGAGATGCTTCAGCGCCTGCCACTGAATCTCCATCTCCGCTCCCTGCGCGCGGAACGCCAGCGAGTTCACGTAAGCCTCGTAAATACCCCCATCAGGATTCGCGATATCGGTCGGAATTCCGAAGTATTCATTCAACCCGTGGTAGTCGACGCCTTCCAGTTGCCGGTCAAAGACATTATGGAAGTAGCCGGCCTTCAGGATCAGCCGCTCCCCTAGGATGTTCTGATCGACGCCAATATCGTAGCTGCGCGAGCGCTGCGCCGTTGGCTGCCGAATCTTATAGGCGGCGATGTCCGCAGCAGCATTTGGATCGCTCTCCAGGACTTGCTTGTAGAGACTCTGGAACTCCAGCGCCAGGGTTGGCTCCTGCACCCCAGTCGCAGCGCTTGCCCGGAGCTTCGTTCCTCTGAACCAGCCATTTGAGATGCGAACAGGTATATAGGCGAGCCCGATGCGAGGCGTTCCCGCGATCCCGTACAGGTGGTTCTTCTCCACCGCTCCGCCAGCGGAATAAAACAGCCGGTTCTTAATATCACCCTGGAACTGGAGCGTGTACTCGTAGTTTCTACGCTCGATCTTTTCGTTCTCTCCATAGTCAGGAAGAACGAACGATCCGCGCTCATCTTCATACCGAAAGCTGCCGAGCCCCGTGAAGTGATGACTGAAGGCGAAGTCAGTCTGAAAGAACAGCTCGTCGCGGTTCGAAGAAGAGTTGCTGTTCGATCCGAAAAAGTCGGTCTGTCCTGTTGCACTGTAGCCGTTCGCTCCGCGTATCGTCACGACGTTTCCGAAGTACTCCGTAAATCCGAAGACATCGACCGGTGTCCCGTTGTAAGCGTATTGGTAGATCTGCTCACGCTTCCTCGTAACGCCATAGCGAACAAGGTTATGCCAGCGATCCCCGAAGCTGGAGCTCTCGAGCGTCAATCCAGAATAAAGATCCTGGTCCGCCTCTTTACCATTGTTCGAGATACCGAAAAAGTCATGCGCTCCCGGCAGACCGCTGGCCGAGACACCATTGCGCAGGGTAAACCGCGCCTGCACTCCCGGGATCAAGGCATATCCAAGATTGGCCGCCTCGGTAACCGAGTGATACTCATCCAGCGGCAGCGCGTTCGATGAGTTCAACCGGCTGAACGCAGCGTAGTAGTCGAGCTTTTGATGAGTCCCACTGACCTCTGCCTGATTCCGATACGTTGAGAAGTTACCGCCTTCACCCGTATAAACGAACACCGGCTTAACCGACTCGCCTCTTGGAGTGTTGAACGACACCACAGAAGCTCCCGCATCCGATCCATACAGCACGCTGTTCGGTCCTCGATACAGCTCCGCCGAAGCAATCCCCGTCTGCGTCACCGTGCCGAAGTCGAAGGTACCGCCCACATCTTCAGCCGTAGTTCCGTCGATCAATACCTTATTCGCCGTCGAGTTGCCTCCGCGAACGAAGAGCGATGTGACCCCCCCAAGCTGTCCCTGCTGCACAAATTGCACGCCCGGAGCCTGCCGCAGCGGATCGATCACCCCAAGCCGGCCCAAGAATGCGTCGTAAGAAACCAACGACAGCGCGGCACTCGTCTGTTGGATCGGCGTCTCGATTCCCGTAGCCGTCACCGTAACCTGCTCGGTCACAGATGCGATCTCCAGCACGACGTTCTGCGAGACGACTTCGGTCACATTGCCGTAGAAGTCCTTGCCGATACCGGGAGTAAAGGTAGCGGCGCTCGTAAGCAGCCGGAACCTTCCCTTCGCAGTGCTGCGAATCTCAAAGACTCCATCGACATTGGTCACACCCAACGCGATCGCTTGCTGCCCCTGGATCAACTGCACCCTGGCACCGATCACCACAGCGCCCAGCGGGTCCGTAACCGTTCCTCTCACAATCACCGCATGAGCACTTGTTGCCAGAAAAAACATCGTGGCAAGCGTGTAAATCTCCGCGCAAAACTTCGTTATAGAACGCAAACCAACCTCTTTCATCTCGTACTCCATTCATGGCGCGCAGTTTCAATACGCGGAGTTTCAGCCTCGGTCGAAGCATACGGATCGTCCCGCCGAGCAATCTTTAGGGCAGCAAGAGAACCTTGCCGGTGGTGCTCCGCGACTCAAGCGCGCGATGTGCCTGTTCCGCTTCGCGCAAGGCATAGGTATGCTCCACACGCAGCTTCAGGCTGCCATCTGAGATCCAGCCCAGAACGTCACCGGCCCGCTGCTCCAGCTCGCCTCGGGACATGATGTAGTCCTTCAGCGTGGGACGAGTGACAAAAAGCGACCCCATCGTCGACAGTCGGATCAGGTCGAACGGCGGGACCGCTCCGCTTGATCCTCCGAAGAGCACCAGCGTTCCCCGGCGATGAAGACAGGTCAGCGACTGTTCGAAGGTCGACTTGCCCACACTGTCGTAGACAACAGCGACTCCCTCGCCTTCGGTAAGGCGCTTGATCTCCGCGGCGAAATCGACCTTGGTGTAGACCAATACCTCATCAGCCCCAGCTTCACGCGATAGCTCCGCCTTCTCCTCGGTCGATACCGTCGTAAAGACGCGGGCACCCAGTTTCTTCGCCATCTGCGTCAGCAAAAGGCCCGTGCCTCCCGCTCCCGCCTGGATCAGGACCTGATCGCCGGGCTGGATGGGATAGGTGGAGTGGCAAAGGTAGTGGGCCGTCATTCCCTGCAGCATCGCGGCGGCGGCTTGTTGAGAGGTGACGTGATCGGGAACGCGGATCAACCGCGCCGCCGGGGCGACCGCGAACTCGGCGTACGTCCCCTGCACGCCGCACCACGCCACTCGATCTCCGACAGCGACCTCGGTCACGCCCTCGCCGACGCAGGCCACCGTTCCGGCAGCCTCCTGCCCGGGAATAAACGGCAGTTTCGCCGGGTACCGCCCCTCGCGAAAGTACACGTCGATGAAGTTGACCCCGATCGCTTCAATTGCGACCAGGACCTCGCCCGGCCCAGCAATGGGCGTAGCCACCTCGGACACCACGAGGGCCTCCGGCCCCCCGGGATTTGAGATCAATATTGCTTGCATATAAGGGATTGTAGCGAGGTGAAAACCCGATTGCAGAAGAACTTGGAAGAGGTTCACCGAATGAAATCCGAAATAAATTCATTCGCCATTCATCTGCGAATCCCCTGATTTATCTAGGCTCAACTCTATGCGGGACAAAGAACTTGTTTATACGATCAATGAAGGCGCCCGCGAGGGTACGGTAATCGTTCGGCTTGACGGCCCTCTAACACTCGGCAACATGTTCAAGATTCAAGACGAACTGCGCGCCATTCACCCGCCCGTTACGATCTTCGACCTCTCGAACTGCGAGTACATGGACTCCGCAGGATTGGGTGTGCTCGTAAACTTCTATGTATCAGCCGAGAAGAATGGGCGCAAGATTGGGCTCGCCGGAGTCAACGAGCGCATCCAGGCTCTCCTCGAGATGACCCACGTCACGACCCTGCTCGGCGTCTTTCCCACAGTCGATGAGGCACTGGCGAACCGGTAGTCGCCGTCCAGCGGTGGATTGCAATCAAAGACGCTACTGCAGCAGGCTCTCTTCCGAGGACCGAAGCCGCAGGATGCGATCCACCGCATAGGGCGCTCGGTGCGCTGATGTATGGAAGTGTCGGACCTGCAACTCTCCGAGTAGTCCAATCCCCATCATCTGAATCCCAGCCAGGATCAGAACTCCCGCCACCACGAACATCGGGCCATGGGCCACCATGACGTGTTGCCCGGTGATGATCTTCAGCAGCAGCAACCAGAAGGACAGCCCGCCTCCCGCCAGCACGCCGAACGCGCCGATCGCTCCAAAAAAGTGCAGCGGCCGCGTCATATACCGCAGCAGGAAACGAATCGTAAGCAGATCGAAGAACACCCTGATCGTTCGCGAGATGCCATAGTGGCTCTTGCCGAACTCCCGCTTCGGGTTGCTGATTGGAATCTCGCAGATCGACGCCCCGAACCATGAAGCCAGGGCGGGAATGAACCGATGCATCTCGCCGTAAAGCGGAATGTTCTGGATCACCTCGCGGCGATACGCTTTGAACGTCGTCCCAAAGTCATGGATGTTGACGCCCGACAACTTCGCCATCAGCCAGTTCGCCGCGCGTGAAGGAATCCGGCGCAGAATAAAGTTGTCGCCGCGCTGGCTCCGCCATCCGCTCACAACGTCGTAGCCCTCTTCGAGCTTGTTGAGGAAGTTCGGAATCTCATTCGGATCGTGTTGCAGGTCGCCGTCCATCGCCAGGATGAAATCGCCCTGGGAATGATCGAACCCGGCAGCCAGAGCACTGGTCTGACCAAAGTTCCGGCGAAGCTTGATCACCAGTACGCGACTATCGACCGCTGCGATCTCCTCCAGCAGCCGGTACGTCCGGTCGCGCGAACCATCGTCCACGAAGACCATCTCGAAGCTCTCGCCAACCTGCTCCATAACGTGCTTTACGCGGTCATAGAGGGTCGTTACGTTCTCTTCTTCGTTATGAAAGGGGACGACGATGGAGTACTTAGGCACAAGAAAAATGATACTCCGAACCTTGCGCTGCCGACCATAGCGATATAGCCGGGGGTAAGCAAAGAAGATCAGCCGATCGACATCTCCAGGCCCAAGAAAAGCTCAGTCCCTGCGCTCAGAAATTCCACAGCTACGAGGAAACGGATATTAGCAGGGACTAAACCATATCTTCATCATCTTTCGGCGGGGCTGCATAAGCCCCATAGAATCAACAAGCGCCACCATTCGGGCGCCTTGGCACCATGAAAAACTTACAGATAAATGTAGATTTCTTCCATTTGGTGTTGCTTTCTCCCGCTTCTGTGCTACATTCTTCGTATGGCTGCTGCGGTCTGGCACCCAGAAAATTTGCCGGAAAATCAGGTTGTGACTCTCGTCCAACCACCGGCACAAGTTGCGTCACTGGCCTCCCGGCACGGGCAGAGTACCGTTCGTGCCGTCCTTTTTTTGCCCTGACCCCCTACTCCCCCTCATTCTCAAAAGCGGTAATATGATCCGTATGAAGCGTTTCTTCGGCTGCGTTCTCCTTGGCGTCTTGTCCCTCGCCGCATCGGCTCAGTATACGAACCCGTCCGCGGATGTCCCCGCCTACAATCTCGAAGCTCCCAAGAAGCCGCTGCCGCCGATCATGTCCGGGACCCAGCTCACGGGCGACTACTTCCAGCATCCTTATCAGGTTGTCGCCTACAAGATGGCAGCAAAGATTCCCGCCGTCCTCAGCCAGCAGCCTTGTTACTGCCGCTGCGACCGCGCGATGGGCCACAACAGCCTGCATAGTTGTTTCGAAGGAACCCACGGCGCAGCTTGCTCCACCTGCATGAAGGAGGGCGTCTACGCCTATCAGCAGACCAAGCTTGGCAAGACCCCGACCCAGATCCGCGCCGGCATCGAGCGCGGCGAGTGGCAGCAGGTCGACCTCGAAAAGGCCGCCCTCTGAGCTGGCTGGCATGGGCGCTTCTCTCAGCCGTCTTCGCCGCGGCGACTGCCTTGCTCGCGAAAGTCGGTGTATCCGGAATCGACTCCAACCTCGCCACCGCAATCCGCACCACCGTCGTCTTCGTCTTCGCATGGGCAGTAGCCATCGCCCTTGAGAAGCACAACGCCATCTCCATGATCGGCCGCCGGAGCTGGATCTTCCTCATCCTCTCCGGCCTGTGTACCGGCCTCTCCTGGATCTGCTACTTCCGCGCGCTCCAACTTGGCCCGGCCTCGAGCGTCGCTCCCATCGACAAACTCAGCGTCGTTCTCGTCATTGTCTGCGCTTGGCTCTTTCTGGGCGAGCACCTCAACGCGATGAAGCTGCTCGGCGGATCGCTCATCACCGTCGGCGCGATCATCATCGCCCTCGCCTAGGTCTCCTCAATCTCCACCCCGTCATCTCGACCGAAGCCTCTCGCAGCCTCATCGCGAGAGGCGTAGCGGAGAGACCCCCGCATTCGTCCCATGTAACGTTAGCGCTATACTGGAGAAAGTTCTTTGTAACGCTTCAACGCAATGTTGAGCCAGCTCCACAATGGGGGCGTCACGGCTTCGACGGGATTGCTTGTGGCAGAGAGGCATGCCGGGGTGGGTACACCCGTAATCGCGCCCAAAACTATAAGTGCCGAACCTCAGTTCGCTCTTGCTGCTTAATCATAAGTAGCCGATCGCTTCCGCTTCGCCTACGGGCGGATACCGATCGTCGCACAGTAGGCTGGCTCAACGTGTTCCGTCTGTACACCGCGAGTGAGATCAATCAGGCTGGTCGCCGTCGCATCTTCGTCCGTTCTAAGCGCCGGTGACGAGACAAAGATGAACCTGGAAAAAGCATGAAAGCTCTCTGTTATTGGTAGTTTCGGACGCGGGTTCGACTCCCGCCGCCTCCACCATTCCTTCTTTTACTTCCAACGCAACTCCAGAAGCGTCGACGCCGCAGGCTCGAGGCTCACGCTCAGTTCGCCCTTCGCGGGCTCGAGAGCCGTGCCCGAAGCGACATCGACTACCGAGACACTCCCCGCCGGGGCCAGCTTCTCATCAATCCGCGCCAGCGACACCGACACCTTCTGCTTCTTCTTCTCATCGAAGTTGAAGATTGCTACATACGCTCCGTGCAGCGTGGGCCGATAGAAGACATTTGCGCCCTGATCACCGGTATTCCCTTCCACCGGCAGAAACGTCTTCCCTTCCGCCGCGATCTTCATCCACGCGCGATTGTTATAGACATCCTTCGCCAGCGCCTGCCCTTCGGGATCGTCCGCAAGTTGCGAGCTATCGAGGATCATTCCGCCACTGATCACCGTCGAGAGCAACCGGCTCTTCCCTTCATCCACAGTCCGCGCACCAAGATCCGCCTTGCTGCCCAGCACCACGTGATCCGGATCCGTGATGTAGAGATTCTTGCTCGACCACCATCCATAGGTAAGCGAGTTCAGCATGTACTCCGTCGACTGCTCGCGCCCGGCAATATGTCCCTTCGTGTCGCAAGCCAGCCGCCGCGCATGGCCATAGCCCGAAGGAAACAGCGGCGCGATCGACAGGCTCAGAAACATCTTCGGCCCTGCCTCCGCAACGACCTGCTTCATGCCAGCGTTATAAGCCTCGATCCCCGTCTGGATCGCAGGATCATAATGCGCTCCCTCCAGCGCCCCATGAGCCAGAAAGTCGATCTTGATGTAATTGAAATCGAGCCGATGCATCTGCTCGAAGAAGTATTTGATCCGCGCCTTCGCTCCGGGATGCGTCGGATCGACCGGCCAAAGTCCATCCACCTTCGGCATCATCGAACCATCCGGCGCCTTGAGGATGATGTCGCGATAGCGATACTTCATCCCCGTGCCTTCGACATACGCATCAAGATCATCCAGGTGATACACAAACGGAGCCCAGTAGATTCCGGGCTCGAAGTGCATCCCTTGAGCGTTCTTCATCCCTCGAATGATCGAGACCGACTCAGCAAGCTGTATAGGGTCGAGCTTCCACCAGAACGCATCGAGATTGACGTACACGACACGGTTGTCGCCAAAGCCTTCAGGCACCAGCTTGTCTCTTACAAATGCTGCCGTATCCAGATAACGCTTGTCGCTGATCTTGTCCGCATAGGCCGCCCAACTATTCCATCCGATCGGAGCGCCCGAAGCCCACTTCAGCGGTGGCTGAATCGCAGCATTCGCCTCACCGTACGCTTCTAGCCCCTCGCGCCAGTCCGCGAACGATCCGATAAAAATGCGAGGCGAAGTGACATGCGCCCCACGCACGATCCCATGCGGCACCGTGTCATGTGTGTCTGTGCGAACTCCCGTTGGCGATGTGATGCCTCCATAGATGTCCAGATCAGTCAGTTCCCCATCCGCAGCATGGGCCTCAATCGCAGTCTTCCACTTGTCGTGAACAATGGAACCAAGAAGCAACGCCTGCCGCGTCGTATTGTCGTAGATCGCTGTCGCTTCGTTGCCGGAAAATAGCTGTCCCGGCTTCATCTCCGCCACAGCCACGCTGTTGTAGCGGAACCACATGTCGTTATCGAACGGAACATGCAGGATGCGAAGATCTTTGCCCTCGATTCGAAGCGAACCACTTCCCTTCAAGACCACAGCGTCGAAGTGCCGCGTGCCCACACTGCCGGTCTTCGCTTGCAGTTCCGCCTGCACGGCAATCGCTGAAACCTTGTCGTACACCCAGATTCGCTGAATCAGATTGGGTAGCCCGGGCGCTGTGCTCTTCACTGCGTAAACGCGAGTCCCCGGTACTGTGGAAGTCTTCTGCCCGGCGTCCAGCACATGGCTGCTGTACGCAGTGGACGACACCGTCTTTCCATCCTCAAGCACCGCCCCGCTCGCAAGGCCAGTGATCGAGTGGCCATCATTCCACGAGATATCCATCAGCCCGCTATCACGGTGATAGTGCACCACAACCGCCTTGCCACGAAGCTCGATCGCCTTCGAAGAGGCAGGCACACTCTGTGCAAAGGAAGGCAGCGCGAAAACGGCCGATGTGACCGCGATAAACCAAGCGAATGCAACCGCTTTCATTTCATCTCCTGGAGATTCTGATCGCAGCAAAGGTAAGACTTAGCCCCGCAGCGGTTCTTCTTCGACTTCAAGGTTGGATTGGTCTTAGCCCAGCAACTCGTGCCGCATATACTCGTTCACGAACTTGCCCTTCGGGTCATACTGTTTGAGCAGCTGCGTGAAATCATCGGCCCGAGGATATGCCGCACGAACCTGAGGAGCCGCGAGCGTATTTACCTTGCCCCAGTGCGGTCGCGGCGTAAACGGCATAAGCTTCGCCTCCACCTGCGGAATCACCTTCATCACGGCATCCCACTCCGGTTTCCACGTAAAGTGGATCGCCAACGAGCGCCGCTTGTACGCCATGCTCATCCAAAGCTCGTCAGCCGCAATCGACCGCAGCTCCGTCACGAAGAGATGCGGCGTTATCTGGTCCTTCAGGCTCTCGACAGCAAGAACAGCTTCATACGCATGCTCGAACGGAACGAAGTACTCCGTCTGAATCTCGCGACCCGTTGAAGGCGTGAACTCCATCTTGAAGTGCGGAAGCCGCTCATACCACTTGCCCACGCTGTTCAGTTGATCGGTGGTCTTCTCCGGCCCCTGTCCCACGACCGGGTGCAGCTTCTCTTTCGCCAGCGTCGCTCCATAAAACAGCTCCGGCGGCGCAGCTCCCCCACCCTGATCCACCCGCCGCTTGATCCATACCTCCCAAGCCTTATGGTGCTGCCAGTTCGTGAAGAGCGAGAGGCTGTAGCCCGTATTCATGATGGCTTCGAAGTTGTGTTCCAGCTCGTGGAAGTCCAGCGCCTGGTAGACGATCTGCGTCATCTCGTAGCTCGGTTCGACATCGAGTGTCACGTGCGTCACCACGCCCAGCGACCCCATGCTCACCACCGCGCCATGGAACGCATCGCCATCCTTCGCCCGCGTCAGCGTATGCACCGTACCATCGGCAGCAACGATCTCCAGCCCACTCACCGAGGTAGCGAGTCCGCCATTCCGCAGACCTGACCCGTGCGTCCCCGTAGCGATTGACCCGCCAACCGAGATATGTGGCAGCGAAGCCATATTCGCCAGCGCGAACCCCGCGTTATCTAACTGCACCGCAAGGTCGCCATACTTGATGCCGGCACCGACTGTCACCGTCTTCGCGGCCGCATCCAGCTTGAAGTCATGCAAGCCCAGCGTGCTGATCTGCGCGACCTTCGAGTCCGCGATGCCATTAAAGCTGTGCCGAGTCCCTAGAGCCCTGACGCTGTCAACGCTCGTCACTGCCTTTTGAACATCAGCGACGGAGGCCGGCTGCAGCACGTTATCGGTTGAGTAGCGAAACGTCCCAGCCCAGTTCTCACGCGGACCTCCACTTCCTGCCTGCGCCACTCCACCCCGAACCGCCGTCATGGCTGCCAGCGCCGCGCTGCCCTTGAGAAACTGCCGCTTATCCATAAATCTGTGCCTGCTCCCAATCGCCTTCGGTATGGTTGGCCGCTTCGCTCAATCATGGCCGCGACAATCATACGCACACCTCTCATCGATTGGGAACGAGGGATCAAGCCACACAAGCCGCAACCGCCTCGGCCTCTCGCTCGAAGACGCTGAACAGATTCAGAATATGCACCATCTTGAACGTCTTATACGCAAACGGAGAAAGGCTCACCAGCTTCGTATCCCCGCCCAGCTTCTTCGACTGCTGCAGCGCGTTCACGATCGACCCAATCCCCGACGAGTCGATCACCGGCATCGCCTCCAGATTGAGAACCAGAAAAGGGTGGTCCGTAGCGAACGCCTCTCGCACCGCCGCGTCGAACTTATCCAACTGCTCGCCCATCTTCAGCGCGCCCTTGATGCGGATGGTACAGGTCTTCCCACTTTGAAGAACGTCGAGGTCCAAGGAGTTGTTTACCTTTCCAACAGATTGTTCTACATTTGTGAAACTTCGCTACAACCACAAGACTGCTCAGAGTCTATCTTGCTGGGACCTGCCGTCAAGGGAGACCCAAGTACAGTCCATGCCTGATGTCACCACCACGCCAGTCACCGAGAGTATAGATGTCGCCGCGCGTCTCTTCGTGGCCACTTCGGTAGCTTCTCGTGCGAGGCTGCTCGCGACGGCTGCCGCCGATCTTATCGGAGACGCCGCCGCGGCTATCTACCTCTTCAGCTCAGAAGCTGACACCGCCGACTGGCGAATGGCCGCAAGCACGATCGATATCTCCCTCACGCGGGAGCTCGACTGGTCCACCGTCGCGCCACTCGCCGCTCTGCTCGAAGACCCCGAGAACGCCTTTATCCTCGCCGAACCCGACCTCACCCGCGAACACTATCAACACCTCGACATCACCCGCCCGGTCACCTCGACCGCCTATCTGCCGATGATCTTCGGCGAGACGCTTATGGGGGCCATCGAAATCATCTCTTTCTCAAAAAAGATGACCCTCGAAGACCTCGAAACGCTTCAGCCACTCGCAGAGATTGGCGCGCCGGCGTTGCGCGAAGCCTCCCTGGTCGAAGGGCAACAGGCCGACCTGCTCGACTCTGTACACCGCATGACGCAGCTGTACGACCTCGAAAAGTCGCTCAACGCCACGCTCGATCTCGATCCGCTGATGCCCCTCATACCGCGCAAGGTCATCGCCATGCTTCACTGCCAGGCCGTCCACCTCTGGCTCTTCAACGGCGACGACCTCACCCTGATGGCAAGCGCCGGCGAAGACCCCACAGTCGAACTCGGAATGACGCAGTCCGCGAGCGAAGGCTACGTGGGCCAGATGGCCGAAGAAGGCGTCGCCATGCTCATCGCCGACCCGAACGATGAGCGTCTGCTCGTCCGGAACGCCGGCAGCGAAACTCCCGTGTGGACAGCGATGCTTGTCCCCTTGATGCAGGAAGAGGCCGAGGTCGGAGTCCTCGAGGCGATCAACCGCAACGACGGCGAACCCTTCGACGAAGACGACGAGTTCTTCTTCGGCTCCGTCGCCGAGACCGTCAGCAGCGCTCTGAAGAACGCCAACCTCATGCACGCCGAGCGCAAGCTCGAGATCCTCGAAGCCCTGGTCCATGTCAGCTCCGAGATCACCTCGACCCTCCGCCTCGAACGCCTTCTCCAGATCATCGTCAACAGCCCACAGAATGTCCTCCCCTTCGAACGCTGCTCCATCGCTCTCGACAACCGCGGAAAGCTGCAGTTGAAGTCCATCTCCGGCATGACCAGCATCCCGATGGGTGACGTTCAGGTCGAAGGCCTGCTTGAGCTCGTGCGCTGGCTCTCGACGCAACCCGAGGCTCTTCACCTGAAGCAGCAAGATGAAGAGTCTTCCGCCGATCTCCCCGAGCCGGTAGCGAAGCACTTCGAAGCCACTGGCTACCGCGCCCTCTACGCTCTTCCGCTCAACGATGATCAGGGCCGCGTCGGCGTTCTGGTCTACGAAGGACTCGATCCCGAGTTCCTCGATCTCCCGCACACGGAGATGATCAAAATCCTTGCGGGTCAGGCGACGGTCGCCATCCGCAACGCCCTGCTCTATCGCGAAGTGCCGCTCATCAGCCTGCTCGAACCACTGATGCAGCGGAAGCAAGCACTCCTTCGCACGACCAAGGGCCGCCGCATCGGCTTCATCGCGGGCGGCGCACTCGCCGTGCTTTTCCTCGTCTTCTGTCCGCTTCCCATGCGCCTCACCGGCGAGGCCACAGTCGCTCCGCAACGCCTTGTCTCCATCGCCACGCCGATCGAAGGAAACATCACCGAAGTCTTCGCCCGCGAAGGCCAACGAGTGGAGGCCGGACAAGTCCTGGGCGCGATGAACGACTTCCAGTGGCGCACTGACCTCGCCTCCGCCGAGGGCCGCTACCGCACCGCCTTGCTCAACATGCAGTCCGATCTCGCGCGCGGAGCAGCTCAGGCCGGTGCAGACCGCGCCCAAACCGAATACCTCCGCGCCGAAGCCGATCGCGCCCGCGCCAAGATCGATAACGCCCAGCTTCGCTCTCCCATCTCCGGCATCGTCGTCACGCCGTCCCTGCAGGACGCCGCAGGCGAGCACCTCGACGCCGGCGCAACCTTCGCTCAGGTCCTCGACCTCTCGTCAGCCGTCGTCAACGTAGCCATCCCGCAGGCCGACGCCGCACTCCTGCGCCCCGGCCAAACCGTCGCGATCAAGCTCGACAGCTACCCGCAGCGATCCTGGCACGGCAGCGTCTCCATCGTCAGCCCTCAGGCCACCGCAGGCGACGGCGAACGCACCTTCACAGCGCGCGTCTCCCTCGCCAACGAAGACGCAACCCTGCGTGCCGGCATGACCGGCCGCGCGAAGATCTCCATCGGCTATCGGCCTGCGGGATATGTCCTGCTTCGCCGCCCCGCCTTGTGGATTTGGCAGACACTTTGGAACTGGTTCGGCTGGTGACACTCGTGAAGACTTCATCGATACCTCTTCGACTCTACCTCGCAGCCATCGTCATGGTCACGGCCACCACGGGCTGCGACTCCCATGACTCCGTCGCATCATCCCCTCCCGCGCTGAAAGCACCGGCGCCTCAGGCCATTCACGCAACCGAACTCGCGAAGGCTCCGTACAGAACCACCGGCCCCCTCGTCGCCGAACAGCAATCCGACGTAGCCGCCCAGCGCGATGGACGCATCGCAAGCATCTCCGTAGCCCTCGGAGACCGCGTTAGACGCGGCCAGGAACTCGCCGCCCTCGACGACCGCGCCCTGCGCTCCTCCGTGGAATCGCAGACCGCTAAACTCGAATCCCTCCGCGCGCAAGTACGCGAATGGGAGTCCGAAGAGAAGATGGACTCTGCTGACCTCCGCCGTGCCGACCAGATGCGCGCTGCCAAGATCCTCAGCGAAGAAGGCTGGGAGCACGTGAAGTACAAGCTCGACGAGGTCACCTCCGAGGTCGCCCGTTATCGCGCCGATGAAGCCGCAGCAGCCGCCGAACTGAAGACGGCGAAATTGCAACTCGAACAGTGCCATGTTCTCGCGCCCTTCGCTGGCGTCGTCGGCCGCCAGTCGCTGCGTCTTGCGCAAGAGGTGAAGCAGGGTGACGTCCTCTTCTGGATCACCGCCGAAGCTCCCCTGCGCATCCTCTTCACTGTGCCCGAATCAGAGATGGCATCCTACCCAACCGGCGCACCTCTCAACCTCACCAGCCCCGGCTACCCCACTCTCCATCAGCCCGCGCGAGTCCTCCGCGTAAGCCCGGTCGTCGATCCCGCCAGCGACAGCGTGCAGGTCGTCGGCGCTCTCATCCATCCTTCCCCGCTCCTGAAACCCGGCATGTCGATGCAGATCAATCCGGAAGGCCACCCCGCGCAATGAACCTCAGCGAGGCACTCGACGCGGCACTTCCGGAGATCCCTCGGGCTCGCCTGACCCGCGTCCGTCCTCCACGCCTCGACCCCGACCTGATCGTCAAGGAAGACCTCCTCGATGGCGAAGAAGTCGTCGGTGTCTTCCAGCGAAGCAAGGGCCACTACTTCCAGTTTCCGCCCATCCAATGGCAGCTCTTCCAGCTCTTCGATGGCCTTCGCAGCTATGAAGAGATTGCCGCGCTCTTCGAAGAACAGACCGGCGCCCAGCTCTCCACGGAGGACGTACGACAGCTCGCCCAGAACATGGATCAATCGGAGTTCTGGTATCAGAGCCCACAGGAGCGGAACATCGCCCTGAACGAAAAGCTGACCGCGCAGCGCACCCGGCGAGCAAAACGCAAATCGACCCTCAACATCGTGCACATCAGCTTCAGCGCATGGGACCCCAATCGCTATCTCACGCTCCTTGACAACAAGATAGGCGGCTTCGTTTACAGTCGCTGGTGCTTCTACTCCGTCATCGCTCTGTTCCTCTTCGAGGCCGTCGTCTTCACGGCAAAGTGGAGCGTCATCGGCCCCGACATTCCTCTCTTCTACAACTTCACCAAGAAGAGCTTCCTCGATCTCGTGCAGTTTTGGGTTCTCTTCCTCATCCTCGGTTTCTTCCACGAGTCCGCCCACGGCCTTACCTGCAAACACTATGGCGGCGAGGTACACAAGATGGGCCTCATGCTGATCTATCTCTCTCCTGCCTTCTATGTCGATGTGACCGAAAGCTGGATCTCCGCCAACCGGATTCAGCGCCTCGCGACCATCATCGCCGGCATCTGGGTCGAGATGATCTTCTGCGGCTTCGCCATGATCGTCTGGACCAACACGCAGCCGGGCCAGTGGTTGCACGACTTCAGCTACGAGATCATTCTGATCACTGGCATCGCGGTCATCGTCGTCAACCTTAATCCCCTGATCAAGCTCGATGGCTACTACTTCCTCACCGAACTGATCGGGATTGCAGACCTCAAAGAGCGGTCCACCGCCCTGCTCTCAGGCTGGGTGCAGAGCAGGCTCCTCGGACTTCCAGTAGACCTGCCCGTCGTCGCACGTAAGCGTGTTCCCTTCTTCATGATCTATGCCTTCGCCTCAGGCCTCTACAGCTACCTGCTCCTCTTCGCCGTCATCCGCTTCACCTACAACATCGGCTTCAACTGGTTCGCGGAGTTCGCGGTCATCCCCGCCGGGGCCCTCGCGTTCGCCGTCTTTCGCTCCCGCATCAAATCGTTCTGGGGAGTGATGACCCGCCTCTGGAAGCAGCACTCTGGCACAGCATCGCAGAGACCGATCATGTCCCTGGCAGTGGCGATTCTGTTGCTCTGCATCCTCTTCGCCCCCATCCTCCGCGACCACGAAGATGCCTACTTCGTCATTGAGCCATCGCGAAGCGCGAAGCTTCATGCCTCCGCTGCAGGGGTCGTGCAGACCATAGCCGTACACGAGGGAGAGCAGGTCCACGCCGGAGAGGCGCTGCTGACCCTGCGAAGCAACAGCACGGAATCTTTACGCTCAGCGGCAGAGGCACAAGCCAGCGCGGCGCGATTCGATGCCTACAACGCGCAGGTGTCCCGACATGCCTCGATGCCGTCCGCCGCTCGCGAGACCGCGTTCCGTTCCGAGAAGATCGCCGAAGAGGCGCAGTCGTCGCTGACCGTTCACACTCCCATCGATGGCATCGTGACAACCGAAGATCCAGAAGCGCTGGCTGGCCGCAACATCGGCTCCGGCGAAGAGTTGCTGGCGATTGCGGATGGCAACGGCAGGATTGCGCGACTCTTCGTGCCTTCCGCGGCACTGGATCGGATCGTGCCGAATGCGGAGGTCTCACTCGACCTGCCGGGGCAATTCCGCAGGCTCCGCCTTCAACTGCCGGCTTTGGAAGGCGACGCGTTGACCCTGCCGCCCGGTCTCATCGCCTCTCAGAACTATAAAGGCATCAAGCTCCCGACCTTCTACGTCGCCCGCCTGCCAGTCCCCGAAACCTATGGCAGCCTTCCTTTGGGTCTCTCAGGGAAGGCACTGGTCCTGGGTCAGCGGCGAAGCCTCGTAGCCCGAGCATGGACGGTCGGCATGAACCTGCTACGCGCCCATATCTGGTAGCCGATTCCCCACAAAAAACAACGGCGGTTGCCGAAGCAACCGCCGCTCTCTCTCCCAGAGAGACTCCGAAGACTGCGGAGTAAGAAGCTATTGAACTCGCTTGGCGAGATTCGTCGACTTCGCAAGATTGGTCGACTTCGCCAGGTTGGTAGACTTCGCCAAGTTAGTCGATTTGGCCAGGTTCGTCGACTTGGCGAGATTGGTCGACTTCGCCAGGTTCGTTGACTTCGCAAGGTGCGTCGACTTGGCCAGCGTCGACTTCGACGCCTGGATCGCACGAGCCGCGTTGAGTTGCTTGGCGGCAGTCAAAGTCGTGGCATCAGGGGTCACCGTGCTGATGCTGCGGGTGGAAGGCTTGGCGGCTACGCTGGACTTGCTAACGATGGACTTCTTGAGGATTGCCATTTGAGAGAACCTCTAAACTTGATTTGAGTTACCGTTTCGCTTTTGTACAAAGCACTCGGCGTGCCAAACTCGCGAGCGTCCGGAAGCATCCCTACATCTCCTTACAAGTCAAGGACTTGCAGGAAACGCGAGAAGAAGGCTCTTTGCCTCGAAAATCCCGTCATGGGTGAAAAATTATTTACCCCTAGGTGAATAATTCAACCATTTGTTGTTTTCAGCCTACAGAGAATACTTGCGGCAAAGATACTTGATCCTTTGTCCATCAAGCCCCAGCAGCCGAGCCGCGCCAGCCTTACTGCCGCCCGCCCGATTCAACGCAGCAGACAGCAGCGCCATCTCCAGCCGGACGATCTCCTCGTCGAAGTCCGTCCCGCCCTCAGGCAGCAGAATCTGCTCCTGCACCGCAACGCTGTGAGCAAGCAGGCCCGGCGGCAGGTTCTCCGCTTTGATCTCCTGCCCACGCACCGTCAACACAAGCCGCTGAATCAGATTCTCCAACTCCCGCACATTGCCCGGCCAGGTATGCTCTTCAAGAACCTGCAACGCCTCGGCCGCCAGATGCTTCAACGGCAGGCCATTCGCTCCGCAGTGGATCTGCAGGAAGTGGTCGCAGAGCAGCGCAATATCGCCGTCGCGCTCCCGAAGCGGAGGAAGCTGGATCGGCACAACGTGAATCCGGTAGTAGAGGTCCTCGCGAAACTTTCCCGTCCTCGCCATCTCTTCAAGCGGCTCGTTGGTCGCGCAGATCAAACGGAAATCAATCTTCTTCTGCGTCCGTCCACCAAGCCGCTGCACCTGATGGTCTTCCAGCACGCGCAGCAGCTTCGTCTGTAGCGGGAGCGTCAGCGTCGCAATCTCGTCGAGAAAGAGCGTGCCTTTATCGGCCAGCTCGATCTGCCCCGGTCGAGACTCCGTAGCTCCCGTGTATGCGCCCTTCTCGCTCCCGAACAGCTCCGACTCAATCAGGTTCTCAGGCAGCGCCGCGCAGTTCAGCCGAATATACGGCTTCGTAGCCCTGCTGCTCAATGCAACCAGCGCTCGCGCCACCAGTTCCTTCCCCGTTCCGCTCTCTCCACGAACCAGGACATTGATATTGCTATCGGCCACCTGCTGGATCGAGTCGTAGACAAGCCGCATCGCGTCGCTCGCACCGATGAAGTCCTGAAACCGGCTGCTCTCGATCGCCTGAGCCTGATGTTCCCTGCGGGTCAACTCTTCCGCACTCTCGCGTACAGCCTCGATCACCGTCAGGCGGAGTTCAGCAAGATCAACCGGGCTGCGGAAGTGCGCGTTCGCCCCAGACTCGTGCGCAAGCTTCTCAACGGCTCGCGTCCTCGATCGACTGATCGAGATCAGCACAATCCCCTCATCCGAACGGCGCAGCTCATTCAGCACAGCGAGCCCGCCATGCGGCTCCTCCCCGTCCGTATCGATATCGAGGATCAATGCCGAAGCGCCCATCTCCCGCGTCCATCGAGCCACATCGCGATACGTCGCGCGACTCTCAACCTCGAACCACGGCGACAACTCAGGAATAAGCTCGGCACGGAAGTTTTCATCCGCCGCAACCACGCACACCGTGGGAAGGATCGGTTCGGCAAGCCGTGGCGAGACGCGCGATAAAGAGACAATCCGTTGGGCCATGACAGTTAAGGGCGCCAAACCGCCACCACTTCACGAGATCGTACACGACATGCAACTACGATCCGAAGATTCCATCCACTCGTCGCCTACAAACAGCAAATCGCCATGGATCAGTTCGAAAATCGAGCCGGCCCATGGCGATCTAAGTAAGTCGACTATCTTCCGAACGCGACTTCATTCCAGTTCAGCTCACGCCGGAACTGTGTCAGCTTCGTATCCGCGTCGATCGTCACCAGCTCGATCCCCGCTATCTCGACGAAGTCTTGTATATGCTCCGTCGTCAGCGACTGGCTGAAGCCAGTGTGGTGCGCTCCTCCGGCATAGATCCACGCAGCAGCGGCAACCTTCAGATTCGGCTTTGGCAGCCACACCGAACGCGCCACCGGCAGCTTCGGCAGAGCCTGCTCCGGCTGAATCACGTCAATCTCATTCACGATCATGCGGAAGCGGTTCCCTATATCAACCAGCGAAGCCACGATCGCAGGCCCGCTTGGCGAGGTGAAGACCAGCCGTACAGGGTCGGCCTTGCCGCCGATACCCAGCGGATGAACCTCAAGCGAAGGCTTGTCCGCCGCGATCGATGGGCAGATCTCCAGCATGTGTGACCCCAGCACCTTCGGTGTCCCGCTGAAGTCATACGTGTAGTCCTCCATAAAAGAGGTCCCACCCGGCATGCCCTCTGCCATCACCTTCATGATTCTTACCAGCGCCGCCGTCTTCCAGTCCCCTTCACCGGCGAACCCGTAGCCATCGGCCATCAACCGCTGCGAAGCAATTCCCGGCAGTTGGTCCAATCCCCAAAGATCCTGGAAGGTATCGGTAAACGCCCCAAAGCCACCTTCCACAAGGAACGCCCGCAGGCCAAGCTCAATCTTGGCGGCAACCTTCAACGACTCCGGACGATCATGCACCGCCGCAATCGAATAAGCCTCGCGATACTCCTCCACCAGCTTCGCAACTTCGGCATCCGAAAACTGGTTCATCCTTGCTACGAGGTCGCCAACGCCGTATCCATCCACGCTGAATCCCAACTTCGCCTGTGCCTCGACCTTGTCGCCGTCGGTCACCGCGACATCGCGCATGTTGTCGCCGAATCGCACCACCTTCAGGTTCTGCGACTCATGCCAGCCAATCGCAGCCCGCGACCACGCGGCGATGCCGGCAATCGTCTCGGGATCCTGCCAATGCCCGACCACAACCTTCCGTGCCAGCCGCATCCGCGCCGTAATGAAGCCGAACTCGCGGTCGCCGTGCGCAGCCTGGTTCAGGTTCATAAAGTCCATATCGATCGTCGACCACGGCAGCGCCTCGTTGTACTGCGTGTGCAGATGCAGGAACGGCTTGGTCAGCAGGCTCAGCCCTGCGATCCACATCTTCGCCGGAGAGAACGTGTGCATCCAGAAGATCAGCCCGATGCACTGCGGCGCGTTGCTGGCCTCGCGGCAGAGCACACGAATCTCGTCCGGAGTCGTCGCCACCGATTTGAAAACCACTTTTACAGGGATCGAGGTCTGCGCGTCGATCGACTCGACGATCTCCACCGAATGGGAGCGGACCTGGGAAATCGCCTCGGCTCCATAGAGGTGCTGGCTGCCGGTTACAAACCAGATCTCAAGGTTCTTCGAAACTTTCATACTTGCCCCCTATTGCTCAAGTCTTCAAGAAAATGGATCGCGCCAAACCTCGGATCGCTCGTTGCGAGCCAGGCAATAAGTGGCAAACGTTTACTCCAGAGAAAATACATGGGCCATCCGGCACTCGTCAATCAAATCTCACCTCGACCCATGGTTGTTCTTAAAATCCACCCTCGACCGCCCGTTCGATAAGTTTTAGGTCGCGCGCGTCCTCTTGCTCTCCACAGCCGATGCCTCTGTGGAGTAGACTCTTCCAGATCAAGGTAAACGTTTCCGCATCGCCCCGAGCCATCGGTCCGCCTTCTTCAACTTCAGGAGATCTCTGCAATGCAAACAGGCTTCGCAAGCTCATCCCGCAGACGCCGCGGCCTTCTCGGCGCCTCTGCTCTCGTGGTCGCCGCCCTCTTTCTCAACAGCCCCCTCTCGCACGCTCAAGCCAAGGCTCCGACAGCCGATCCGGCACAACTGAAGATCGACACTGCAAAGATTGTCAGCCCCGTCAGCCCGATGCTCTACGGCATGATGACTGAGGAGATCAACCACGCCTTCGACGGCGGCCTCTACGCCGAGCTCCTGCAGAACCGCACCTTCCGGCGCAGTTGGATGGGCATCGACCACTGGGACCTGGTCCGCAACGGAAACGCCGCCGCCGAGATGACCTTCGACGAGCACTCCGGCCCCAGCAAAGCTCTGCCCCACAGCATGAAGATCCAGGTCACCTCCGCGTCCGAAGGCGCCGAAGCGGGCGTCAGCACCGCCGGCTACTGGGGGATCCCGGTCAAGCCTCACACCACCTATAAGGGATCGTTCTTTGCGAAGGCTGACAGTGACGGCCCGATCACCGCAAAGCTGGTCAATGACAAGTCCGGCGCATCCGTTGGGGAGGCGAAGGTTGATCTGAAGTCCGGCGACTGGGTGCGCTACGAGTTCACCATCACGACCGGCCAGCTTACCGCCTCGACCGCGAACCACTTCGTTCTCACCGTTGCTCATCCCGGAACCATCTGGCTCCAGGCAGCGTCCCTGATGCCTCCGACCTATCACAACACGCCCAACGGCAATCGCATCGACCTGATGGAGAAGATGGCCGACCTTCACCCGAAGTTCCTCCGCCTCCCCGGCGGCAACTACCTCGAAGGCGACCGCCTTGAAGATTGGTACAACTGGAAAGAGACCATCGGCCCGATCGTCGACCGCCCCGGCCATCAGGCCCCGTGGACCTACTACTCCAGCGACGGGCTAGGTTTGCTTGAGTTCCTCGAGTGGTGCGAAGACCTTAAGATCGAGCCGGTCCTCGCCGTCTACGCGGGATACGCTCTCGGCGGAAAGCACATCGAAGCGGGCAAGAACATGGAGCCCTTCGTTCAGGCGGCGCTCGACGAGATCGAATACGTCACCGGCGACACCTCGACCAAGTGGGGTGCCGAGCGCGCCAAAGACGGCCATCCCGCGCCCTTTCCGCTCCACTACATCGAGATCGGCAACGAAGATTGGCTGGACAAATCCGGCAGCTATGACTCCCGCTATCCGCAGTTCGCCCATGCCATTCGCAAGGCGTATCCGCAGTACAAGCTGATCGCCACCACACCGGTGAAGACGGACCATCCCGAGGAACAGCCCGACGTCATCGACGATCACTACTACAAGCCGCCCGCAGAGATGATGGACTTCGTCCACCACTACGACAATGCGCCGAGAAACGGCCCAAAGATCTTCGTCGGCGAATGGGCCTCCATGTCCGGCTCGCCTACGCCGAACTTCGGATCAGCCCTGGGAGACGCCGCATGGATGACCTCCATGGAACGTAACAGCGACCTCATCATCCTCTCCGCTTACGCTCCGCTGCTGGTCAACGTAAACCCTGGCGGCATGCAATGGTCGCCCGACCTCATCGGCTACGACGGCCTGGAAAGCTATGGTTCGCCAAGCTACTACGCCCAATCCCTCTTTGCCGGCCATCTCGGCGACGGAACGCCTGAGTCTTCGATCTCCGGTGCCCAGGAGCGTTTCTTCTACTCCGCAACCGTCGGTTCGAGCGATCACATTCTGCATCTGAAGCTCGTCAATGCCTCAACGGTTGACCAGCCGTTGACGCTGGACATCGCAGGCATCAAGGCCTCTGGTGAAGCCACAGTCATCTCCTTGCACGCCGCCTCATTCGAGGCGACGAACTCTATGTCCGACCCGAAGCAGATCGTACCGCACACAGCTACCCGGCAGGTGGGGTCCGCCCCATGGAAACACACCGTGCCGGCCCTAACGATCCAGATCGTGGATATTCCTCTCCACTCATAGCAACCCGAAAGCTCCAGGCGGGAGCCACCGAATCCGCCTGGAGCTTTCGGCACAACCGGATTCTCCACGCCATCTTTAACCGCCAATAACTGCTCTTGTTCCCGAAGATTCGAACTATCGGCAACTGCTGCAATAATCGAACCTTCAGGATCGTTCAGTTTCAGGATCGGAGACCATGAGGGCATCGTCCAGGACCGCAAACAAAACCGCAAAACCGAAAGGTGCAACGCCAAAGGTAGACATTCGGGATGTTGCGGCTCTCGCACGCGTCTCCATCGCAACCGTCTCGCGGACGATCAACTACATCCCAACGGTAGATCCGGCTCTCGCAGCGCGCGTATGGAAGGCGGTCGAGGAGCTTAACTACTTCCCCAACACCCAGGCGCGAGCCCTCGTCTCCGGCAAGAGCAAGCTGCTCGGCTTGATCGTCTCCGAGATCACCAATCCCTTCTTTCCCGAGCTCATCCATGAGTTCGAGCAGGTCGCGATCGCACGCGGGTACGAGATCCTCATCGGCAGCACCAACTACGAACCGAAGACCATGGAACGCTGCGCACGGCGCATGTTGGAGCGAAAGGTGGACGGCGTCGCCATCATGACCTTCGGCGTCGAAGAGTTCGTCCTCGATCGCTTCACCGCCGAAAACATTCCCATCACCTTCATTGAAGCCGGGGCACATCGTCCCAACAGCGACACCCTCGCCGTCGACTATCGCGCCGGCATCCACGAGGCCGTACAGCACCTCGCAGTTCTGGGCCATCGTAGGATTGGCTTCATCAGCGGCCCGCTCAGCCTCCACTCTGCCGCGCTGCGCAAGCAGGCCTTCCTGGACTCGCTCAAGAGCGTCGGAATCGCAGTGAATCCAGACTGGTTGATTGAGGGCAACCATACGCTCGACGGCGGTCGCGATGCGATGAAGAAGATTCTCGCAAACCCTGACAGGCCGACCGCCATCATGTGCTCGAACGACCTTACCGCCATAGGAGTTCAGCACGCTCTCTTCGAAGCAAACCTGAAGGTGCCCGATGACTTTTCGATCATCGGATTCGACGATGTCCACCTCGCCGAGTACACCATCCCGCCGCTCACCACGGTCCGCATGTCCTGCCGGGAACTGGCGGAGGGGGCAGTAAAAAGCCTCCTATCGCACATACAGCCCGTGGATGGGCGGACGGGCTCTGCCGACAAATCGGTCATCCAGACCCGGCTCATCGTGAGACAGACCACCGGACTCCCAAAGGGAGCCCTCAGCGACCTGGGTGGAGGAAACCACCCAGGTCGCTGATCGGATCACGCTCCCAAGAGCGGTTCCTGTTTCCTACTTGTTTTCCACCGCAGCCGCGGACCCAGCATAGATATCCACGTTTACCTTGTCCACGATCGCCGTGCCAGTATCTATAAATACCGGATACGGAGAAAAGGAATCGACACTGTAGTTGTTGTGGAACGGCTTCGGCAGGTAGTGGTGGATCTCATCCAGCGCCTTCAGACCGACATATCCCATCGTGTAGGGCTTCTGCGAGATGGTGGCTTCGATACTCCCATCTTTGATCAGATTGAGCGTGTCCGAGTCCACGTCCATCGCGATGACCGCGCGGTCGGTGACGCCCTTGCGCTTCAACACCTCGGCAATGCTCTTTCCGGCCGACGACTCCAGGCAGACGAACGCGTCGATCTTGTCCGCACCGCTCTTCGCGGCATACTGTTCCGTCTGGTCAAAGGATGCGGCCGGATCGCCCTTGGTGTCGAAGACGTCCACGATCTTGATCCCTGGATGGTCGGCCAGCATGTCCTTATAGCCCTTCAGTCGCTCTTCAAGGTTGGGCTGGCCTTTGATGGTATAGAAGACCACGTTCCCTTTCCCGTTCAGCTTTTGCACCAGCCGTTCCCCACCCAGATGGCCTGCGGAGAGATTGTTTGTCCCGATAAAGTACAACCTGTTGCTGGTCGGCGCGTCTGAGTCAACCGTGATGACCGGAATCCCCGCCTCGATCGCCGAGTTAATCTCGGGCCGCATAAGATTCGCATCCGCAACCGAGATCAGTATCCCCGAGGGCCGGGAGTTGACCGCCCGAGTAAAGGAGTCAAGCTCCGCCTGTGGATCGAAGTTGTCCGGCCCCACCAGACGCGCCGTAACGTCATACTCCGCCGCGGCCTTTTGAAAGCCCTCGTTCAGGACCTTCCAGTAAGGCAGCTTCAGATTATTTGAAACGAGATAGTAGGTCTCATTTTTCTTGGAATGATATTGGCACCCGGTGAATCCCAGTGACCCGATAGAGACTGCCACAATGAGTAATTTCAATCCGACGTTCTTCATTTCACTCTCCGCGTTCTTTCTTTTGTCTCCATCGCACGCCCCACGCTAACTTACGGGAGGCTGGAGGAGCGTTCCCTCAAGACGGGCAGAATAATACGCTCTTCGCTGAATTCATGGCGACCATTTCTACTCGATGAGTAACGGTGTCATAAGTAGCTGCAGCACCTGCCAGAAAAACGTCCTCTCGCCCGGAGCCAGGGACAGCTTTACCGTCCGCCGCGCAGTGGAGAGCCCCCGCATTTCGTTTTCATCTTTGAAATGCTGCGCCTCACACCTGCCGCAGCTTCTCCAGCCGGGACTCGCACTCCTCGACACCCGCTTCGATTCGGAGCGAACCATACAGATTCCTCGCCTCCTGCCAGAACTCTCTGGCACGGTCGAACCCACCCGCTATTTCGTTCAGCAGCGCGTACGGCCTCACAGTATTGGCAAGATCAAGCAGCTTCGTATTCAGGTTGCTCCGATAAATCTCGAGAGCCTCTTCATAGAGAGGCTTCGCCTCATCGAGATTCGCTTCCTCCAGATAGGTATCGGCGATATGACGGATGGTATGCGCGTACGCGAGTTCATCGTTTTCTTCTCGACACACTCTCGCCGCCGCGGAATAGTGTTCCCGCGCGGCAGAGAGATTCTTCTCCTTGCGGGCCTGGCGACCCAGGGAGAGGGCTTCGGCAACAACCACCATGATGCAGTCAGAGTACACCCGGCCCGCGAAGACCTCGGTTCGTCCTGCTATTCTTCGTCTTCCTCGTCGAGCAATGGACTATCCTCGACCGCGACATCCGCGGTCGCCCCCTTCTGCCCATCCCGGTCCAGCAGGATCTGAATCTTCCCTTCCGCCGCGTCCAGTTCCACCTTGCACGCCGCGGAGAGGGCCACACCCTGCTCAAACAGCTTCACCGAGTCTTCGAGCGACAGATCGCCGCGCTCCAGGCGCTCCACCACCGTCTCCAGTGCGGTCAGATTCTCTTCAAACTTCGCCATCTCAATCCCCTCGAATCCTTACGCCATCTCGCCATCGGAGAAGCCCAGTACCTGCGCCGCTGCCGTGTATTTCCCGAACGGCGCACTCACCTGAACTCCCTGCACCTGTCCACGAACCTCGGCCAGCATCTCGCGTGCAATCGCGATGCCCTCTGCCCGCGCCGCCTCCGGTGACACAGTCGCAGCCATCCTCGCCATGATCTCCTCCGGCATGCTCACCTTCAGGTCGTTCTTCATAAACTCTGCGTTCTTCAGGCTGGTGAGCGGCCATATTCCCGCAATCACCGGAATCCGGAACTGTTCGATCTTCTTGAGAAACTCTTCCAGCAATCGCAGGTCGAAGACCGGTTGCGTGATCGCGAACTCCGCCCCAGCCTGAACCTTGAACGCGAACCTGCGAACCTCGTTGTCGATGTCAGCAACTCCCGGATTCGCCGCCACCGAGATCGTAAAGCCGGTCGACCCGCCGATCGAGTTCTGCCCAATATCCAGCCCGTGGTTCAGCTTCTTCACAATCTTCACCAGCCCAATCGCGTCCACGTCGAACACCGCCGTCGCGTCCGGATAGTTCCCCAGCTTCGGAGGATCGCCGGTCAGGCAAAGAATATTCTTCAGACCAATCGAAGAAGCTCCGATCAGGTCGCTCTGGATGCTCAGGATATTGCGATCGCGGCAGGTATAGTGCAGCACCGTCTCGATCCCGACATGCTGCTGAATCTGCACGCACAGACTCTGCGCACTCATGCGTGCGCTGGCCCTGGGCGAGTCCGGCACGTTGATCGCATCCACTCCCAGCCGATGCAGCAATGCCGCGCCCTCAAGCTCCTTCGAGCAGTCAATCCCCTTTGGAGGTACGATCTCGACGAGTGTCACGAAGTCCCCTGCGGCAATCATCGAACCAATCTTCGATCTCTCGCCGAGTGCCGGAGGGTGAACCTTGTTCTCCAGAGCCTCGGCCGCCACCGGCGCAGCCGCAACCTGCACGGCAGTCTCCTGCGCCTCCAGCGCCCGCAGCGCCGCCCGCATCGCGCGGATATGCGCAGGCGTCGTCCCACAGCACCCCCCGATAAACGTCACACCCGCCTTCACGAACTTGCGCGCAAAACTCGCCAGGTACTCCGGCGAAGTCAGATAGATGTTCCGGCCTTCGACCGATCGCGGCATCCCCGCATTCGGCATGGCTGCAAGCGGCAAGGTCGTCACCGCCCGCATGCGCTCGATCGCGTTCAGCACCACCGCCGGCCCAGAGCTGCAATTGCATCCAAGCGCATCCACACCCCACTCGGTCAGCTTTATGGCCGCATCTTCCGCCGTCTTTCCATCAAGACAGTTCCCTGCCTCGTCGACCGTCACCATCACGATCAAAGGAAGATTCGGGGCAACCGCCTGGGCGGCCTTAACAGCCTGCTCCGTCTCCGCCAGCGAAACCATCGTCTCAACGATCAACAGGTCCGGCCCCACGCCCGGAGCTTCCTCTGTCAGCGCGGCGACCTGCTCGCGGAAAGCCTCGAACGCCTCTTCCGCCGTGAGCTTTCCTTCTGGCGCAAGACGAACTCCAAGCGGCCCAAGCGCTCCCGCCACCAAAGCCTCCGAAGCCTGCTTCTCGCGAATCTGGTTCACGCTCTCGCGCGCCAGCCGAACCCCGGCAAGATTCACCTCGCGAACCTTGTCGGCCAGCCCATACCGTTCCAGGCGAACGACATTCGCTCCAAACGTATTGGTCTCGATGATCCGCGCACCAGCCTGGAGGTACTCCATATGAATGCCCCGGACCAGGTCCGGCTGTGAGACATTCAACTCGTCGTAGCAACGGTTGATGAACACCCCGCCGCCATAAAACATCGTGCCCATCGCGCCATCGCACAGCACTGCACCAAGTTCCTGGTAGTCGGAGGTCCCATTTGCGTCCAACTCTGGATGCCCGTGGCCCCCTCGGGCAAACGCAACCAGGCGGCTAAGCTCTTTTCGTCTTTCCATGAGATTCCATCCTAAGCCACTTTGAAGATTGACTCCCGGCAGACGCGGCGACACACTCGCAAGCCGTCCCGGAATGGTGGCCGTCCTTTGGTATACTCAGGGCAATCGGTTAGTTGCGTCTGTCCTGCAATGGAAGGTTGGAGTTTGTCCAAGTTGAAGAATCAAAGCATCTCGCTTCGCCCGCGGTTTATCCGGTCTCTCCATCTCACGCGCTCAACTGCATTTTGCGCTGTTCTCCTCGCTGTGGCGACGTTCGGCCTTACCTCGTGCAAGGTGTACTACAAGGTTCCCGCGAACACCTTCGGCGGACGCCCCGTCCCCCCGAGCAAGCTGTTTGAACGGGTACTCGTGGGCGCGACGGTTAACGGCTCGCAGGGCTTCCTTCAAATCCTCGACGGCCTGCGCGACCTCCGCGGCACCATCCAGAACATCAACCAAACCTTCCCCGTCTCCGGCTACAGTGGCGGATATCCGTCCCAGATCTACAACTTCCCGGAACAGAGCAAGGGCCTCGTCTACTCCAGTTCTGACGGCTCGCTCATCAACATCAACTACGGCACTGAAGCTGCCTCTGGCTCCGCGGCCAGCTCCGCTATCTCCAGCGCCATCGCCGTCTCGGCAGACTTCACCCGCATCTTCCAGGCGGAAGAGCAGGCGGGACTTCTCGTTGTGAACGACGCCAGCGTCGGCGGTGCCTACGCCCTGAATATCCCCAACGTCTTCCAGATCGTGATCAACCAGGGCGACACGGTTGCCCTGGCCATGGTCCGGAACTCCGACGTTCTCTACCGCATCTTCAAGCTGAACCTGAACCAGTACCCGACCGCGCAAGCTGCCATCGCGGTCACAGGATCTGTCGATTGCCAGCCGCTTCTGCTGCCGGTCTACTGCGCGGTCGCGGTTCCGGGCAACTTCGATCGCCCCTCAGGAGCGTACTTCTCTCTGGACGGATCGAAGGTCTACATCCTCAACTCTGGCCCCGAAGCCGGCGGCACCACCGCTAGCATCAGCATCATGCCGCAGAGTGGTCTCGTCAACACGGTCATCCCCACCGCACCCCCGACCGTCTCTCCGGTCATCGCTACGGTTCCCGTTCCGGGAGGCGTCACCGAGGCCATCTCAGACGGTTCCACGCTCTATCTGGCGGGACAATCGCAAAACGTCATCGGCACCAACGGGCAACCGACCGGCACAGCGAATCCGAATGGCCTCTTCGCCGGCTATCTCTCGACCATGAGCCTGGCGACCAACCAGATCACGGCCGCCTACTCGATCTCCGACGGCAACCATAATCAGTTCCTCTTCGCGGATGACAACACGCTATGGATCGGCTCCCAGCAGTGCGCCAACGGCGTTCGTCAAAGCCTTTTCGCCGCAGGCAACACCACCCAGGCCGCCAACTACAACTGCCTGACCCGCTTCGACCTGAACGCGCACACTCCTTTTATTGTACCGGCTGTGACAAATGGATCGGTCCAGGTCGGATACCCCAACACGAATGCCGATCTCTACTACTACGGCAGTCTCACCGGCATCTGCTGGATCCAGAACTACCACAAGGTCTACACCGCCTATGGCGGCCAGATTCACGCCTTCAACACGGTCGACGGATCTGAGATTAACAACACCAATATCACCATCCAGGGCACTGTCCTCAGCGTGGCTTACATGGACGCTCTGACCAACGAAGCAAACTAGTTCCAGCGAAGTGCAGCAAAGGGCAGCGAAAGGCAGCGAGAACAAAATCATTCTCCGCTTTAGCTGCCCTTTCGCTGTTTCAACCTGCCTTTAGCTGCGCCTCGCTGTCTTACACTGTCTTAATGGACATTCTCGCCATAGCGGCCCACCGCGACGATGTGGAGCAGACCTGCGGCGGCACCCTCCTGGCGATGCAGGCAAAGGGCTGGAAGACCGCCATCCTCGATCTGACCCGCGGCGAATCCGGCACCCGCGGAACCGCTGCCGAACGCGAAGCCGAAGCCAACGAAGCCGCCCGCATCCTGAACGTATCCCACCGCGAAGCTCTCGACCTGCCCGACGGCAACGTACAGAACACGCTGGAAAATCGCATTAAAATCGCCGAGGTCCTGCGCCGATTGCGTCCCCGGGTAGTGATCCTTCCCTACTGGGAGGGCCGTCACCCCGACCACTACACGGCCGCAACTCTCGGCTACGAGGCCTGTTTCGTAAGCGGCCTCGCCAAGCTCGATATCCCGGGAGACGCGAAGCCGCATCGTCCCTACAAGATCCTCTATGCCAGTCTCTACGCAGATGTCCGGCCCACGTTTGCCGTCGACATCACGCCGTTCATCGAGCAGCGCTTCCAATCTCTGATGGCCTACCGCTCCCAGTATGCCAACCGCCCCGAAGGCGGCAGCCTCTTCGTCCCCGAGGAAGAGATTCGTGAACGCACCTTCGCCATGGCCCGCCACTGCGGCCTGTTAGCCGGTGTCCGCTACGCCGAACCCTTCGTCCAGAAAGAGATCGGCCTGGTCGACGACCTGATGAAGCTACCCGTCGCCTCAATCTGACGTAGTCACCCAAAGACCAGTGCGCAAGATACATCACCTTGATCGGAGCCGTGGCGGGCGCGCCAAAAAAATGAGTCATCTCGACCAGAGCGAAGCGGAGTGGAGAGTCCGCATTTCGCCCTCATCTTCGCCACAAACGTCTTAGTTCACTCACCCCTTCGCCACCGGCTCCGGCTCTGTTACAACATCAACCTCTGGTTCCACCGCGATCGGCTCTTTCTCCACATCGGCCTCTTCAATCTTCACACCCGAGAGAATAGCCAGAATCTTCGTAAGATCATATCCAGCCTCTGCCGCAGCCGCATTCACCGCTGCAATAAACTCTTCAACATCCTTAATCGCCTCGGCCCTTGCACTTCCCTCCAGCCCCGCCGCCACGATCAGCTCCGGAACCTGAAGCCACCAGGCAAGCTCCTCGAAGCATTCTTTGTTGACATACGTGACGCCGCCCGATTCGGTCAGGCACGCCAACCAGCGAAGATCTCCATCCGCCCAAAGCTTCTCTTGCGCGAGCTTCGCGGAAGTGGTCACCTCAGGGTTCGCCAACAGGATTCGGACCCGCGCAGCCACCCTCCAAGCACTCTCCCGATCAATCCCCAGCGAACTGAAGATCTCCGCCAGCGCCGACCTCAAGTGCAGCATGTCGAAAAGCTCGACAGCATTCACTGAGTCAATAGCAGTCCCCACCAGCCGATCGATCAGCAGCCAAGCCAGCACCGGCGCGAACCTCTGCGTTGGAGACCACGTACCGGGCACAGCAATCGCTGAAGGCAGCACTCTCTTCGCGGACTCCGGCCACGGCGTAGTGAACTCCGCTTCGACCTGCGTAAGCTGGCCACAGGCGTTCACCAGTTCAGCAAACTCTCCACTCGAGGAAACCTTCGCGTCGATAGCCGTCGGCTCCGCCAGGTTCGCCTGCTCAAAGAACGAATCCGCCCGCGCACAGAACTCCGCAAACCGAGCTTCGCACTCCGCATCGACAACTTCGGCATGAGGAAGCGCCACCGGCATCGCCTCGGCCTCAGCAGCGACCTCGGCAGCCAGGCTGATCCGCTCCGCTCCAACCAGCGAGCTCTCCTCAGCAAATGCGTTCCCATAGACAGCGAGCGCATCCGCCTCAGCCACGATCTCTTCGATCAGATCGTCCGTCTCATCCTCAGCTGCCTCGACTGGCAAGGTCACCACCGCTTCCTCGGCCACGACATCCTCTGCGGCAATCGGTTCAAGGAACGCCGCAATCACCTCAGGCTCCAGCGCATGCCTCAACGCCTGGTGCAGCGGCCGCAGCCGCAACTCCGCCAACGCAACGTCAAGGCTGTACACCCCGGTGCCCCCCAGCACCGAGCACAACTGCTCCCACGGCTGATCTTCCGTCGACCGCAACTCCCGCCAATCGATCAGCACCGCATACTGATACCCACGCAGCCCAATCGTGAACCCGCTCTGGTCGAAGTCTGTTGACCGACAGATATATTCAAGCCGGTTCGCTGTGTCGTGCCAACCAAAATAGAGGTCACCCTCCGACGCGAGATGGAGCGCCTGACTCAATGTCCTCTGCCGCAGGTTCCCGGTGTACTTGTCCATGTCGGAGACCGAGAGATGCACCGTTCCATGCGTGCTGCTGAACGAGTTGTTGTACAGAATCAGCGCCCGCTCTTTACCCGAGCCACCATAGCCCGTCCCGCCATGCTCGACCATGTTGGAGTACGCGAAGACGTTTTCGTTCACATCTCCCGGCCCAGCCCAGAAGTCGTACATCACGAAGTTATGGCTCTCCGCAAAGAGCTGCCGGTTCTTCAAAAGCGGAGCGATCTCGCGCATGTGCCGCGCCACCAGGTCATCGTTCGGCCACTCGTCAAACCGCGCCTGCTTGTACTCCATGCCGTACTTCTCGGTGAACGCCTCGATCTGCCCGTGCCCAATCATCGGCAGCCCCGGGATCGTAGCCAGCATCGTGCAGGTTCCGAAGTACTTGTCCCCTGTTCCAAACTGAGCAATCGCCGTCTTCTCATCCGGATTGCTCATGAAGTTCACGTACCGCTTCAGGATGTCCGGATCGAACTCGATCGTCTTCTTCAGATAGGACCGATACTTCGCATTCTCCTCGTCGCGCAGCATGTTCATGAAAGCGCTGTTGTAGACGCGATGCATGCCCAGCGTCCTCACGAAGTAACCCTCCAGCAGCCAGAACGCCTCTGCCAGCAGCAGCGTTCCTGGAACCTCCACCGCCACGCGGTCCACCACCTCGCGCCAGAACTCGTTCGGCATCATCGCATCGAACTCAGCCTGAGAGATGGCGGATTCCGCCCGCGACGGGATCGATCCGCCAATCTCCGGCAGCGGGAACCACAGCCGCTGCACATGCTTCTTCGCCAGCGTCATCGCCGCGTCGAACCGGATGATCGGGAACAGCCGCGCCACCTGCAGGATCGTCTGGATCACGTGCTCACGAACATAGGCCTTCGAGTAGTCCAGTTGCGCGGTGTCGTTCCACGCAAAGGTCGTCCCATCGTTGCCGTGGTAGACGAATCGCGTGTCGCCGTTGGACCGTTCCCGGAGGCGGAACACGACCGCCGCATCACTCTGGTCGAAGTAATGATCCTCAATCTTGATCTCAAACCGCGCCTCTGCCGAGAGGTCCGGCCCCTCAAAGCTGTACACCGGAAACGGGCTGTCGTGCCGCGAAAGAAACCACTCCGGATGCTCCATCACCCACGTCGAATCGATGCCCATGTGATTGGGCACCATGTCCGATGCCAGCCGGATCCCATATCGTCCCGCAAGATCGCGCAGCCGCTCATAGGCATACGTCCCTCCCAGATCCTCCGCGATCCGATAGTCCTTCAGCGAATACGCCGAGGCCACCGCATCATGCTGACCCATCAGCCGCTTGATTGTCTGCGAAGCCGTGCTCCGCTCCCACAGCCCGATCAGCCACAGCGCATTGATCCCCCGCTCCGCCAGCACCCCAAGCTCTTCGCCCGGAATTTGGTCCAGCCGATGGATATGCCGCTGATACTTCTTCGAGAGCTGCTCCAGCCAAACGTAGGTGCTCTTCGCGATCATCACCACCGTAGGCATCCACGCCTGGTCCGGGCTGAACGCCTCGTACTCATTCAACGGCGGAGGCAGCTCCTTCGGCCCAGATCGCGCCCCATCGGCCCCAATCGTCGCCCCGTCCCCAAACCCGACAAACTCGTCGCCGAGAAATCCCTCCTGCACCCACTTCCCGTCGCTGTCCCGGTATTGTCCACCCCGCACCGGGTGGAACATCGTCCAGATGGCGATCTCTTCTTCCTTCAGCACGCTGACAGCGATCAGCGTCCGGCGCAGCGTCTCGCTGAACTCCGGGCCAAGCTGCTCCGCCCAGTTGTCGCGCATGTACGCCAACTGCCCGCTCAACGAGTCGGGCGATGCCAGTACAGGCGCGATCAGCGCTTCGAACAGCGTCTCCCTGCCGTTCATCTTTGGCCTGGTCGCGAAGTACTCAGGCAGCGAAGCCGTCGCTTCCTTATAAATCGTTTTCTGCTCGAGTTGGCTGTCGTCGAACAACTCTTTGAACGGCATAAACGCGGGATTCCGGTTCGCCAGCCACAGCATCAACAGTTCTTCAACCGCAGCCTCACGGTTCGGAAAATCCGATGCCGTTCCCGCGACCGCTGCCGGAGTCGTACCGGCTAGCCACTGCGAAGAAGTCTGCTCTCCGCGATAGACAGAGACGCTTGGAAACTCATCGCTGAACTCCAGCAACAGCTTCCTGACATGCGGGGCGTCCTTTATCGACTCAAGCCATCTCAACGCCTGCGACAGCAACTCCGGATCCAGCGACTCGCGATACTTCGCCACCATCGCATGGTTCAACTCATCGATCAGGCCCATCGCGAACAGCGCCGCCGCGTGCAGCACCGGCCCGTCCTCGCCGCTCGCCGTTCGAGCCTCATTGAACTTCTTCGCGAACTCCCGGCACGCTGCGAGATTTCCAAACACAACGTTGCCCGCGAAGTTGAACAGGACATCCTCGACGCCGGTCTTCAATCTGACGGCCCGCGAAACGTGAAATTCCATGCCTGACGCCCCTCTTCTTCGCTTCTATTTATCCCTGCAGTTAGCTCGTGGGCCGCTACTGAATCACACCGCTCCCGCCCGGCAACACGTCGTCACCGGCAGATGCCTTGGTACGAATATAGGCCTACGAGGTTGGAAGGCCAATCTTGCCTTTCGGATGCTTGGCGAATTCTATCCAACATCTTTCGTAAATGTCAGTTCACACAGAAAAGCCCCGCTACGAGGAAATCTCGTCGCGGGGCTTCGGATGATGCAGGCGCAACTCTAGCCGGAGCTTGCGTCCTAAAACTTGACGTAAAAGCCAATGCCTGGCTCGAGTGTAAACGTCTGCTGGTTGATCGTGAGGTAGTTCTGGCCGAAGTCAGGCGACTTGTAAAACGTCTGCCGAAGCTGTGCCCGGACCCCGAAGAAGCGCGTCAGTTGATCTTCTGCGCCTACGCTGTAGTAGTACGTCGCCCGCGCCTGTTCAGGAAGGCCCTGGCCGCCCAGCGGAGTCGGTTTGAAGGCCGTCGCACCCGCACCCACCGAGGCAAATGGCTGAACTCCCAGCAGGCTGGGAAGATGAGCCACATAACCCAGGCTGTACTCCGACGCATTCGTCTGAACCCCGAACGGCGTGCTGATCCCGGAGGGCTGTGAGAAAGGAGAACCCGAGAAGTTCTCTGTAAAACGGGTGTAACTATAGTTGAACTCTGCCCCGAGCAGCGGCGACTTCGTATACCGCACCGTCACCAGAGCTCCAACCGTCGTGCTGGCGTTTAGTGTCACCGGCTGATCGATGTAATTGTTCCCCGATACGCCCTTGGTGATCGCCCCGATGCCGCTCACAGCTACATCGACCCGGTCGAGCTGCCGTGCAAGCGCTGTGGTCTGCGAAGATGCGGTAGAAAAACTGGCAAGCACGGTAAGACCGAGCACACCCCCGTAAAACGAACGAAGCAATTTCAACATCTCGAAGAGACTCCTTGGAAGCAACTTGCGCCTGATTTAGTTTACGTTACAAATCTTGGCAGAAGACCACCGCAACTTGCCGGCGGCTTTTCCGTCTATAGTTCCAGCCGGACCAATTCTGCTTTCAAAATCGTTCCGCGCCTCGCGTCCAGACCCTATGCCCGCAGTCTCCAGCTTTCTCTTCAAATTCGCGCCCGGACTAACGGCCTTCCCCTCCACGCATCCATCCGAGGTAGGCGATTGCCTTCAGTAACCGTTCAGGCCTCTTCCACTCTGGAGATCGAAGAGATTGCAGTCGCGGCCCTGCCGCACGACTCAGTAAGCCCTGCCCGGCTCAGCCCCCTAAGCGCAGGATTCCAAAGCTCGGGAACCATCCTCGCTCTCACCCTCCTCGCGATCCTCATCGACGGCTACCATCCCTATAGCGAAGACGCCGGAATCTACGTCGCCAGCCTCAAGCAACTTGCCTCGTCCGGCATGTACCCGGCCAGCGGCGCGTTCATCGCTCCTTACGTGCGCCTCTCGCTCTTTTCACACTTTGGAGCGTGGCTGCTCCGAATGCTGCACCTCCCGCTCGAGGCCGTTCTCTTCCAGATCCACATCGCCACGGTCTTTCTGCTCCTTTGCGGCAGCTACGGGATCGCCAAACGATGCTTCCGGGACCGCTCTGCAACATGGGCCGGAACGCTGCTCGTCGCTCTCTGCCTCTGCGTCCCCGTCGCAGGGACGTCTCTCTCGATCGCCGACCCCTATCTCACCGGAAGGTCCTTCTCCACGCCGTTCACTCTCTTCGCCGTCTGCGCCGCTTTCGACAAGAGCTTCTGGCGAACCTGCGTCTTCCTTCTGCTGGCCGTAACCTTCCATCCTCTTATGGGAGCGTATGCCATCGGTTTCGTGCTCGCTCTTTGGACGATAGACCGCCGCTCATGGCTCGGAGCTATTGCCGTAGCCGCGGGCAGCCTGCTGGGTGCCGCGCTCCTCCATTTCTCCAGTCCCTCCGCCTCGGAATCACCTGCTCACCTCGCCGCTGTCGCCACCCGCACCTACTTCTTCCTCTCTGAATGGCGCTGGTACGAACTGCTTGGGATCGTCGCGCCGCTCGCTCTGCTTTCGTCCTATGCGTTCTGGCAGAACCGGCGAGGCCGCACCGCAGGTGCAAAGCTTGCGAACACCTGCGTCGTCCTGGGCCTGATCTCCGTCTGTGTGTCGGCCTTGTTCTGTCATCCTTCGTCACACTCTCAGACCATCTCGCCCCTGCAACCTCTACGCCCCTTCCTCTTTATCTACCTGGCACTCTTCGTATTTCTCGGCGGACTTCTCGGGGAGTTCTTCCTCAAGAGCATCCTTTGGCGATGGACAGCGTTGACGGTCGTCCTGGGCGCCTGCCTCGGCTATGTCCAGCACAACGTCTACCCCGATTCTCCCCAGGTTGAGTTCCCCGGGGTCGCCACGCACAATCCGTGGCATCAAGCCTTCAACTGGATCCGTGCCAACACCCCAGCGAACGCCGTCTTCGCGCTTGACGCCAACTACATCGACGCCCCAGCCGAAGACTCCCTCGGCTTCCGCGCCGTGGCAGAGCGCGACTCCCTCGCCGATCGCTCCAAAGACGGAGGCGCCGCCGCAGTCTTTCCCCAGCTCGCCGACCGCTGGCTCACCGAACAGGCCGCCACCACCAATCTCAACCAGATCAGCGACGCAGAGAGGCTCCGCCGTCTCGCACCGTTCAAAGCCTCATGGATCGTCCTCAACCATGACGCCCAAACATCTTTTCTCTGCCCGTTCACAAATGAAGCCGTCAAGGTCTGCCAGCTGCGATAACTCTGAGCCATACGCCATCCCTGGAGCATCTAGAATGGTGACACCACATGGCCGCCGACAAGCAAACAGACAAGCAGAAAGCAGAAAAACCAGCGAAGCGCGAGGGTGACGACGAGATCGTCGGCAAAGTCTACGACGGCCGGCTGATGCGCCGCCTTCTCACCTATCTAGCTCCCTACAAAATTCAGACCGCGCTCTCCGCCCTCGCCATCCTCCTCAAAGCTGCAACCGACGTCCTCGGCCCCTTTCTCACCAAGGTCGCCGTCGACACCTACATGTCGCACACGCCCGGTGAAAAGATCTCCTGGCTCGGCCGCCACCTCAGCCCCAAGCCGATGACCGGCATCACCCAGATCGCCGCCCTGTACCTGAGCGCACTTGGGATCAGCTTCATCCTCGAGTTCTTTCAGACCTACCTCATGCAGTGGACCGGCCAGAAGATCATGTTCGATCTCCGCAGCCAGATCTTCCGCCACATCCAGCGCATGTCGCCCTCGTTCTTCGACCGCAACCCGGTGGGCAAGCTCGTCACCCGCGTCACCTCCGACGTCGACGCCCTGAACGAGATGTTCACCTCCGGCGTCCTCGCCATCTTTGAAGACGTCTTCGTCCTGCTCTTCATCGTCATCATCATGCTGCGCATGAGTTGGCCGCTGGCCCTGCTCACCCTCGCCGTCATCCCCGGCATCCTCTTCCTGACCAGCGTCTTTCGTAAGTCTGTTCGCGAGAGCTACCGCCGAATTCGCAAGAACATCGCCAAGATCAACGCCTTTACCCAGGAGCACGTCAGCGGCATGAGCATCGTGCAGCTCTTCAACCGCGAGCCCCGCGCTTACAACGAATTCGTCGACGTAAACAAGCAGCACATGGCCGCCTGGACCGACGCCATCTTCGCCTACGCCTGGTACTACCCGGCCGTCGAACTCCTCAGCTCCACCGCCATCGCCCTGGTCATCTGGCGCGGAGGCTACTCGGTCCTCCACGGTGCCGTCACTCTCGGCATCTTGATCGCCTTCATGCAGTACGCCCAGCGATTCTTCCGGCCCATTCAGGACCTCAGCGACAAGTTCAACATCCTGCAAGCCGCCATGGCCGCCGCCGAGCGCGTCTTCCAGCTCCTCGACTCAGAACCCGAAATCCTCTCGCCAGAAAAGCCCATCAAGGGAGATGGATCGGGCCGCATTGAGTTCAAAAACGTCTGGTTCACCTACCAGCAGCTAGACGAAGCCCAGAAGTCACGAATCGCCACGGCAACCGAAGCCGAACTCCGCACCTTCGCCGACATCGAATGGATTCTCTCCGGCGTCAGCTTCATCGTTGACCCCGGCGAGACCGCCGCCATCGTAGGCCACACCGGCGCCGGCAAAACAACCATCACCGCGCTGATGATGCGTTTCTACGACGTGCAATTCGGCCAAGTCCTCATCGACGGCGTGGACGTCCGATGTCACGACCTCAAGCTCCTCCGCCAGCGCTTCGGCGTCGTCCTACAGGATCCGTTCCTCTTCACCGGCAACATCTCCGACAACATCCGCCTGGGTTCGACCTGGATCACCGATCAGGCCCTCGAAAAAGCCTGCGACGAGGTCAACGTAGGCGACTTTATCCGCAGCCTCCCAAAACAATTCCAGGAACCCGTCACCGAACGCGGCAGCACCCTCTCCACCGGCCAGAAGCAGCTCATCAGCTTCGCCCGCGCCCTCGCCCACGCTCCCGGCATCCTCATCCTCGACGAAGCCACCAGCTCCGTCGACACCGAGACCGAGATGCGCGTCCGCCTCGCCCTCAGCCGCATGATCACCGGCCGAACCAGCATCCTGATCGCCCACCGGCTCTCCACCATTCAGTCGGCGGATACCATTCTAGTCATGCACAAGGGAACCCTCCGCGAGCGCGGCACCCACCAGCAGCTCCTTACCGAACGCGGCTTGTACTACAAGCTCTACCAGCTCCAGTACCGCGACCAAGAAGCCATCGCCTCAGAAGCCCCGCAGGCCCTACCCGCCTAGAACGCCGGCTTCGCCTCAGAATTGCCGTCATTCTGAGGCGAAGCCGAAGAACCCCCGCATTCCGTTGGTTGCTGCACAGAGTCCCGCCCCGCCCACCTCTGGAATCGAACCGCCGCAACTCAACCAACCGTGTGTAAAATCTCGCGTGTACTCTATAGCTCTAACTCGCGTTGCATGAAAGAAGGAGAGAATCAATGTCGAAGCTGACCCCAGGAAAACTTGCCGGACTTAAGGCCGTCTCAAACGGACACGGCGTGATCGCAGCCGCAGCCATGGATCAGCGCGGCTCTCTGCAGAAGTCCATCGCTAAGGACCGCGGCGGCGAAGCCACCGGACAGGATCTCGAAGAGTTCAAGATCCAGGTCACCGAAGTCCTCACCCGCTACGCCTCGGCCATCCTGCTCGACCCCGAATACGGCCTCCCTGCAGCAAAGAAGCGCAACGGCAAGGGCCTGCTCCTCGCCTACGAGAAGACCGGATACGACGCCAACACCGCCGGTCGCCTTCCTGACCTCCTCGACGTCTGGAGCGTTCGCCGCCTGAAGGAAGCTGGCGCGGACTGCATCAAGATCCTCCTCTACTACACCCCGTTCGAGAAGTCCTCGATCAACGACCTCAAGCAGGCATGGATCGAGCGCATCGGCGACGAGTGCCTCGCGCACGACATCCCCTTCTTCCTCGAGTTCGTCGGCTACGACGTCTCCGGCGTCGGCGAAAAGTCCCTTGCGTACGCCAAGCTGAAGCCGTCCGTCGTCTCCGGCTGCATGGCCGAGTTCGGCAAGGCCCGCTATAACGTCGATGTCCTCAAGGTCGAAGTTCCTATCGAGATGACCCACGTCGCTGGCACCCGCGCCTTCAAGGGCGAACAGGCCTACACCCGCGCCGAAGCGCTCCAGCACTTCCGCGACGCCGAGAGCACCACACATAAACCCTTCATCTACCTCTCGGCCGGAGTCACCAACCCCATCTTCATCGAGACCCTCGAGCTTGCGGGCGAGTCCGGCACCAAGTTCAACGGCGTCCTCTGCGGCCGCGCCACCTGGTACGACGGCATCGAGATCTACGCGAAGAAGGGCTCCGAAGCCTTCCGCGAGTGGCTGGAAACCACCGGCGTTGAAAACATCCAGAACGTCAACATGGCCCTCCAAGCCGCCAGCCCCTGGTACCTGAAGTACGGCGCAAGCAGCCTCGCCGAACTGGGCTAGTCACTTACCGCCACCTCACGATCAAGACAACACCGCGGCTATTGAGGGCCGCGGTGTTGTTTTTGGGCCGCGTTCGCGCTAGGACCGCGCCTTCTTCACAAACGAGATCGTCAACACCACCGTGTGCGTCTGCAGAATCTTCTGCAACTCGGGCCTCGCCACAAGCCCCTGAAACGCCTTATTCGATGCCAGTTTCTGCAACGCCGTGCCGATAGGTTCAGAGTTATAGAACTGCCCCGGCGCAAGCTTCCACACCTTATCGAACTCCGCCTGCTGATCCGCCGACAGCCCCGGCGTCTTTATGCTCGCGACCTTATATTGCTCTCCGGGCATTGCCTCAAAGACATAAGCAATCTCGTGCTTCGCCTCATCCTTCTTGCCTTGTGACGATACCTTGGCATCGAGGTAGCCGACTGCCTGGAATCGCGCCGCCTCAGCGTTCTCCGTCCTCATCAGCACCATTCGCGAAGCCAGATCGCCGCTCTTCAACTGCGAGGCCTCAGCAAACGTTGACTTCGACACAATCTGCGACTCAGGCCACTCCATCTTCGACACATGGTAGGTAGATCCCTCATGAGCAGCAGTGGTCAACGAGACACGAATCGCAGGTTGTCCCAAATCCGGCGTTCCACGCACCGGCGGGTCGACAGCGATGTCGAGGTAGCCCAGATCGAGATAGGCGTTTTGAACGTTCTGCCGAAGCGAAGGCCCACTGCTATAAGCGTCGTAATCCTGCCCGGTGAAGCGCTTCTTCACGTCTGCGATGCTTGCCGCCGCACCAGCCGAAACCTGATCGACTCGCACCTCTCCGACCTCGACCAGCGGATCGTCGATCGCGAAGAGCGTTCCCCCAACCTTGCCTCCAAGGTTCGCGGAGTTGACCGAGCTCACCGAAGCCTTCACCGACTTACTGGCCAGAATCTCAGTCAGCGCGCTGGCCACGCCGTCCTTCATCGTCCCGGTTACAGGGACCTGACCGTTGAAGAGTGGGATGCGACCATGCACCAGCGCATTCAGTTCTTCATCGCTCCACCAGACAAAGTTCTTATAGCGCGCCTGTAGCAGTTGGTCACCAGCTACAGGAGTCAGCATGAAAGTCAGCGCCTGATCGTTCACGGTGTAGCGCATATCGCTAAACAGCCCTGTATCGACCAGCTTCTGCATCGCAGCTTCGACCTCTTCCGTCGTCACCAGCTTGCCTGGAGTCAGCCCAGTCACCGTCGTCAGGTCGGCCGCTTTGTACTGGTCTGCACCAGTGAAAACAAGCTTTTTGGGAGCATAAGTAGCCGCCATCAGTTGCACGGCAGATACCAATAGAAGGGCGACAGGAAGAGCTCGACGGAGGCGCATTGCCTTAGAGCCTATCATCGGCTTCGCACCAACCGGCACTCGTTTTCACTTGCCCACAATGCGAGGTTGCTCTACCGTAAATCCACATGCCCATCCTGAGATTCCTAAGCCCCTTTGCACTCCTTTGCCTTGCCGCCACCCCGGCCCTGTCCCAGCAGTACACCGTAAAGAACATCGTCTTCGACGGCAAGATGCCTTACTCCCAGGCCGCGCTCGAAGCCGCCTCCGGCATCAAGCCCGGCGATACCCTCTCGAAGGATCAGCTCCAGGCAGCCTCACAAAAGCTCATCGACACCGGAGCCTTCGCCGACCTGTCGTCGACCGTCGACGGCCCCGCCAAGTCGATCACCGTCATCTTCAAGGTCAAGCCTCAAGACCCCGCGCGAATCCTCACCGCCAGCTTCGACAACTTCGTCTGGTATCAACCCGCAGAGCTTGCTACCGAGATTCAGAAGACCGTCCCCCTCTTCGATGGCACTGTCCCCGAAGCCGGCAACGAGCAGGACGCCATCGTTGGCGCTCTCAAGCAATTGCTGTCTTCGAAAGGAGTCACCGGCGGTTCCATCTCCGTAGAGTCCGTAGCCCCTTCGTCGAGCCAACCCCTTCGCGTCCTCGAGTTCCGGCTCACCAAACCAGCCGTCCGCATTCACTCCCTGAAAGTCGATGGCATGCGCCCCAACTTCGCGTCTGCTAAGGACAAGCTTGTGCAGGTACTCACCGGCAAGGCCTACAACGAGGGCCTGCTCCCCAAGAGCCTGCAGAGCGTTCTCCTCAACGTGTATAAGAACGCAGGATTCCAGGCCGCCAAGGTGACCTCCCTCACCCGTACCATCGCCTCTTCGAGCGACACAACCACCGACGTAGACGTCTCCGTCAACATCGAGGAAGGCGACGTCTACCGTCTCTCAAAACTCGACTGGGCCGGCTCGCCCATGATGAGCACCGAAGCCTTCAACGCCGAAGCCGACCTCCATCCCGGCGACGTCGCCTCGCAGAAGACACTCCTCCAGTCGCTCGGTAAGCTCGAAGCTGCTTACCGCCGCAAGGGCTACATGGACGTCGTCGTGACCTCCACCCCGCAGCTCGACACCACGGCCCATACCGTCACCTTCGCAGTTGCCGTTATTCCGGGCGAAGTCTACAAGCTGAGCGCAGTCTCGACAGTCAACTTGAATCCCACCCAGAAGGCAGACTTCGACAAAGCCTGGACCTTGAAACCCGGCGACATCTACAACGAGAGCTATGTAACCGACTTCCTCAAGAACAACTCGGCGGTTCGCAGTCTCGAAGGACTCTCCGCAGCCTTCAAGACCGTCGCCGACCCCGACGCCCACACCGTCGAACTGATCCTCACCTTCGCAGGAGCAGGAACCACGCCCCACTAACTGATAGGACACCTTAGCTCGCGACAAAAATACGGCTCGCCTCATCCGTGGCCATCTTGAACCGTACGGCGGTTACCAGATTTTCATAGTCCGCATAACACGCTTCGACAGCCTTCTGATGCCCGCCAATGGCACCATCGGCGGGAGTGAGAGAGAACATCGGCTTGTGCGCCTCCATCGCCATTGGCATCAGAGACCGATAATCTTTCATTGTCGCAAGACGGTAAGGATCGGCGTCCAGCGACGGTGCCGATTCACTCGCCTGCCTCAATAATCTGAGAAATTCTTGCGGGATTCGAGCGCTCCACCGAGCAAAAGCTTTTGCCGGCCTATCAGCTCGCACCGAAAATCGGGAGAGCACATATCCAATTGGCTGCATTGTTCCGCTCGGAACGTTTAAACCGATTCGCTCAGCCTTTTCTCTACGAGATGTCCAATCCAACTGCCACTCTGCAATCTTCGGCCCCATGTTACTGAGACCTTTGAGGGAAAATAAATCAGGTGCCAAAGGAACAACCACATAATCGCTGCAAAGAAGTGCAAGACGATTGATCGCGCCAAGATTAGGCCCAACGTCTAAGATCACGATGTCGTCGTTTGGGCCATTTGCAGCCTGGATGACCTGCCAGAAAATCGTGGTAACCGAAATAGACCGTCTGAATGTCGTTGGGTTCGAATCGTTACCCCTCGCCCATTCGATCGAAAGCGTATCTTCGATCTCCGACAGAGATAGATCACCCGAGATGAGGCGTAAATTCGACCTAATTTGTTGCAACTTGGGCAAGACAACTGGCCCCTGTCCTTCTATGACGGGAAGGATCGCCTTGTATATTGTTCCGTTTTCCTCATCCAACAAGCGCTCAATAGACTCGTCCTTCAAGAACATACTCGTTAGGTTCGCCTGGGGGTCGAGGTCAAGAACTAAAGTCTTGATTCCTTGAATGGAAAGCATATTTGCGAAGTGATAGGCGAGGGTTGTCTTGCCTACGCCACCCTTGTTATTGAAAAAGGCAAGAACCTTCATCTTCTTCTCCTAACGCAAACAAATGCGAAGTCGCCTTCAAATCTCAGTTCGAGAGGTGGGTGCCCATTCTGCTGCAGAGTCTCTTTTGCAATTTGAATACCGAAACCGAAGCGCTCGACAAACCCGAATGCTTTTAGCCCCTCAGCAAGAACCGGATTCCGATAGCTCGTATATCCTGGCTCGCCGAAACGCTCCGGAGGAATGCCGAAAGCCCCGCCAGGACTGATTATCTCTACTCTATTGGAAAACCATGTAACCCGTAGTGGAGCGTTTCCTCCATCGTATCGGCGGTGAAGCACTCCATTTCGCACGAGTTGTCGGAGGGCCTCAATCGGATACTCCTCATCTTGCGCGTGGGTTTCATTCGCGAGTGACAACGAACGTGTGTTGTGCAGAGAAATCAGCGTTTCAATCTCTCGGAGCTGATCGAGGACACTTCCTGAAAACTCTCGCTGATCCAGTATTGGAGTTGTCAGTGATTCTCCCTGCACTCGTATGAATTGGATATACGCTCCAGCTATCCAAAATCGCAAATCAAGGCCCAGAAGCAACATCCCTGCAACGGTTGGTATTCCGTCAGGTGCCGCTAATCGTAATGAGGAAAGCTGATGCTCGATCGATCTCCCGTTCTCTCTTCGGGTAGCTAACGAGACTGCACCCGGCAGGTACTCTTGGGTAAAACGGGTGAGGTCGAGATCGGACACGGTAGAACCAGTAAGTGGCTCTGCATCAAAAGACGGATGCAGCGACCGTCTGCGTTCGATTAATACACGTTCGTCTTGTGGAGTTGCACGAGTTCGGCTTGAGCCCGTTCGTATCCAGCAAACACCGTTCACTCGAACAGGAGGGATATCGCTAGGAGGAACTTCGATGACGACAAACCGACATCCATCCACCTCTGTAGCATTGATGGAAATTGTTGGAATGGGCTGAATTTTCCCGTCTAGCCGTAGTTGAGCTAACCGCTTTATCAGGTCGTCTGTAACTTCGATTCCAGCACAACTTCCATTATCGCGGATGCCAACAAAGACCAGCCCGGTACGTCGTGAAGAGTCGATGTCGTTAGCAAAAGCACAAATAGCTTCCCTGATTCGATCAAGGTCTGATATTGACTCCTTCCTTTCGGTTTGGGAGTCTTCTATGTCGATAAGACGGCGGCTAATCTCTTCGATATCCACTTACAACCCCCAATATATGACTTCTAAGCACCAGCCTACTCCCACTCAATCGTCCCCGGCGGCTTACTCGTAATGTCATAAACCACGCGATTGATCCCCCGCACCTCGCTCACAATCCGGCTCGAGATCGTCCGTAGCACCTCATAAGGCAGCGGAGCCCAATCGGCCGTCATGCCATCCTCGCTCTCCACAGCCCGCACCGCACAGGTGTTCGCATAGGTCCGCTGGTCGCCCATCACGCCGACCGACTTCACCGGCAGCAACACCGCGAAGCTCTGCCAGACCTTGCGATAAAGCCCCGCCTTCTTGATCTCATCGACCACAATCTGGTCGGCCTCCTGCAGCATGGCTACGCGGTCCGCAGTCACCTCACCCAGAATTCTTACGGCCAGGCCAGGTCCCGGAAACGGCTGCCGCTCGATGATCTCGTCCGGCATCCCGAGGTCCCGCCCAATCCGCCGGACTTCATCCTTGAAGAGGTCGCGCAGCGGCTCAATCAGCTTCAGCTTCATGTCCTCAGGCAGGCCGCCAACGTTGTGGTGGCTCTTGATCGTATGCGAAGGCCCATGCACGCTCGAGGACTCGATTACGTCCGGATACAGCGTCCCCTGCACCAGCCATGCAACCTCCTCGCCCGCGCTCTTCTCAGCTTCAAAGATCTTCTTGGCCTCATCGTCAAACACCGCGATGAACTCGTTCCCAATCACCTTCCGCTTCTTCTCAGGATCGGTCACGCCCGCCAGCTTCAATAGAAACCGTTCGCTCGAATCCACAGCAACGACGTTCAAACCAAGCTGCTCGCGCATCGTCGTCTGCACCTTAGCAAACTCGTCCTTGCGCAGCACGCCGTTGTTCACAAAGATGCAGGTCAAACGGTCGCCAATCGCCTTTGCCACCAACACTGCGGCGACCGAAGAGTCCACGCCTCCGCTCAGCCCGCAGATCGCGTGTCCGTTACCGACCTGCGCCCGCACCCGTTCCACCGTGCCCTGAATAAAGTGCTCGGGCGTCCAGTCCGCGGTTGCCCCGCAGATCCCGATCACGAAGTTCTTCAGCAGCTCCATTCCTTCCCGCGTGTGCGCGACCTCAGGATGAAACTGCACCGCATAGATCGAACGCGAAGCGTCCTCAATGCCCGCCACGGCATTCGAAGTCTCCGCCGTCAGCCGAAAACCCTCTGGCAGCGTCTGCGCATGGTCGCCGTGCGACATCCATACATTCAACGTCGCCGGAAGCCCCGTGAAAAGCGGCGTCTCTGCCACTACATTCACCTCAGCGTGCCCATACTCCCGAGCGGCCGCAGACACCACCTTGCCCCCAAGATGATGCGTAATGAACTGCAGCCCATAGCAGATGCCGAGCACGGGCGCACCCATTGCCAGCACTGCGGGGTCAGCCGCGGGTGCGTCCGCATCGTAGACGCTGTAAGGCCCGCCCGAAAGAATGATCCCCTTCGGCGAAAGCGCCTTTATCTTTTCGAGTGAAGCCGTGCAAGGAAGCACCACTGAGAAGACGTTGAACTCCCGTATCCGCCGTGCGATTAACTGCGTGTATTGCGAACCAAAATCAAGAATGACGATCGTTGAGGTATCCACCCCTCAAGTGTAAATCCCGCGATCGCCCATCGGTACTTGAAGAAACTTTGCCCCATGCATCGCGGCAATACGCGATGCGTGGGTCTCGCTACCAACGTCAGTGGCAGGATCTACCGAGGATCCCGCTGCTTCGTGTTATTCACCGCAGCCATCAACCCCGCCCCGACCAGAATAATCACCATCGCGATAATCCAGTGCGAAGCCACATGTGTCAGCACAGCTACATAGACCAGCCCGCCAATCAAAACCAAAAGCCCTACGCCGTAAAGTGCAAAAGACATTGCATTCCCCCGTGCCCGTTCAAAGTACGAACTATCCACGGTAGGATGCAGATTTCACTTATCTCGCAAAGAAATTTCTTCCTCATGCCCGCGCCACAGGTTCAGGTAGGCCACCAGCCGCGCCACGTGAAAGAAATCCGACCCGACCAGATACAGCACCGTCACACCCGCCCACCAGCAGGCAAGAAATCCGGGGGTCGTCACCGTCTGAAACGGCAGCGGAGTGGCCGAAAACACCATCCCCAACACGATCAAACCGATCTTCACGATCCCCATCACCAGGTTGATCTCCACCAGCTTCGACTTCAGCGACCCCAGCCGCAGCGCCGCCTTCAGGCTGCCCGCAACCCCCAAGCCCTGAAGCATCGCCAGCAGCGGAGCGATCGAAAAGAACCAGCTCACCCCACCCCAAAGCACGAACAACCCCAGCGTCGTCACAATCGAGATCGCGCAGTACAGCAGCAGGTTCGGCTCCTGTCCCGCAGCCATCGGTCCGATGACCGCGACACGCGCCGCCAGCTGGATTCCGCTGAACCACACCCAGAAGCTTCCTGCCAACGCAGCCAGCCGGATCACCTGTAGCAGCATCAGGGTGAGCACCCTGGGCTTCAAAGCCGAATCCGCCCGCCGCAGAACCACCGTCCTGCCAATCGACGACACCACAATCCACACCGCAACCAGCAAAGGAGCCAGCCACACCGCAATCCGCAAGAAGTCCGGGAGCACCAGCCCAGCAGCACCTTCGAATTTCGCGACCACGCCCATTGGGTCCGCCGTCAGCGACCCCACTGGATCGTTTACCAACGCCCGGTTCAGCCCCAGCACCGAAAGCTCGTACGTCCCCGCCGTATGCTCCGCCAGTACCCGCCGCCCCAGCGCCCAAAGCACCAGTAGCGCAGGCACGCCATACACCCATCGCCACAACACCTCCAGCCCCGTCAGCGAAGGCCGCGACCAGCATGACGAGAGAGTATGCACAAACGACTGCGTCCCTCGCACCGGCGCATCCGCTTTGTAATACGGAACCGTTTTATTTGTAACCGCCATCGTTACTTAACCACGAGGTTGACGAGCTTGCCCGGCACCACGATGATCTTCGCCACGGTCTTGCCTTCGAGGCGACCCAGATTACGTGCTGCCCGAAGAGCAGTCTCCTTCATAGCTTCTTCTTTAATCCCGGCGGATAATTTCAAGATGCAGAGGAGCTTTCCGTTGATCTGCAAAGGCACCTCAATCTCGCTCTCCCGTGCCAGCCCCTCATCGACCAATGGCCAGCTCTGACGGAAGATCGGAGGAGCCTGTCCCATCTCCTCCCAAAGCTCCGCAGCGAGAAATGGCGCGAATGGCGCAAGCATCTGGGTAAGCGCACGGAACACCGCCGCAATCGCCGACGTAGAGATCTCGCCCGCATCCATCGCAGCTTCATTGGCCGAGATCTCATTCACCAGAATCATGATCGATGAGATGCTCGTATTGAAGTGCCAGCGTCCATCGAAGTCCTGCGTGACCTTCGCAATCGTCTGATGCAGCTTACGCAGCAACGTCTTATCCGCCTCCGTCAACTCGCCATCGCCACGCGGTGCAACATCCTTGTACTTCATCGACAGCCGATAGACCTTTGCAAGGAACCGGCTGATCCCCGCAACTCCATCCTCCTGCCACTCCAGGTCACGATCCGGCGGAGCCGCAAACAGCGCGTACATCCTCGTGGCATCCGCACCATAGCGCTCGATCATCAAGTCCGGCGAGACCACGTTGCCCTTGGACTTCGACATCTTCGCGCCGTCCTTCACCACCATGCCCTGCGTGAACAAACGCGCAGCCGGCTCATCGTTCACAATCAGCCCGATGTCCCGCATCACCTTGGTCCAGAAGCGCGAATAGATCAGATGCAGAATCGCGTGCTCCACTCCGCCGATGTACTGATCGATCGGAAACCAGTAGTTCGCCTTCTCGCTCGCAAACGGCGCGGTCGAGTTCTTCGCATCCGTATACCGGTAGAAGTACCAGCTCGAATCGACGAATGTGTCCATCGTGTCGGTCTCGCGCGTCGCCGGGCCGCCGCACACCGGGCACGTCGTATTCACGAACTCCGGCACACGTCCCAGCGGCGACCCGCCCTGCTGCGTGATCTCAATCTGCGGCGGCAGAATCACCGGCAAGTCGCTCTCGCGCAACGCCACCAGCCCGCCAGCCTCAACGCCATCGTGACCGTTCGTGCAATACACCATCGGAATAGGCGTACCCCAATACCGCTGCCGGCTAACGCCCCAGTCCTTCAACCGATATGTAACCGTGGCGGTTCCAAATCCATTCGCCTTTGCAAAAGCCGCCATCTTTCCCTGCGCTTCGAGGCAGCTCTCGCCTGTCCAATCACCGGAGTCGATCAGCACCGCATCGTCTTCAGCCGTATAGGGCAGCGCAAGATCTGCCGTATCCACGTTCGGCGCGATCACGCGCTTCACCGGCAAACCATACTTCGTCGCGAACTCGAAGTCCCGCTCATCATGCGCGGGAACGCTCATGATCGCACCGGTACCGTAGTCAGCCAGTATGTAATTTGCAACCCAGATCGGCACAAGTTCGCCGTTGAACGGATTCACCGCAAACCGCCCCGTCGGCACGCCATGCTTTTCAATCGCGCCCAGATCGCCAGACTCGCGAGCCTTCTTCTGCTGCTCGATCATCTCGTCGATCTGCTCTGCAAGCACGGCATCATCCGCCAAGAAAGCCTTCGCAACAGCATGCTCCGGAGCAACCTGCACCGATGTAGCACCGAAGATCGTATCCACACGCGTTGTAAACACGGTGATCTTCGTATCAGCACTGCAGTCCACCGCGAAGTCGACAAGCGTTCCTTCGCTGCGCCCGATCCAGTTCCGCTGCATCGTCCTGACCTTCTCCGGCCATCCATCCAGCGTGTCCAACCCCTCGAGCAGCTCATCGGCATACTTCGTAATGCGCAAAAACCACTGCGTCAGATCGCGCAACTCCACGGTCTGGTCTTCATGCCGCCAGCACTTGCCGTTGATCACCTGCTCATTCGCCAGCACCGTCGCGCACTGCGGACACCAGTTCACCTTGCTCTTCTTCCGGTATGCGAGTCCCGCCTCGTACATCTTCAGGAAGATCCACTGGTTCCACCGGTAGTAGTCCGGCAGACAAGTCGTGACTTCGGTCGACCAGTCGTAGCTCAGCCCCATACGCTGCATCTGCTTGCGCATCGCGGAGATATTATTCAGCGTCCACTCGCGCGGAGGCGTGTTGTTCTTCAGCGCCGCATTCTCCGCCGGGAGACCGAACGCGTCCCAACCCATGGGATGAAGCACGTTATAGCCGCGCATCCACATGAACCGCGCCAGCGCATCGCCGATCGCGTAGTTCCGCACATGCCCCATGTGCAGCGCGCCGCTCGGATACGGCAACATCTCCAGCACGTAATACTTCGGCTTGCCGGAGTCATGCCCCTCAGCCGAATACAACGTCGCGTTCGCGTCCCACTTCGCCTGCCACTTGGGCTCTATCTCCGCCGGCGAATATCGCTGCTGCGGCTCACTCTCGCTCTGCTTCATCTCTTGCATCTCTTCATTGTAAAGAAGCGGTCAAGCGCCTGCCCGAACAGCAACTACGGCCACCGAATCTCATCGAAGATCCGCCTTAGTTGAGCGCCCCTCTCAGGGCGAACCATCTCCACAAAGCCGATCCTACCCAGCAGATGCTCCCGGAACGATCCGCGAACATCTCGCGCCTGACTCTCCGGCCCAAACCGGACGCAGTTATGCAGAATCGCCTTCAACTCGTCGACATGCCGCCGATCCACATTGACCTTCTCGTTGACCACCAACCCAGCAAGATGCTGACGCACACCCTGCCGCATAATTCGGGTCTTGTGATGGTTGACTGCGAATCCCTCCTCCAGCGCGATCGCCGCCATACGCAGCGCGAATCGCTCGGCGCCCCTAGCGAACTCACCTCCGCCGGAGAACGCGAGATCATCTGCGTACCGCGTGTATTTTGCTTCCGCAGCCTCCGCCAAACCAGCCAGACGGCAGTCCATGCGGTAGGCGCAAAGATTCGCCAGCGACGGCGAAGTGGGTGCTCCCTGCGGCAGATGTCTCCGCCGGTAGGTCGTTTTCAAGTCCTGAAACTCCGCAGCAGGAAGAGCAAGCCGCATCTCGCGCAACGCATAGCGCGGAACACTGGCCGTGCAGATGCCTCCCAGCAGATCCGCAACCGGCTCCGGATATCCCATCGTCCGAAACAGCGCTTGCACCCTCGCGGCGCGAATGGACGGAAAGAACTCCTTCAGGTCGATCCGCAGCACGATCTGCTGTCCGATATGCGGCTCTGCAAAGCTCCGGATCGACCTTCCGCGCACAAACCCATGCGCCGCCGGATGCGCCGGAACGCGATCCAGCAGCCGAGCCAGCACCTGCCGTTGAAGCTCCTTCAATCGCGGCTTCGGAGCCTCGATCAGCCGGTAAGAACCGGATGCCTTGAGCCGAAACTGGTAGTCATAGTGCTGCAACTTCAAGGCTTCGCCCCGCCCAATCTCAAACTGCCCGAGATCAGCAAACCATTCCAGATCCCCTACGCTGACACCGAGCCATTCAGCGAGTCCACCCACATCGCGGATCGTCGGAATCTCCCAGCTCTTCGCCGCCTCGACCGGCTGCATCTCGGCTTTCGGAGTAAAGCCGCTTACCGCCGCCATCCCGACAGGATCGCGATCATACGCCCGGCAAAATCTTCGGTCAGCCAAAAAGAACTCGACCACTTCCCTGCTTCGAGGCCGCGTCTTCCCCCCGAACACCGTCACATATCGCGCAGCGAACGGAGCTATCCACCTCCGGCGCTTACCCAGCGCCTCCGTCAACCGTTGAGCGATCACGTCAGCGCTGCACTCGCCTGAAAGCACAAACCGAGCCAGCGCCTTGACGACCTGCGGATTGGGCTTCGCCATTCGCCTCGCTTACAAGTTTGCACGCTGCCCGGAAGTAAGAGCAGCGGAGTGCTCCAACCAGTCCAACTCTGCGGCACCATGTCTGCGCGTGAGCGCAGCGCCGGTTCCGCGACGATCTGCCAGTTCCTTCATCTTCCCTGGGGTATCCCCAGAGAGGTCGCAACATGCCCGAGGGCACACCTTAACCAGGCTTGGAGCACTCCGCAGCCACAGGTTAGGATAGCAGCGTCAGGTTTCGCAGCGGCGGTAGCCAACAGTTTCAACAAATAAGGCCAGAATCGCGTTCCATCACGGAACTCTCGAATCACTGAAGCCGGCACACGAATCGCGACATCCAATTGCGTCAAAGGGGGTAAGTCATGGCAATTGCTCTCGCAGCATCCGCAATCCTTGTCCTCGCAATCGCTGTCTTCTTCTACCTCAAACGCAAGCGCGCCAACGAGGAGACCGCCCGTTTCAGCATTTCAGCAGATCAACTCCGATCTCTGCTCGCAGCCCCGGAGCCGGTCTTCCTGCTGGACGTCCGCCACCCGCTCGACCTGCTCGCCGACCCGCACATCATCCCCGGCAGCGTCCGGATCCCTCCGAAGGAAGTCCTCGCTAACCCGGCTCTCGTCCCCTTCGATCGTGACGTGGTCTTTTACTGCACCTGCCCCAGCGACGAGACCGCCCGCGAGACCCTCCACAAAGCCCGAGCCACGAATCACCAGCGCGTCAAGTTCCTTCGCGGTGGCCTCGCCGCGTGGAAGGCCAACGGCTGCCCCGTCGAAACCTACGAGACCGCTTTCCACCTCGATACCCTGTGAGCCGTTCCGCGCTGAAAACCGCATAGCTCAACTTTGCCCATTTTCAGGCGATTCGGATCTCGATGGGCGCGGTATTCCTGGGGCAGCTAATGACTGAAATATAGTTTTTGCGGCAATTTGAGGAGTGCTAAGCGCGGCATACCTCTGCCAGCCAGCCGAGAGCCGTTAGTGTTCCACGTGGAACATTAACGGGTGTGACATGACGGCTGTAATTCTTTCGTAAAACTATCGCAATTTCACATGAAGGCGGCGGGCTAACCTGCAGCCAGCGTCCTTAGCACGCCAACGTTTCTCGCCTCATCCCCGGGAGCATCTACCGGCGTCTCCGCGATAAACGCCGCGTGATTGAACCGCGAATCGTGCAGCAACCGCCTGAAAGCCTCCGCTCCCATCGTTCCTTCGCCGATATGTTCATGGCGGTCCAGCTTCGACCCCATCGCCGCCTTCGCGTCGTTGCAGTGCCAGACCTTCACCGCATCGAAACCGATGGTCGCCTCGACCATTCCCATCGTCTCAGCGTAGCCCGCCTCGCTCACAAGATCGTATCCGGCAACATGCGTGTGGCAGGTATCGAGACACACGCCCACCGGAGCGCAAGCCTTCAGCAGCTCAACCAGCTCTGCCACCTGCTCGAGCTTCCCGCCCAGCGAGAACTCTGCCCCGGCCGTGTTCTCGATCAACACTTTGAAGTCCTTCCCCCGCCACGGCACCCCATCCAGTGCCCGCTCAATCGACTCCGCCGCCAAACGCAGCCCCTCGTCCCGCGTTAACCCCTTCCAGCTTCCCGGATGCAGCACCAGGTACTCCGCTCCCAGCGCCAGTGCCCGCTCCACCTCGCCGCGAAACGCTCCAATGGAGTTCTCCCGAACCGTCTCGGTCTGGCTGCACATATTGATCAGGTAGCTCGCGTGGACCGCAACCGGCCCAATGTCGTGTTCCTTCCGCAGCGCCGCCATCTTCGCGGCATCCTCCGCCTTCACCGGAGCAGCTTTCCACATCCGCGGGCTTGCGGTAAATATCTGGAACGTATTCGCCCCCGCCTCAATCGCCCGATTCACCGCCGTCCAGGTTCCGCCCGCCGTCCCCAGATGAACACCTATCCGCTTCTTCGTTCCAGTCGCCATATCCAGAGCCTACCGCAATCGACGCCATCGCCAAAGCGTTGCAAACGTGTATCCTCGCGTCATGCCCGAACCGCAATCCTTCAAGAACCACGGCCGCCTCGACCCGCCCCAACACTTCATCGCGGTTCCGATTCTGTTCATCAACTTCATCGCCTGCATTGTCATCACGGTAAGGATCGCGATCAGCCACGAACCCCAGATGCTCGGCCTGCATATCTGGCTCGTCATCGTCTCGTTCGCGCTCCTCGTGGCTGCGGTCAACATGCGCATCAAAGATCTCCGCGTCCAGGACCGTGTCATCCGCCTCGAAGAGCGTCTACGTTACGCCGCCCTTCTCCAACCAGCAGACCTTGCCGCATCGTCGAAGCTAACCTTCCGCCAGATCATCGCTCTCCGCTTCGCCTCCGACGCTGAACTGCCCGCCCTCATCGCCCGAGCGATCGCAGAAAACCTGACTTCGAAGCAGATCAAGGAAAGCATCACCACCTGGCGCGCAGACGACCTTCGCGTCTAGCCCGATCCAGAAAGAGTAGGCCTGACAAAAAGACGGCGCGAAGCTCTCGCCTCGCGCCGTCCGTACCTACTTCAAACTCCAGACCTAGTAAACGTCCCGCTGGTACCGCTTCTGCTTCTTCATAACTTCCAGGTACTCCGCCGCGTGATCCAGCGTTCCATGCGAGCCCTTCGCGATCACGTCCAGCAGTGCCGTCTCCACGTCCTTGGCCATGCGAGTGGCATCTCCGCAGACGTAGAAGTACGCACCTTCCTCCAGCCACTTGTAAAGGCCGGCGCACTGCTCCTGCATCTTGTCCTGCACGTAGACCTTTTTTTGCTGGTCGCGCGAGAACGCCAGATCGAGATGCGTCAGAATGCCGTCCTTGTGCATACCTTCTAACTGGTCTTCGTAGAGGTAGTCCAGCTTCTTCCGCTGGTCGCCGAAGAAGAGCCAGTTCTTACCCTTATCGCCGTTTGCCTGCCGCTCTTCCAGGAACGCCCGGAAGGGCGCAAGGCCGGTTCCGGGGCCGATCATGATGATCGGAGCGTTCGTGTCCTCCGGCAGCCGGAAGTTCGCATTCGCATGAAGAAAGATCGGCATTGTCGATCCTACCGGCGCGCGCTCGCCCATGTGTCCGCTGCACAGACCCTGCCGCTCGCGCCCGTGCGCGTCATAGCGGATCACGCGGACCGTCGTCTCCACAGTGTTCGGGTGCATCTTCTGGCTCGACGAGATGGAGTACATCCGCGGCGTCAACCGCTGCAGCACGGTGAACAGCTTCTGCGGCTCCTTCACCACGCCTGGGAACTCTTCGAGCAGGTCGATGAACTCGCGACCCCAGCAGTGCTCCTCGGCCATCGCTTTGCCATCGGCCCCGCACATCGAAGCCAGCCTCGGAATCGGTGTCGAAGGATCGACCAGCTTGGCGTACTGGTTGATCGTGCTCCGCGTTAACTTACCGATCGCAAGCCGCGTCCGAACCGCCTCTTCCAGGCTGATCTCAACCTTGTAGTGGTCGAGCACGCGCTCTTCGCCCGTAAAACCCAGAGCGTTCAGCACCAGGTCCACTTCGCTCTTGCGGTTCTCCGGCAGGATGCCCACAGCATCGCCGGGGGTGTAGTGCATCCCCTCCTCAAGCGACATCGCAAAGTGACGCGTCTCCTTCTCGGAGCCCTCGGCCGTCAGCCGGTAGTTCTCGGTTACTGCCGAGATGTAGGGGTTGTTGCGGGTGTACTTCTGCGCGTGACCCGCCGGGGTCGATTCCAAGGTTGCAGTCGCTTCGCTCATCTCTCCATCATAAAACACCAATTCGGACATACGCCGTCCGAGTGACATCGAGTGATATCCTGACCCAACCGAAACTCGAAGAGGCCCTTCCCGTAAATGTCCGATATCAATCCGCTGAATCCTGAAGTAGTCAACGAAGAAGCCGTAGCATCCTCCCTGCCACAAGAATCCGAAGCCAGCGTCACCGTAGGCGGTGAAGCTCCGCCGGAGACGGACATCTCCTTCGAAGACGAACTCGCCGCTTACGAGCGCGAGAACGTTCGCCGGCCTGTCTCCGATGACGGCGCACGCTCCAACCAGATCAACGGCGTAGTCGTTAGCATCACGGCGGACGCCGTCCTCGTCGACATCGGCTACAAGACCGAAGGCACTCTGCCGCTTACCATCTTCGGCGAAAAGCCGCCTGCAATTGGTGACAAACTCCTCGTCACGAGCAAGGGCCGCAACGACGAGGGCTACTACGACCTCTCGCTGCAGCGCGTCGCGCAGCCCAAAGACATCTCCTCGCTCGAAGAAGCCTTTGCCGCGGGAACGACCATCCCCGGCACCGTCACCGCCGCCGTCAAGGGCGGCCTCTCGGTCGACATCGGCGTCCGTGCCTTCATGCCCGGCTCACGCAGCGGAGCGCGCGACGCCGCCGACCTCGAGAAGCTCGTCGGGACAGAGATCCTCTGCCGCATCATCAAGCTCGAGAAGGAAGAAGATGAAAAGGTAGACATCGTCGTCGACCGTCGCGTCGTCCTCGAAGAAGAGGCAGCTGGCCTCAAGACCCGCCGTTACTCCGAGCTCGCCGAAGGCAACATCGTCACCGGCACCGTCCGCAGCCTGATGGACTTCGGCGCATTCGTTGAGATCGGCGGAGTCGACGGCCTTCTTCATATCTCCGACATCTCGTGGAAGCGCATTGCCAACCCAGCCGACGTCCTTACCGCCGGCCAGCAGATCGAAGTCAAGATCCTCAAGATCGATCCCGCGACCAAGCGCATCGGCCTCGGCCTCAAGCAGCTCCAGCCTCACCCCTGGGACGCGGTCCCTTCCACCTACACCGTGGGCGAGCGCGTCACTGGCTCCGTCACCCGCCTAACCGACTTCGGCGCCTTCGTCGAACTCTCCCCCGGCATCGAGGGGATGATCCACGTCTCCGAGATGTCCTGGGCCAAGAAGGTCCGCAAGCCCGAAGACATGCTCAAGGTCGGCGACACTGTCGATGCGGTCATCTTGGCGATCGACACCGCAGCCCAACGTATCGGTCTCGGCCTCAAGCAGACCCTCGGCGACCCCTGGGCCGACGCCCCATCGCGCTTCCCCGCCGGCTCTACCGTCACTGGCCCCGTCTCGTCACTCACCAAGTTCGGCGCCTTCATCACCCTCGCCGACGGCATCGAGGGCATGGTCCACGTCAGCGAGATCCTCGCCGATAAGCGCGTGGAACGTCCGCAGGACGTCCTCCGCACCGGGCAGGTCGTGCAGGCCAAGGTCCTCGAAATCGACGGGGCCAAACGCCAGATCAAGCTGAGCATGAAGCAGCTTATCCCCACTGGCCTCGACGAGTACATCGCCGAGCACAAACCAGGCGACACGGTCACCGCCCGCATCGTGAAGCTCGACGGCACCAGTGCGCGGATCGAACTCGGCGAAGGCATCTACGCTACATGCACGATCAAGGCGGCCGAGCCGGCAGTCGAGGAACCGAAGGCGACCGGCGCGGTCGATCTCTCCGCCTTCAGTACCATGCTCAAGGACAAGTGGAAGGGCGGATCTTCAACCGCCAAGCCGAAGTCCGAAGCTCCGCAACAAGGCCAGATCCGCAACTTCCGTATCACTGCCATCGATCCCGATACCAAAACCATCACCGTTGACCTGGTCAAATAGCAGGCGTACTGATCGAATAGAAGGTGCGTATGGCTGATCCCGTAGCATTTGGACGCTTCGACCTGAACGAGATCGCGCGGTCGTTTCCAGAGACCTCTGAGACGCTGCTTCTCGACACCTACCTCACCAACGAAGACGCGGCCAGTAGCCGCGTCTTCCGCGTTTACCGGGGTACGCCGCCTCATTATCACGAGAATTCGGACGAATACCTCTACGTACTCTCGGGTCGCGGAACCTTCTGGATGCAGGACCCAGCAAACGAGTCGGAGTTCGCTCCCGGCGATCTCCTCTTCTTCAAACGCCGCATCGTTCATTCCTTGCCAAAGATTCTTGAAAGCCCGGTCGTCTTTCTCTCGGTGGATACACCGAGGCGCGACCCCAAGGACATCGTCTTTGTGAACCCGAAAGATGGGACACCGGATTCCTTTATTCAAGCTAAGTAGTTTGACGTTGATACGACTTTCTCTGCGGAGCCATGCCTTGACATGGATACATGGAACGCAACCCGCTCAAAGGTTTTACGGGTAAAGCCTGACCTTCCCCCAGCCATCCCCATCCCGCGTAAACAAAATCCGGTCGTGCAGCCGGTCCGCCCCATCCTGCCAGAACTCAATCCGCTCCGGAACCACCAGAAATCCTCGCCAATACTCCGGTCGCGGAATCACGCCTGGATACTTCGCCGCCAGTTCCGCGGCCTTTTCTTCTAACGCAGAGCGGCTCGCCAACGGACGGCTCTGCTGCGAGGCGATCGCCCCGATCTGGCTCCGCCGCGAACGGCTATGAAAGTAATCGTCCGAGTCAGCCGCCGAAACCGGCTCAACTGGCCCCTCCACCCGAACCTGCCGCCGCATGCTCTTCCAGTGGAAGCAGAGCGCCGCATGGGGATTCGCAATCAGCTCCTGCCCCTTCTGACTCTGCTCATTTGTATAGAAGGTGAAGCCCTTCGCATCCACCTTCTTCAACAACACCATGCGCACCGAAGGCCGAGCATCCGCCGTCGCCGTGGCCAGCGACATCGCGTTCGGATCGTTCACCTCGCTCGCCTTCGCCAGCTCAAACCATGTCTCGAACAAGGCGATCGGATCGACCGCGTCTACCGCATCAAACTCTGCCATAAGCACCTGCCATCCTTCAGCCTACAGAACTGCGTCCTCTGCTGGAGGCTCAAGTTCGCCCAGCATTGCCGCATGAAAAACGGCCACGGAATCTTCCGTGGCCGCCACAATCTCTAAGCCTGCCTGCCTGACTGACTGACTGGTTAGAAGCCCATGATGTTGTAGCCGCAGTCGACGTACATTACTTCGCCGGTGATGCCCGAAGCCAGCGGCGATGCGAGGAAGAGCGCAGCTCCACCCACTTCGCTCTGCTCGACGTTGCGATGCAGCGGCGAGCGCTCGGCGTGCGAATCGAGCATCTTCTGCAGATCGCCGATGCCGCGCGCGGCCAGCGTCTTGATCGGCCCAGCGGAGATCGCATTGACGCGAATGCCCTTCGTCCCCAGCGAGCTTGCCAGGTAACGCACCGTCGCTTCCAACGCGGCCTTAGCTACGCCCATCACGTTGTACTTCGGCACGACCTTCTCCGCGCCATAGTAGGTCAGCGTGAGGATCGATCCGCCTTCGGTCATCAGCGGAACCGCCGCGCGGCTTACCGCAACCAGCGTGTAGACGCTCACATCGTGGGCGATGCGGAAGGCCTCGCGCGAGGTCTCGATGAAGTCGTTGTGGATCGCTTCTGCCGGCGCGAACGCGACCGCGTGGACGAGATGGTGGATCGTCCCATAGGTCTCCTTGATTGCGACAAAAGTCGCATCGATCTGCTCGTCCGACGAGAGATCGCACATAAACGTCTTCGCCGGGCCGCCTGCGCCCTCAAGGCCAGCGGCCAGCTCTTCGGCGTCGCGTCGCAGCCGCTCATTCTGGTAACAGATCGCCAGCGTTGCGCCGGCCTCCGACAACTTCTGCGCGATCGCGTAGGCGATACTGCGCTTGTTGGCCAGGCCAAACACCACGGCCACCTTGCCTGTCATATCAATCATCGAACTTCCCTTCCTTCATCGTGTGAAACGCAACCGTAAGCATAGCAGTTGCACATCATCTCGACCTTGTCTTTACCCGACCAGCCAGTCGTACTGATCGTCGGTAATCGGCACCACCGACAACCGGAACTGCCGGAACATGATCGAATCCGTGAACACGGAGGCCGCGCGAATCTCCGCCAACTCCTTCGGCACCTTGAACTTCTTCACCGGCTTGATGATGACCCTGGGATTCTTCGGGTCGCTGGCATCGACGCTCGCCACCTTCGCCGTCCCCACCGCGGCTTTACCGATGTTCGAGTGATAGATGACGAGTTTTTCGCCCTTCTTCATCCCGCGCAGATACAGCAGCGCCTGGTTGTTGGCGATGCCATCCCACACCGTCTCGCCATCACGTTCGAGGTCTTCGTAGGAGTATTTATTCGGTTCCGTCTTCAACAAAAATGGCATCGTTCGTCTTGCTCCTTTGATTTTTCTCTATCCACCAAGATCAATCAGCCGCACTTCATCAATCGGCTGACCCAGAAATCCAGCGCCCAGCCTTTGAAACTTCTCTACAGAATCCGTCGCATAGAACTCGCGCTTCGCCTCGCCTGACACCTGACAGTGAACGTCACCGAACTTTGCAGCGATCACCTCAGCCGTAGCCATTGCCGTAGCCCGCGCCGAGTCGATGATCTCCATCGGATGTCCCAGCCGCTCCGCCGCGTCTCGTATCGCCGATTGAATCAGGGGATAATGCGTACATCCCAGCAGCAGCGTCGCCGAATCCGGTGCCTCCGCAAGCGCCTCTGACAGATAGATCTTCAGCACCTCGTCCATCACGGGATGCGACGTCCAGCCCTCTTCCACCAGCGGCACCAGCAGCGGACACGCCTTCTCGTACGCCCGCAGGCCCTCGGCATTCAGAGCCGCCGTATAGGCCCCGGACTGCACCGTCGCTGACGTCGCCAGCACCAGCACATCGCCCGTTCCTGTCGACAGCGCCGCCTTCGCGCCCGGCTCAATCACTCCGACCACCGGGATCGCCATCGCCTGCTGAATATCGGGAAGCGCCATCGCCGTCGCGGTGTTGCAAGCGATCACCAGCAGGTCGGCGCCTTGGTCGGCAAGGAACTTCGAACTCTCCACAGCGTAACGGCTAATGGTCTTCTGCGACTTCGATCCATACGGCAGTCGCGCTGTGTCTCCAAGGTAGACAGAATCCGCGTCGGGCAACAACTTCACCAGCTCCCGAAGGACAGTAAGCCCTCCGAAACCCGAGTCGAAGACGCCAAGCTTCAGTCTTCGTGGAGGAGAAGATTGTGGCATTTCAAGAGAAGAATCCAGAGAATCGCAGCCTCGTTCCGCGGTTCCTCTATCTTACTTCGGCCCACCCCTAAGGCGCCGGCTGCAGATCAGCAGGGGCGGCCGGAGTGTCTAGTGCTGGATACAGGCGCGAGAGATCGACGTGTCCAGCAATTGTCTCGCGGGTCTTGCCGTCCACGACAAACCGGACCGTTGCAATCTCCGGAAAGTTCGCGTGAAGTGTTCCCAGCATGGACAGCAGGCTGAGCATCTCGGTCTCGACTCCGGAGGGATGCTGATCGATGAAACTGCCTCGCAGATTGACGACCGCCATCTCGCCCGACTCGTCCGTTGCCGTTGTGTCGCCCGCCATAGGCAATCGGACCAGGAAGACATCGTCCACCGCCGCCCCTCCTGCCAGCGGATGGTCCGAGCGCGGCAGGGCATACTCGGCCATCAACCGATCCAGAAGCGCCCGCGCTCTCACCGACGCCTCATCGGGGAGCGCCAACTGCCGCTGTACCGCCGTAATCGTTCCGTCGCGGTCGCTTGCCAAGTCGAAGATTACGGACGTCTCGCTGGCATGCGCCGGCGCTGTCAGCGGCGTCGAGTCGGCCTTGACCAGCCACCGCTTGCGTACCCGCTCGCGCTCGTAGAAGAGAAAGAGCGCCATCAGCACGATGCTCGCCAGGAGACCGTAAAACAACACCCGCTGGTATCGCGGAATCAAAGCCCAGGTCCCTGCACGGAGTCCGGCGGCTGCGCCTGATTTCGCCACGCGTGAAGACTGGCGGCGATCGACTCCGCTATCCGCTGCTGGTAGCCTGCGTCCGTGACCGGAGTCGAGTTCGACCCCGATTCGCGCAGGACTCCGATCTCAATCGACACCGCCGGACAGGTGAGATTGTCGAGTGGTCGCATCATCACTCGCATCATCGTCACCGCGATCCCCTTCCGCGTCAGCCCAGTCCCGATTTGATTCGCGAGCAGTCCACTCTGCAAGACATAGGCCTCCTGTGCGCGATTCCAGGGCACCCCGGCCTTCGCATCTTCGCCGGGATGGCTCGCCGCCCGCATCACCGCCGACCGGAGAGCGGAAGTTCCTACGAGGACACCCTTCGTCCTACCCGACGCATGCAGCACCAGGCATGCAAACGGGTGGGATTCGTTTGCCAACTGCGCCCGCTGGTCAAGAGTTCCGCCATCCCCACTACCGTCCCGTGTCATAACGACACGGAATCCACGTGCCGCAAGCAGCGCACGCAGCCTCTCAGCCACAGCCAGGGTCACATCCTTCTCCAGCGTCTGTTCCCCTATCCGCGCGCCATCGTCAACGCCTCCATGAGCGGGATCGATCACGATCGCGCTACGGTCGAAACTCACTACCTGAGCGCCGGCAGGCTGTGCTGCGGCCATCGCTAACACGCAGATCGCAGCCGCCAACCCCAGCCTTACGCCTCCTACACCCACGCAAACCTCGCTCACAGGCTTTGCTTAGAAGGCCGCCCGCCCTGCGAAGACCCGCAATCTCGTCTCCATCGCGAATTTCCGGCGATTCAACCGAAAACGGCCCCGGGCATCGCTGCCAGGGGCCGTTCTCAGAGACATCGCAACCCTTTAGTCGAGCGCGTAGATCGCCAATCCGCTCAACAGCTTGGGGTAGAAATCGGTCGACTTCTGCGGCATCACATCGCCCGACAGCGAGATGTCGCGCAACTGGTCCAGCGTGATCGGCTTGATGAGAAACGCCACATCCGCCTCGCCGCTCTTCACCTGGCCCAAAGCCTCATCCGCCTCGCGAATGTAGCGAACGTTGCCCAGCTTGGTAATCGTCTCCTGGTTCAACCCCAGCAGCCGGTCGAGCACGATCAGGTGAAGCTGCACCACGTCGAGCTTTGCCTGGCGAGGCGAGATGCCTCCCAGCGCCGCGGCAATCGCGTCCGGCTTGGCCTTGAGTAAATACGAGCCAGCCGCCGTCGCAGCGATAAACGCGACGCCTTCCATCGTCTTCAACACGCCCAGGTCAACCTCGGCGAGTTTGCTCACCTCGAAGAACTCAGAAGCCTTCTCGGCGAACGCAGCCCCTGAGAAGTCGTGCAGACCATGGACCACGCGGTGGGTCGGAAGAATCGTGATTCCCGGCGCATCCATGTTCACGAAGGTCATCATCATCGCCGCCTCTGGGAAGGGCGGTGCCGGCAACTGGCTCGGGGCGAGACGCTCATCCTCGTCCGCGGGCTGGTTCAGCGGCAGCCGCAGTTGCGCCGACCGCTCCTTGGCATAGGCGACGCTGGTCTCGTAGCGGTGATGGCCGTCGGCGATGATCAGCTTCTTGTCCGCCATCGCGGTCAGGATCAAATTGATCAGCGTTGGGTCTGTGAGCTTCCAGACGCGGTGCACGACGCCGTACTCGTCTGTAATGGAGAGATCGGCAGGCGCGGGCTTCCCGTTTGTGCCAAAGATCAGCTTTTCCGCCGTAAAGGCCGGGTCGGAATAGAGCATGTAGATCTGTTCGCAGTACGCGCGCGTCGCCTTGAACAGGCTCATCCGGTCGGACTTGTGTTTAGGGAAGGTCTGCTCGTGCCGGTAGACGACCTTGTCCGCATAGTCATATAGATGACCGAGCGCAATGAAGCCCCGGCGTTCGCGAGTCTCGTCCGTGTGCGGAACCTTATAAGTCTGGGAGTACCCGTAAATTGCCGGCTCGGACTCTTCCGCCAGGATGTTCTCCTTGCGCCACTCCTTGAGATAACCGGCAGCCCGCGTATAGACATTGTCCTGTTCGTTGTCCTCAGGCTCGTGCTTTCCCAGGATCACGCGGACAAGGTTATAAGGGCTGGCGTCGTAGTAGTGCTGCTGCATCGCCGGAGTGATCTTGTCGTAAGGCTGGGTCACCACGTCTTCCATGTGGACGCGGGAGGGATCGTAGCGAAGTGCGCGGAATTGATAGATACGGGCCATGCGTGGGTCGTTTACTCCGTCAGTAGTTTTCTCGATTGTACGAGCTTTACGTTACAGTTCGCGCATTCAGCCGCTCGCAAAGCACCTTGGTGGCATCCGATTCCCTCCGGGCAACGTAAGCCATAATGAACCCGTCCGATCCGAATATCGCCCGCATTCGGCGGTGGTTCCATCTTCGTGACATCTATGGATGACGAAAAGGTCTAAAGTAGCAGCTACCGGAAACCGTCAAGATCGGCTTCCTAACGTTCGAGGTGGATCCCGGCGAAGAGAATCAGGGAGTGATGTCATGGAATACCTCACCTCAGGCCCCCAGTCACAGCGTGCCGCAGCCTCTCCTGCGGTGCGGCGTTTTCTGTCCGTAATACTTCTCGCAATGCTCGCCACAGGCGTCGCGGCCGCGCAGGAAAATCCTCTCGATTCGCCCAACACGACCATCGGGGCACCACCTAAGCCCGCACCGACGGCGGATTTACCCGCACCAAATCCAGCCGCGCCCGGTTCACCCGCGCGCAGGAACGCCCCTATCCGGGTGGACGCAAATCTTGTCCTCGTTCCCATGACGGTCACCGACCCCATGAACCGTCTCGTCACCGGCCTTGAAAAGGAGAACTTCAACGTCTTCGACAACAATCAGGGACAGGTCATCAAAACCTTCTCCACCGAGGACGCCCCCGTCACCATCGGCATCGTCTTCGACCTCTCCGGAAGCATGACGTCCAAGTTCGCCCGCGCCCGCAAGGCACTCTCCGAGTTCATGCGGACCTGCAATCCGCAGGATGAGTTCTTCGTTGTCGGGTTCAATGATCGCCCTGCCGTCATCGTCGATTACACATCGGATGTTGATGACGTCGAAGCTCGCATGGTGATGTTGAAACCCGAGAACCGGACGGCATTGATTGATGCCGTCTACCTGGGGGTGAGCAAGCTCCGCGACGCCAAGTACGACCGCAAAGCCCTCCTCATCATCTCCGACGGCGGCGACAACCGCAGCCGCTACTCCGAAGGCGAACTGCGCCGCATCGTCCGCGAGTCCGACGTCCAGATCTACTCGATCGGCATCTTCGACATGTACGCTTCCACAGTCGAGGAGCAGAACGGCCCGATTCTGCTGACGGACATCTGCGAGCTGACCGGAGGCCGTCTCTTCCGCATCACAGACATGGGCGAGATGGGGGACATCGCCACCCGCATCAGTGCCGAGCTCCGCAACGAGTACGTCATCGGCTACAAACCTTCCGAGGTGAGGAAGGACGGAAACTGGCGTAAATTGAAGGTGCGTCTGCTGCCGCCGCCGGGACTTCCCATCCTCGACGTGCATTATCGCCAAGGGTACTATGCACCTTCACAGTAAACCGATAGCATAGGACGACGTCGTGCTTCTAGACCTCCTCCAAACGGCAACCAGGGCCAATCGTGCTCCCCTAGCGACTCAACTCCAGTCGACGAGGCCATCTGCCCGATTTTCAATTCTCCTGGCCGGATCATTGCTATTGGCCTCTACTGTTTTGCTTCATGGCCAGACGCCTCAGCCGGTTCAGAGTCCTCCGCCCGTTCCAGGCCAGCCCTCGCTCACCGTCGATCGCGACCCGGTTCCTTCGCCCGACCCTGACCCCGCACCCGGCTCGGTCAACCAGACCGCCCCGGAGTCTCCGCAGGGTGCAATCACCAAGGGCTCTGGCGGAAAGTACGTTCTGCGTCAGGACACGTACGAGGTCCGCCTCAACGCGACCGTCCTCGACGGATCGGGCCGCTCCATCCTCGATCTCAACAAGGACGCCTTCCACGTCTACGAAGACGGTGTCCCGCAGACCATCGCCTCCTTTCGCCATGAAGACCTTCCCGTTTCGCTGGGCATCCTGATCGATAGCTCCGGCTCCATGTACGACAAACGTGCCGCCGTAAATCAGGCAGCTCTCGATCTGGTGAAGCTCTCAAATCCTGACGACGAGGCCTTTCTCGTGGACTTCTCCTGGGAGGCCTTCATCGACCAGGACTTCACCTCAGATAGCGAGAAGCTGAAGCAGGGCCTCGGCCTCATCAAGTCCAGCGGCGGCACTGCTGTCTATGACGCTCTCGTCGCCTCGGCTGACTATCTTGCCAAGAACGCCAAGCACCCGAAGCAGGTGCTGCTCGTCGTGACCGATGGCGAAGACAACGCCTCCAGCGCCACGCTTGAGGACGCCATCCGCCGGATTCAGGATCTCGACGGCCCGGTCATCTACTGCGTCGGCTTGCTCTTCGGCCCCGACACCGACAAGAATGAGGTCCGCACCGCCCGCCGCGTGCTGGAGGCTCTCTCCGAGCAGACCGGCGGCGTCGCCTACTTCCCGAAGAACATCAAGGAAGTGGACGCGATCGCCGCCGAAGTGGCCCACGACATCCGCACCCAGTACACCCTCGCCTACCGTTCCACCAAGTCGCCTACTCTTGGCGGCTATCGGCAGATACATGTGGATGCGAAGGAAAAGGGATACGGCAAGCTGCAGGTCCGGACGCGCAGCGGCTACTATCCCCGCACGGACAAGGCTGACGTAACCTCTGGTGCCAGCAAATAACTTAGGCACCCTCCAGCGTCATTCAAGCATTCTGCACCAAGTGTCTCCCAACCAACACTTAGCCATCTCGCGGCATCTCTTTAAATGAGCAATGCAGGCCGCGCGGCCAGGTGCTCAATCCCTCTGAAGCGAGTCCTTATTGACTTCAACGCCTGAGCGTGTCGACGAGCAGCCGAAAGAGAGTCCTTGGCGCGAGCGCGTCCGTGCCTTGAAGAACATGCCACCTGTCCTCAAGATTCTCTGGGACTCGGGCCCCGGTGTCGTTTCGGGCGGCCTCATTCTTCGCGTCATCGTCGCCGTCCTTCCCTTCGCCCTCGCTAAGGTAGCCCAGTACATCATCCAGGACATCGCCGATAAAGTAGCCCGCCATCAAGACCTTCCCGCCAATTTCTGGTATCTGGTAGGAACCGAAGTCGGATTGAATGTGCTTTTAGGGCTGATGACCCGCGCCGTCGACTACTCGGACGCTCTGCTCGCCAACCGTTACACCCAGCACGTCAGTGTCCGCGTGATGGAGCAAGCGGCACGCCTTGACCTGACGACCTACGAGAACCCCGTCTTCTACGACCGCCTGGAGCGCGCCCGTGTGCAGGCGACCGACCGCCTCGCCATGATTCAGCAGCTTGGCCGGTTGTTCCAGCAGGTCATCACGACCCTGGCGTTCTCTGCGGCACTTGCCGTCGCATCCCCGTGGCTCGTTCTTCTGCTCGCGCTCGGCGTGCTGCCGTCGTTCCTTGGCGAGACCCACTACGCCTTCCTTGGCTACGCTAAGAACTTTCGCCAGACCCCGGCCAAGCGCCAGATGGATTATCTCCGCCAGGTCGCCGGATCCCGTGAAGGCGCGAAGGAGGTCAAGCTCTTCGGCCTCAACAAGTTCTTCACTGACCGCTTCCAGGCCCTTGCCCACGCCATCTACGTTGAGGACACCGCCCTCGCAAGTTCCAAGCTCATCGTCGGCGGACTTCTCGGCATCATCGGCACTTTGGGCTACTACGGCGCTTACGTCTACGTCATCTATCGCACACTCGGTGGCCGCTACGATATCGGCGAGTTCACCTTCCTCACCACCTCGATCCAGCAGGCCAGCTCGAACCTGCAGCAGGTCTTCTCAACCGCCAGCGGCATCGCCGACCAGGCACTCTTCCTCACCGACCTGCTTGCCTTCTTCGAGATGGAGCCCACAGTCAAGTCAAAGCCGAACGGCCTTCCCGCACCGACGGTCATCCAGCAGGGCTTCGAGTTCCGCAACGTCTCGTTCTCCTACGCCGGCAGCGACCGCAAGATCCTGAGCAACTTCAACCTGACCCTGCGGCCCGGTGAACGCATCGCCCTGATCGGTGAGAACGGCCAGGGCAAGACAACCGTCGTGAAGCTCATCACGCGCCTCTACGATCCCACCGAGGGACAGATTCTCCTCGACGGCATCGATCTCCGTGAGTACGACCTCGCTGACCTCCACCGCCAGATCGGCGTCATCTTTCAGGACTTCATGCGCTTCGAGATGACCGCGAAGGAAAACATCGCCGTCGGTCGCGTCGAGCGCGACTACGAAGACGGTGAGATCGAACTGGCCGCCCACAAGAGCCTCGCCGACACCGTCGTCGCCAAACTCGAAGGCGGATACGACCAGGTCCTCGGCCGCCGCTTCGAGGGCGGCGTCGAACTCTCCGGCGGCGAGTGGCAGAAGATCGCCCTGGCCCGCGCCTATCTCCGCGATGCACAGCTTCTCATCCTCGACGAGCCCACTGCAGCCCTCGATGCCAAAAGTGAGTTGGAGGTCTTCGAACGCTTTGCCGAACTTACGCAGGGCAAGATGGCCCTGCTCATCTCGCATCGCTTCTCCACCGTCCGCATGGCCGACCGAATCGTCGTCCTCTCCGGAGGTAAGCTGGTGGAACAGGGAAATCACAAGAGTTTGATGGAAGAGGGCGGCCTCTACGCCTCCATGTTCGAGATGCAGGCGGCCAGCTACCGCTGACCTCTCACCTTGTCAGCCTGAGCGAAGTCACTCGCAGCGCTTCATCGCGAGTGACGAAGTCGAAGAACCTGCTTCTGCACTTCGCATTGCCCGTTTCACCTCGTCCGTCTCAACCAGGAAGGATTCAGTCATGGCCATCACAGACGACACCGTGATTCAAAGAGAAGAACAAGCCCCGCACTCGACCGTCCCCGACATCGAGATCCCCACTGCGGGCCTGCCCGAAGCCCCATCTGTATCCGATGAGATCCTGCGCGCCAATGCCGCAGCCCTGATAAGCCGCTGGCAGCCGCTTCCGAAGGCGGTCTCGTCCGAAGGGTTGAAGCTCCGCCTCAAAGCGCTCTCCGAACGCCTGAAAACCCGCCTCGCCGCCGCGAAGGCCATCGCCAACACCAAGGAGCTCACGCCGCAGCTTGAACTGCTCGAGAGCGGCCGCATGTTCGAGGCGGCCATCATCTCCGCCAATGCTGCCAGCGACAAGTTCGCCTCCATTCAGCGCATCCAGCTCCCCGACGGCTCGGAGCTTCCGCGCATCGTGAACCTCGCGGAGAACTACCTCGCCACCGCCGAGGGCATCTGGTCCCCTGCCTCGCTCTCCGTCTACACCGCCGAAGCCCAGCAACACGACCCTCTATCGCTCGACGAGGTCCGCCTTCTCCCCGAGGCGCTCAAGCTCGCACAACTCGAGTACATCCTCGACCGGGCAGACGAGACCTTCGCCGCGCCTACGATGCCGTCCATCGAGGAGTCGCCCTTCTCTGCTCCCATCCACAGCCTGCGCCGCCTTAACCAGTACGAGTGGCGCAAGCTGCTTGAATCGATCCTCAAATTCGACGCTGTCCTGCGGCAAGATCCGACCGGCATCTTCGCCCGGATGGAAGACGAGACTCGCGCCTCGTATCATGAGCGCGTCGCATCGCTTGCCTCCCGCGCCGACAAGAGCGAGCTCGAGACCGCGCAGACCGCGCTCGATATGGCCACGCGCGCCGCGCAGCGAAAGAGTTCCGATCCCAAGACACAATTCCGCGTCTCCCATATCGGCTACTATCTCTTCGCTGAAGGCCTGCCCGAACTCCGCAACAAGATTGGCTACCACCCGCCCTTCATGCAAGCCCTGCGCGATGGCCTCCGCCGCTATAACGAAGATTTCTACATCCTCGGCATCTTCACCCTCTCGGTCCTGCTCATCGCGGCCCTCATCCTTCCTCTCGTACCCCACCACGACTTCGCCGCCGTCATCTTCGCTCTCCTCTTGGCACTCCTTCCCGCGACGCAGGGCGGAGTCGACCTCATCAACTCCACCGTCTCCGCGCTGCTTCACGCCGAAGCGCTGCCCAAGGTCGACTTCTCCAAGGGCATCCCCAATGAATCTCGTACCCTTGTGATCGTCCCGTCGCTTCTGTTGAACGAGGCCCAGGTGCGCGATCTCTTCGAAGAGCTTGAAGCGCGTTATCTCTCGAACCAGGACCCTAACCTCCACTTCGGTCTTCTCACCGACCTCGCCGACTCCGCGGCTCGTCCCTTCGACGAAGATAAGAACATCCTGGTCAACCTCGCTGTCCGGCTCATCGACGAGCTCAACGAGAAGTACGCTCGCGAAGTCGGCGGCAAGTTCGTCATGCTCCACCGGCATCGCGTCTTCAACGCGCGCCAGGGCGTATGGATGGGATGGGAGCGCAAGCGCGGCAAACTCCTCGACCTGAACAAGTACCTTCTCAATATCGAAGACGCCTTCCCCATCAAGGCGGGTCCGGTCGAACTCCTCAAGGGCATCCGCTATGTCATCACGCTCGACTCCGACACCCAACTCCCACGCGGCACAGCAGCACGCATGTCCGGCACGCTGGCCCATCCGCTGAACCAAGCCATCATCGATCCCCGCAGCCGCATCGTCACCGCCGGATATGGCATCCTTCAGCCGCGCGTGGGTGTCTCCGTCAGCTCGGCCTCTCGCTCGCGTCTCGCCGCGCTTTACTCCGGCGAGACTGGCTTCGACATCTACACCCGGGCCGTCTCCGACGTGTATCAGGACCTCTTCGGCGAAGGCATCTTCGCAGGCAAAGGCATCTACGACGTTTCTGTGCTGCACCAGGTCCTGGATCGCCGCTTTCCGCGCAACGCTCTCCTGTCCCACGATCTGATTGAAGGCGCGTATGTCCGTGCCGGCCTCGTCACCGACATCGAGATCATCGACGACTACCCCTCGCACTACTCTGCCCACACCCGCCGCAAACACCGCTGGCTGCGCGGCGACTGGCAGATCGCGCAGTGGCTCTTCGGCCGCGTTCCAAACGAAGACAACCGCATGGTTGCGAACCCGATCAGCACTATCTCGCGCTGGAAGATCTTCGACAATCTGCGCCGCTCGCTCGTCGAACCCGTCACTTTTTTGCTGTTGATCTGCGGCTGGTTCTTCCTGACCGGCGGCCCTCGTTATTGGACCGCCGCGACGCTCATCCTGCTTCTGCTGCCTAACTTCGTTCAGCTTGGCTTCGGCCTGGGTCGTGCTGCCCTCAAGATGAGCATTCCTACAGCACGCGACGGAATTGCTGCCTTTTGGGCATCGTGCGGAATTACGCTGCTGAACCTCATCTTTCTTCCGCACCACATGCTGCTCTCGCTGGATGCGATCATCCGCTCGCTCAACCGCAAGTTCGTCTCCGGCAAACACATGCTGGAGTGGGAGACGGCTGCTCAATCCGAGTCCGGCAGCAAGAAGACCCACCTGGATTTCTACCTGCGTCTCTCGCCCGTACTCGCGCTGGCCTTCGCCGCCATCATCTTCCTCCGGCATCGCAGCGCACTGCTGCCCGCCGCACCGATCCTGCTCTTGTGGGCCATCGCGCCGCTGGTATCGAGCTGGCTGAACTCTTCTCCCACGCGCACAGAGAAGCCCCTTACCGCTGCCGATACTACTTTCCTCCGCCAGCAGGCGCTTCTGCTCTGGCGCTACTACGCAGAGTTCGGCGACGAGAAGAACCACTGGCTTATCCCCGACAACGTGGAAGAGAAAGATACGCTCCAGGTCCTCAAGCTCTCGCCGACCAACCTCGGCATGCTCTTCAACGCCCGCCAGGCGGCGTACGAGTTCGGCTTCATCACGTTGCCGGAGTATGCCTCCGCGTCGCTCGGCACCCTTGCGACATACGACCGACTCGAGAAGAACCACGGCCACATCTACAACTGGTACGACATCGAAACGCTCTCCGCGATTCCGCCGTTTACCGTCTCCGCCGTCGATAGCGGAAACCTCGCTGCGGGGCTTTACACGCTCCATGCAGGAGCCGTGGACCTGCTCAAGCGTCCCGTGCTCTCGCCTGCCTCGTTCGCCGGCATCCACCTTATGCAGGATTGGGTGGCTGGCTCGAACTCCCATAAGTCGCACAAGGGTGAAGAGGCGAACGCGCTCCGCGCACTCACCCAGGATCTCTTCGCGATGCCTGACTCCATTGGGTCCCACTCGTCTGAGACCGCGTGGATCGCCGCAGAATGCAGCCGCCGAATCGTCGCGCTGCGCAACTTCATTGAAAGTTATGCGCCGTGGCGTCTGCCGGAGTTCGAGCCGCTCTTCGAGTCAGCCTCTTTAGGCACCGAGATCGACTCGAAGTCACCAGCGCTTGAGAACGCCGCCGCCTACGCCCAAACCATCCAGGCTAAGCTCGAAGAAGCCTGCTGCAACTTCGCATTGGGATCGCCCCTTGGCGAACTGGCTAACAAACTGAAGGCGCTCATCCCCACAGCCGACCGCAACCTTCGCGCGCTCCACGCAGACATCCTCGCCGTGGCCAATCAGGCCCAGGCGCACGCCGAGGCCATGGAATATGGCTTCCTGCTGGTCGAAGAGCGCCAGCTGCTCTCCATCGGTTACGACGGCCCCACCGAGAAGCTCCACTCCGCCTGTTACGACCTGCTCGCCTCCGAGGCCCGCATTGCGAGCTTCCTCGCCGTCGCCAAAGGCGACATTCCGCAGCAGTCGTGGTTCCGGCTCGACCGCTCGCATGTTCTGGTGAAGGGCCGCGCCTGCCTCCTATCGTGGACGGGCACCATGTTCGAGTACATGATGCCCGCACTGTGGATGAAGAACTTTCCCAACACGCTCATCTACCGCTCGCTCGAGTCCGCCGTGCAGATCCAGCGCGACCACGTCAAGAAATTCCCCGGCCACATGCCATGGGGCATCTCCGAATCGGGCTTCGCCGAAACGGATTCCATTGGACGCTACGGATATCAGGCCTGGGGCATCCCTTCGCTTGCATTGAAGTATGGCGCTGAAGACGGCCCCGTCATCGCACCCTATGCGACGTTTCTGGCGCTGCCCATCCTGCGCGGCGAAGCCATCGCCAACCTCCGCCGTATGGCCATGCAAGGCTGGGTCGGAGCCTACGGCTTCTACGAAGCGGCGGACTACACCGCAGACCGTGAACCACGGCTTGTCAGGTCATGGATGGCCCACCACCAGGGCATGTCGCTGCTGGCGCTCACCAATCTGCTCTGCGACAACATCTTCCAGCGCTGGTTCCACGCCAATCCGCGCGTGAAGGCGTCAGAGCTTCTCCTCCATGAGAAAGCTCTAAGCAAAGACACGCTGAAGTCGCTGAAGGAACGCCAGATCCCAGCAGCATAATCAGGCCGGCACAAAAGCACGGGTGCCCCATCCATTCGGGGCCTCCTTGCGAATGGGTGGGATGCAATGATTCCCCAGCGGTAACGCTTGCCTCCCTAAAGCCGATAACCTCTCCATGGAGAGCCCCGCGGCAGCAGCGGTCCAGACAAATCAGAGGCCACCGGCTCTGTCCATCCCGCCTGTAGCTAACGACCTCCGCGCCGGCAAGCACCTCGTCTTCCGCCTCGCCAGCGAGGACTTCAGCATCCGCGTCGCCAGCGTGCAGGAGATCCTTGGCATCATGGAGATCACCTCCGTCCCGCAGACGCCGCTCTCCGTCAAGGGCGTCATCAACCTGCGCGGCCGCGTGATTCCCGTCGTAGACCTCCGGCTTCGCCTCGGCTTCCCCGCGCAGGCCTACGCGGAGCAGACCTGCATCGTCGTCGTTCGAACCCGGCCCGCAGGCTTCGATCTCCTCACCGGCATCATCGTCGACGAGGTATCGGAGGTCGTCAACATCCTCGCCGAAGATGTTCAGGACACCCCGGACTTCGGCGCCTCGATCCCATCTCCCTTTCTTCTTGGCATGGCCCGCATCAACGACAAGGTAAGAATCCTTCTCGACATCGATGAGGTGCTCAAGGGCCACGATATCGCAGGACAGCCTTGATGCCTGAAGACCTCACGCCCAACGACCTCGACCTCCCATCGCAGGAACCCGGCGACATGAGCGCCTATACCGCCGACCCGGCGATGCTCACCGACTTCATCGTCGAGGTCCGCGAGCACCTCACCTCGATCGAAGAAAAGATCCTCCACATCGAGAGCACCGGCGCGGACTCCGGCGACATCAACGCCGCCTTTCGTGTCTTCCATACGATCAAGGGACTCGCCGGCTTCCTCGAGCTTTCGGATATTCAGCAAGTCGCGCATGAAGTAGAGACCCTGCTCGATCTTGGCCGCTCCCGCAAACTTGCTTCGCTCTCATCGATAGCCGATGTCGTCCTGCAATCGATGGACTTCATCCGCGCCGAGACCGACCGGCTCGAACTCGTAGCAACCTCCGATGGAGTCGTCCCCGAGCCTGCCCCATCTCTTGTATCTGCAGACACGATCATTCAGAAGATTCGCGCGACCGCCTCCTCATCGCAAGAGAGCAGTGAAGAACATCAACCGTCCGCAGCAGGAGATGCGCCCTCCGCGCACGACATCCGATTACCCGAGACCCAGCCCAGCTCCGCTAAGCAAGAGTCCACTCGCAACTCCTCCCTCCGTGTCGAGACCGCCAAGCTCGATCACTTGATGAACATGATCGGCGAGCTCGTCATCGCACAGACCCTCATCAGCCACAACCCGCGACTCCTCGGCTTGCAAGACTCCCGTCTCACCGGCGATCTCGCCCTGCTCACCCGCGTCACCACAGAGGTTCAGCGCATCACCACCAGCATGCGCATGGTGCCCATCGGGACTCAGTTTCACCGCACCGCGCGGCTCATCCGCGACCTCTCCCGCCAGGTCGGCAAGCGCATCGCTCTATCTACCGTTGGCGAAGAGACCGAGCTCGACAAGACCATCGCCGAAGAGCTCGCTGACCCGTTGCTGCACATGGTCCGCAACTCCATCGATCACGGCATCGAAATCCCTGAACAGCGCATCGCCGTAGGCAAAGATCCGACCGCCAACATCCGCCTCGCCGCATATCACACAGCCGGCCAGATCGTCGTCCAGGTCTCGGACGACGGACGCGGCCTCGACCGCAATCGCATCCTCGCGAAAGCGACGGAGCGCGGCCTCGTCCGCCCCGGCGCTCAGCTCACCGACACCGAAGTCTATCTGCTCATCTTCGAGCCCGGCTTCTCCACGGCAGAGGCAGTCACCGGCCTCTCCGGCCGTGGTGTCGGAATGGATGTCGTGAAGAAGCACGTCGAAAAACTCCGCGGTCGCATCGATATCCAATCGGAGCCAGGCAAGGGAGCCACCTTCTTCCTCCGGCTGCCGCTGACACTCGCCATCATCGAAGGCCTCGTCGTCTGCGTCGGAGACAACCGCTACATCGTTCCGATGTTTTCCATCCTCGAGATCCTTCGACCGGATGAATCTTCGCTATCGACGGTTCAGGGCAACGGTGAGATGGCGACCGTGCGTGGCATCCTGCTACCCATCGTGCGGCTGCACGAGCGATTCAACCTTGTCTCCAGCACACGACAACTAACCGAAGGCATGTTGATCGTCTCGCAGAGCGAAGGCAAACGCTTCTGCCTCTTTGTAGACGATGTGCTCGGCAAGCAGGAGGTTGTCATCAAGACCCTCGGTGCAACCTTCAAAGACGTTGCCGGTCTAGCGGGATGCGCTGTCCTCTCCGATGGCCGCGTAGGTCTGATCCTCGATGTCCACGCCATCTATCGAACGCCGCCCATTCAGGCCTTCGCGCACCTGGGCGCTCAAGCATCCACGGCGTCTGCCGATAACCACACCCAAGGGGTGGATTGAGATGAGGGATACCGTTCTGATCGTCGATGACTCGGCGATGATGCGAAAGATTGTGTTGCGCGCCCTCTCAGTGGCTGGTCTGGAGTTCAACTCGGTCCTCGAGGCCGCCGATGGCAACGAAGGTCTCGAAGTCCTCAAGTCCAACAAGGTTCAGCTCATCATGTGCGACATCAACATGCCCGGCATGAACGGCCTCGACATGCTCCGCGCCATGCGAACGCAAAATATCGGCGCGGGAATACCGGTGGTCATGGTCACCACAGAGAGTTCTGCCGAGCGCGTCCGAGAGGCCGTCGCCGCCGGTGCCAGCGGGTACATCCGCAAGCCATTTTCTCCAGAACAGGTCAAGCTGAAGGTAATCCCTCTGCTCGCCGCCTAGCCTTTGAAGAACCGCCGTTGAGGAAGCTCTGATGACGCGACCCGAACCCGCTGTCCCGGCCACGGAACTCTTCAGCCACGACAACCTTCTGCGGATGGACGAGACGGTGAAAGAGGTCTTCGGCACCATGCTCGGCATGGACGTTGCCACCCGCCCCTGCCCTCTCTGCGAGGAAGACTGCATCCACGGCCCGCACACCGCCCACATCGGATTCGAGGGCGTCATCTCCGGCCACTGCGAGATCCATCTCAGCCGCAACGCGTCTGCTGCCATCGCCAGCGCCATGCTCGGCGGCGTTGAAGTCGACGCCCAAAGCGACGCCGTCTGCGATGCCGTAGGCGAGCTCTGCAACATGCTCGCCGGCGGTTGGAAAGACCGGCTCCCCAGCCTCTCTGCGGAATGCCACATCACCGTTCCGGTGAGAAGCTGCGATCTTCATAAGCACGATCCCGGCAGCCAACCAATCCAGGCCGCAGCGGAGCTTCAGGTCAGCCATCGCTCCTACACCTTCGGCGGCCAACACCTGCTCGAACTTACGCTGGCGCGAGCACGCTAGCCCGAATCTCTCGATCTAACGCAGATAGATCACGCCGCCCTTCATCACGAACTTCACTGACTTCGTCACCGCGATATCCTTCACCGGATCACCTGGAACAGCGATGATGTCCGCGAAGTATCCTGCCTTCAACTGGCCAATCTCCGCATCCCAGCCAAGCAGCTTCGCGCCATTCAGTACGTCCGCCTGCAACACAGCCAGCGGAGCCATCCCATACTGCACCATCAGCTCAAGTTCCCGCGCCTGAGTCCCATGCGGGAACGGCCCGACGTCGCTCCCCACAGCCATCGGCACGCCCGCCGCGAGCTGCTTCTTGAACTCCTCCGCATGGATCGCCTGCAGCTTACGTTCCCTCGCCGCTCCCTCGGGAGTGGATGCGTGATCGGCGAAGTACTCCGTAATGGTGAAGGTCGGCACCGCGTAGATGCCCTTGGCCTTCATCGCCGCCATGGTCGCATCGCTCAACTGGTACGCATGATCGACCGACACCACACCCGCCGCCACCGCATATCCTGTCCCCGGCTCGCCCGTCGCATGAACTGCAACATGCGTTCCCTGCCGCGCCGTCTCTGTTATTGCCGCCTCAAGCTGCGCCGTCGTGTACTGATACGGCGTATGGAACTTACCATCAACCTCGGAGTCCTTGCCCGTCTCGTAGATCTTGATGAAGTCCGCGCCACCCTTTAGCTCTTCACGAACCACGCGCACCAGGTCATCCGCCGAATCCGCATACGTCGCATTCGACATCACCTTCTGTTCCGGGTTGAAGCCGATTGCATCCTCATGCCCGCCCGTGATGTCGATTGCATTTCCGCTGACGCGCATCCGTGGCCCCGGAATCATCCCCGAGTTGATCGCGTGGCGCACCGCTGAGTCCGCTGAGCCGGCTCCCTCGGTACCCATATCGCGCTCTGCGGTGAAGCCCGCCATCAGGTCCGCCTTCGCAGCGCTCGCGGCGATCAAAGTCCGCTTAGGAACGCTCTCTTCCACCGTCTGCAAGTCTTCGTCGCCCGGATGCAGGAACAGGTGCACGTGCGCGTCGATCAAGCCTGGCATCAACGTCTTGTCGCCAAGGTCGATGACCTCCGCCCCATCCGGTCGCGCCACCTTTGTTCCGACTTCAACGATGCGGTCCCCACGAACGAGGATCTCGCCCGGCGTTGTCATCGTTCCCGCTGCAACATCTAGCAAGCGCGCCGCATGGAGCACCACTACCTGCTTCGGTTCAGCAAGCTGCGCATACGCAGCCGACACCGTAAGGCCGGAAAACACGATTGCCGTAAACAAAGTTTTCATCGTGCAAGCAGAATACAGTGAAGCGCCTACTCGAACACTGGCGTCAGCAGCCGCACCAGTTGCTCCGGCTCCGCCAGGAACGCGTCGTGCCCATGCACCGACGCCATCTCGCGATAGTCGCACTTCGCTCCCGCCGCGCGAATAATCGCGGCGAGTGACCGTATATCCTCCGGCGGAAAAAGCCAGTCCGTCGAGATGCCCACCAGCGTCAGGTGCGCGGTGATCCGGCTGTAAGCCACAAAGGGCGACTCGTGGCCGCGCACCGGGTCGAACGTATCCATCGTCCGGGTGATCGCGATGTAGGAATTCGCATCGAACCGGCGGTTGAATTTTTCACCCTGATGATCGAGATACCCCGCCACATCGAAGCGCCCGTTCTGCCCGGCAGAAGTCGAGATCCACGGATTTTCCTCGCTGCTGCCAATCCCGGGCCGGTTCGGCTTGCGGTTGAACCTCTGCTCAAACAGCGGCACCGACTTGTAGCTGATGATCCCCAACGCTCGCGCCAGCGCCAGCCCGCCCTCGGGCTGCGGCCCGTCACCATAGTAGCCACCCTTCCACGCCGGATCAAGCATGATCGCCTGACGCTGCAGGTGATTCAGTCCCAGTCCCATCGCCCCCAGCGAAGCCACGCCAATGCTGATCGCCCGAGCCACGCGCTCCGGAAACAGGATCGCCCACTCCAGCACCTGCATCCCGCCAATCGAGGCGCCGATCGCCAGCTTCAGCCGGGCGATGCCTAACGACTCGATCAGCTTCGCTTCGACCCGCACTGTATCGCGAACGTTGATGAGCGGAAAGGTCGGCCCGTAGAGTTTGCCCGTAGCCGGATCGACCGACCCCGGCCCGGTTGACCCATAGCAGGAGCCAAAGATGTTGATCCCGATCACGCAGTCGCGCTCAAGATCAAGCAGCCCACCCGGCAGAAACAACTGTGGCCACCACTCCGCCACCTGCGCGGAGCCCGACAGCGCATGGCATACCAGCACCGCGTTATCCCGCGCCGCATTCAGCCGTCCATACACCGCATAGTGCAGCGTGGGATTCACAAGCTCTTCACCGCTCTCCAAAGCGAGGACTTCGTGCAACACGAAGTCCCCCTCAAAGGACGGCTTAGGTATTTCAAAAGGAGAACCGCTCGTCATTTCGCCGCGAGTTCCAGTTCCTTCTCGCTCACCGCACTGTTCGCCGCAGCAATCGCCTGGTCAAGATCCGCGATAATGTCGCGAATGTCCTCGATACCAATCGAAAGCCGCACCAGCTCCGGCACCACGCCCGTCGCCGCCTGTTCTTCGACCGTGAGCTGCGAGTGCGTCGTCGACGCCGGATGGATCACCAGCGACTTCGCGTCGCCGATGTTCGCCACGTGCGAGAAGAGCTTCAGCGCATTGATGACCTTCTTGCCCGCTTCGTATCCGCCCTTGATGCCGAAGGTCACAAGAGCGCTTTGTCCATCCGGCAGATACTTCTTGGCGCGGTCGTAAAATTTGCTCGACTCTAGCCCCGGATAGTTCACCCACGCAACACCCTCATGCCCTTCAAGATGCTTCGCCACCGCCAGCGCGTTTTGCGAGTGCCGCTCCATGCGCAGGTGCAGCGTCTCCGCGCCCTGCAGCAGAAGGAACGAACTGAACGGCGACATCGCCGCTCCCGTATCGCGCAGTCCTTGAACCCGCGCCTTCAAAATGAAGGCCAGCGGCCCGAACGCATCCGCGTAGACCAGCCCGTGATAAGAGGGATCGCCCTCGGTGAACTCCGTGAACCGTCCCGAAGCCTTCCAGTCGAACTTGCCCGCATCAACTATCACGCCGCCAATCGTCGTCCCATGCCCGCCAATGAACTTTGTCGCCGAGTTGATGACGATGTCCGCGCCCCACTCAATCGGACGCACAAGCGCAGGCGAGGCCGACGTGTTATCAATCACCAGCGGCAGCCCATGCTCATGCGCAATCGCAGCCAGCTTCTCGATATCGACCACGTCCAGCTTTGGATTCCCGAGCGTCTCGGTGTAGATCGCCTTCGTCTTCGAGTTGATCGCAGCGCGCAGCCCCTCAAAGTCATCGGCATCGACAAAGCGCACCGTGATGCCCTGCCGAGGCAGCGTGTAGTGGAACAGGTTGTAAGTCCCGCCATACAGCGAGGTCGTTGAGACAATCTCATCGCCCGCGCTCGCCAGCGTCTGGATCACCAGCGTCTCGGCCGCCTGCCCCGAAGCCGTCGCCAGCGCCGCGACGCCGCCCTCAAGCGCCGCAATTCGCTTCTCGAAGACGTCCGTCGTAGGGTTCATCAGCCGCGTGTAGATGTTGCCGAACTCCTGCAGCCCGAAGAGCCGCGCCGCATGGTCGGAGTCCTGAAAGAGATACGAAGTGGTCTGGTAGATCGGCACCGCGCGCGCGTTCGTTGCGCTGTCTGCCACCTGCCCGCCATGAACCGCCAACGTCGCCAACTGTTGCTTCGGTGCTGCTGCTTCCTCTGCCATCTCTTCTCCTTATTGTTGCGAATGTCTCTTGAAAGACAAATGGCCCACTATCCGTAGGATCGTGGGCCGTTTGGAACCTTTGCCGTCTATCGCTATTGCATCCGGCTGTTCCCGCACCCGCTCACACAGACACAACACGCGCGCATCGGCATGTTCTTTGAGATCGCGTAAGCGGCGCGAAAAATCATGGGAGAAGTATGCCTTTGAGACTGGTGGAATTGCAAATGGATCGATGGAGAAGAGATAGTCGACAGACTTATCCTGCCTTCTCGCTCAACTCTGCCCACCGCGCATACAAGGCATCCGCAGCTTCCTGAGCCTTCTCCATCTCCGCGAGCGCTGCCGTCAAGCGCACCGGATCGACCGCTACGGCGTTGTCCTCAAGCATCTCCCGGGCCGCCTGCAACCGGTCCTCAGCAGCCTCCACCGCCGCCTCAATCGCCGCATACTCCCGCGCTTCGAGATAGCTCAGCTTCTTCTTGCCGCCACTCGGAGCCTGAGCTGCGGGTGCAGCAACCGCCGTTCCCGCTGCTCCCGGAGCGATCGAAGCCGCGATGATCTCCTCGCCCTTGATCCCCTTCGTCTGCTCCCACTGCGAGTAGTCCGCGAACCGCTCCGCTCCGCCGCGACCATCGAGTCCCAGCACAATCGTCGACACGCGATCCAGCATGTAACGGTCGTGCGTCACCAGCACCAGAGCACCCGTGTACTCCAGCAGACTCTCTTCCAGAATCTCTAGGGTCGCGATGTCGAGATCGTTCGTCGGCTCGTCGAGCAGCAACAGATCGGCAGGCTCCAGCATCAACTTCGCGATCAACACACGCGCGCGCTCGCCACCCGAAAGTCGCGATACCGGCTGGTTCAACTGCTCGCTGGTAAACAGAAACTTCGTCGCATAGCTCGCCACGTGAACGACGCGGCCCTGATAGACGACCGAGTCCGAATCCGGTGCCAACGCGCGCCGCAACGTGATGTCCTCGTCCAGCTCCCGCGTCTGCGAGAAGTAGACGATCTTCAACGAAGATGCCAGCTTGATCTCTCCCGATGCCGGCTTCAATTCGCCAGTAAGAAGCCGCAGCAACGTCGTCTTTCCGCTGCCATTCGGGCCGACAAGGCCTACGCGCATCCCTGACGTGATCAGGAAGTTCAGTCCCTCGACGATCTTCCTGGCGTTCGCGCCTTCTCCGAGAACGACTGAAACATCCTCGAACTCCACCAGCCGCTTGGTCTGCCGCTCGCTCGCCGCAAACTCGATTCCAGCGCTCGAAGTCTGCGTCCGCTGATTCACATCCTTCAACTGGCCGATGAGATCGTTCGCGCTGTCGATGCGCGCCTTGCTCTTCGTCGTCCGCGCCTTCGGTCCGCGCCGCAGCCAGTCGGTCTCGATCTTCACGCGATTCTTCAGCGCGTCCTGCAACTTCGACTGCGCCTCAAGATACTGCTCCTTTCCTTCGAGGAACTTGCTATAGCTCCCCTTCACGCGCAGCAGCCCATCCGCATACACGCGGTTCAGCTCGACCATCTCTTCAGCCGTGTTCTCAAGAAAGTACCGGTCGTGCGAGACCATAACCACCGCCGACTCCGTCTCCTTGATGACCTGCTCCAGCCACGCGATCCCCGCCAGATCAAGATGGTTCGTCGGCTCGTCGAGCAGCAGCACCTCCGGCTTGGTCACAATCGCCTCGGCGATCGCAAGCCGCTTCCGCCAACCTCCAGAGAGCCGCGATGCCTCCGCCTCCAGGGACGGAAACCCCGTTCGCCCGCTCGTCTCGCGCAGTCGCCCCTCGCGCTCGGCCTCGGGGATTCCAGCCGCAACTAGCGCTCGCTCCAGCACATCGCGCACCGTCAGCTTTGGCGCAAAGACTGACTCCTGCTGCACATAGCCCACCCGCGCCCGCTTGCGCACGGCCACGTCGCCGGAGTCGGCATCTTCATCACCGGCGAGCACCTTCATCAGCGTGCTCTTGCCCGCTCCGTTCGGCCCAATCAGCCCGATATGGTCGCCGTCCGAAACGGTAAAAGAGATGTCGTGAAAGAGGGGCGTAGCGCCAAAGGCCTTGGTCAGCCCCTGCGCGTTGAGGATTGGTGGCATTCCTCCAGTTTACCGTTCCTCTGACCCGCAACCTAATCGCGCTGAGGGGGCTAGCCGCTTAGAGTGGGTTGAGTCGGTTCGTCGATTCGTCTATCGCCTTGGCTTCTAGGTAAGCCAGGGCTTCAGCCTTGGCATTTCGCGCCAGCCGACAACGCGGGCTTCAGCCCCTGGGGTATGCCGTCTGAGTTCAGCGAAGAATCCCCGCATTCGCCTTTGCACTTCACCGCGCATTCACACTGGTTGTAAACTTTCTCTATGACTGACTCGAACGATTTCATCCCCAAGCCCGGCGCAATCAAGATTGGCGGCCTTGGCCGCAAAGCGCAGAAGCTACAGGCCCTCCGCGATAAGGCCGCCCAGGGCAAGACCGGAGCCAAGCCTCTGAACGCCGCCTCGACCAACATGAAGGCAAAGGACTCCTTCGCTAACACCAAGAAGACGACCTTCCAGCGTAAGGCTGTGTAAGTGAAGGCAACTGACTTCCGCTGGCCATTTCTGATCGTTCTCGGCGGCGTGATACTGCTTGGAAACCTCGCAGAACCAGCAAGCCTGGGTATCACTTCAGACTGGTCTGATGGCCGATATCGTTTCGCCGGAGGAACTGCTCCGTGGGCATTGGGATCATCTGTTGTGATTCTTGTCCTCTACTTTTGGCTCATGGTGACACCCTCCGCGAGCGCGCTAAATCCGCTGCCCGGAATCATCCGGAGATGGCTCGCATTCTGGATTGATTTTGTACTTGCCATCATGATGGTTACGCCGATCCTCGGCGTTATCCCGTGCATCCGCGAGTGGCGCCGGACCGGGATATTTGAGTGGTCTTTTGAGAGAACCTCCTCCGCACCGGGCGATGGTTGGGTGACAGCAGTTACCTTCCTGCTATCCCTCACAGCAATCCTCGCGTACTGGGCATATCCCTTGATGCGCGGAACGCCTTCGCCGGGTTCATGCGTCCTTGGGTATCAAATCGCACCTGCCGACGAAAGACCGATGACCGTTCAAAGAGCATTTCTCAGAACCTTGGTCGGATTTGTAGCAGTCTGCACGCCCTATCTCGCGCCATTTATCAAGCGCAATCGCAAACGAGGACAGTTTTGGCTTGATGAAGTCTTTGGAACTTATGCGGTCCAACTCAAATAGCTGCTCCGAAGCAGCGCCCTAATCCAAATCAAAATCCCTCAACGGCCTCTCCGTCAGCGGACTCTCTTTCGCCTTCTTCACCGCCTCCGCGAACTTCTTCGCCAACACATCCTCCTTGTTCTTCTCCGCGTCCACCGACTGCCGGAACAGGCTCTCGCGCCTCTGGTCGCTCTCGCGCAGCGCCCTCGCCGCCTCGCTAAAGTCCTCAAACATCTTCTTCTTCGGCGCGGAGGTGTGCGCAATGATCGCCCGGCTCACCGGATCGATCTTCAAAATCCCGCCGCAATCCGGACAACTCACCTCAAATGCTTCGTCGCTCAATCCCATTGCATGACCCTCGGCAACATTCTAATCGTCAGCGCGGTGTCACCGGCTTGGGCCGGACGAAGGCGAAAATAACCGCCATCAGAGGAGGCGCAAGCAGCACTCCCCAGAACGGAATCAGAATCCCCAGCACGATCGGCCCAAAGAATGCCGCCCACCACGGCACGCGCGTCGTCCGGTGCAGGATATACGGCCCGATGACCAGCCCTTCCAGCACCACGATCAACCCATAAAGTCCCAGCACAAAACCGAGCCGGTACTCGTCGTGCCCGCTGAAGGCGACGGCCAGCACCGGCCCGATCAGGGCGATCATTCCGCCATAGGTTGGAATGAACTGGAGCAGGGCGCCAAAGATCGCCCACAGAGGCGCGAAGGCCACGCCAATCAATTCAAGACCCGCAAACCAGATGCAGCTGACGATGAGCGCGTCGAGCGTCGTCGCGCGCCACCACCCCATGAGCGCCGTTCCTGCCGTTTTGATCGTCGAACCGTTCATCCTGATATTTGATGCTCCCATCAACGCGCGCCGCCACCGGCATCCATCTTTCCATACCAACTTGCGCCTGACCGCAAGCATCTGATGGAGAGCAACGATACAAACTGGAGAACATAATCATGGCAGTCATGATGCAGGCCTTCTTCTGGGATTGCCCGAAGATCGAACAACAGGAACATAACTGGTGGAACCACGTCGCCTCGAAGATCGACGATCTTGCCAAGGCCGGTATCAGTTCCCTCTGGCTGCCTCCAGTTTCGAAGGCGGCAGACCACAAATCCATGGGTTACGACCCCTACGACTACTTTGACCTGGGGGACTTCGATCAGAAGGGTGGCACCAAGACCTGGTACGGCAACTCGGAAGAGCTAAAAGCCCTCATTGCGAAGGCCCACGCAAAAGGGATCGGCCTGTACGCGGACATGGTCATTAACCACAACTCCGGAGCGGACGAAGAGGAGGTCAACCCGCTCGACGGGCAGACCCGCTGGACCAAGTTCACTCCCAAGAGCGGTCGCTTCCCACGCGACTGGAACTGCTTCCACCCCAGCCGCTACGAGCACGTGATGATGGAGGGCGAAAACTTCGCCGGCTTCCCCCACCTCTGTCACCGCAACCCGGCCGTCTACGCGGCCATGTTCGAGTACTCCCGCATGCTCATCGAAGAGCTCGGCTTCGACGGCTTCCGCTTCGACTTCGTCAAGGGCTTCGGCGCATGGATCATCGGCATCCTTGCCAAGTACCGCTACGTCAAGGACGGCAAGGAGTTCACCCCATGGGTCGTCGGCGAATACTGGTCCGGCGAGCAGGACATCGACGCGTGGCTGGAGAAGGTCAACAGCTACACCGACACCCAGATCTCCGCCTTCGACTTCCCGCTTCGCTATCAACTCAAGAAGGTCTGCGACCAGCCGAACTACGATCTCCGCAACCTCACCTACGGCGAAAACATCCTGATGAAGCGCCCGCTGCACGCGGCCACCTTCGTCGATAACCACGACATGGGCGACGATATGATCGTCAATGACAAGCTGCTCGCCTACTCGTTCATCATGGTCCACGAGGGCTACCCGAGCGTCTTCTGGTATGACTACTACAACAACGGCCTCGCCCGTCCGCTTACGCCGAACGGCATCGACGCTCTCATCCAGGCCCACCACAAGTACGCCGGGGGCGACAGCCAGATCCTCCACGCCGACCCCGACCTCTACATCATGCAGCGCCATGGGTGGAAGGACGACACCACCGACCAACCCGGCCTCGTGTACGTGCTGAATAACCTCGGCGACAAGTGGTCCGGCACGGTGGTCAAGACGAAATGGGCTAACCAGAAGTTCGCCCCCATTGCCTGGGATGGCCACGGACTCTACGGCGCAGTCGCTCACCCCGACGAGCGCACCACCGACGCCGACGGCAACGCCGAGTTCCCCGCCCCACCGCGCGGCTACTGCATCTACGCTCCGGTCTTCTAGTACAAACTTCAAATTCGATTCCTTCGAGGACTCAAACCACTCTTTGATCGAGCCCTGGGTCTTCGGAGGATCGACCTCTGAATCCTCAACTCCGCATACTTCAAACCACAGCGAACCTGATCACTGAGGAGCTCCGCGCATCAGTGTTCTGTTTCGACGCATCAGCAACACGAGTGCTCGCCGGATATACCGCGCAAGTACCGGCATCGTAATTACGGCCATAATGCCCCATACAACCAGAGCGTGCCACTCCCATTGCCAAATCTCGTGAAAGAGGCGAAACGGATGACGGCTCAGATGCTCGAGCTGGCTTCTGCTGAGCGGCAGTCGATGCGTGTGAAAAAGATGGACTCCCAACTCGATGAATGGAAGAAACAGCAATAGGTGGAGGGGAGCCACAGCGTGTACGCCGATTTGTGATGCGATCTGGTTGAGACCAAAGGCCCAGGCAAGCATGATGACTAGCAGCGTAGTGAGTCCAACGGACGGATTAATGCCGATAACAATGCCAAAGGCGAGACTCCACGCCAGACGGCGCGGCGTCACTCCGCCTCGAAGTTGACGTAGCAACGGGCGCAATATTCTGCAGCGGCAAAATTCGCGCACGGCCTCTCGCACAAGCATCACGCATATTGTGATGCGGAATAGGCGTCTTTCGCTGATACCTTCGCCGGGGTTATATCAGTGGACCCCTGATATTCTGACAGTATGAAATTTGGCGTTCTCGTCTTCCCTGGCTCCAACTGCGACCACGACACCTTCAACGTTATCGAGAGCCACGTCGGCCGGCCCGTGAGCTTCCTCTGGCACGCCTCGGAAGACCTCGAAGGCTGTGACGCGATCCTCGTCCCCGGCGGCTTTGCCTATGGCGACTATCTCCGCACCGGTGCCATCGCGAAGTTCGCCCCGGTCATGCAGTCGGTGAAGAAGTTCGCCGCGAACGGGGGCCTGGTCCTGGGAATCTGCAACGGCTTCCAGATCCTTTGCGAAGCCGGCCTGCTGCCCGGAGCGCTGATGCGCAACGCGAATCAGCACTACATCTGCAAGCAGGTCCATCTCCGCACCGAAACAACCGATTCGCCCTTCACCAACGCGCTCGCGCCTGGCCAGGTGCTCAAGATGCCCATCGGCCACATGGAGGGCAACTACTTCTGTGACGATTCCACGCTAGCCGAACTGAAGTCGCAGGGCCGCATCGCCTTCCGCTACGCCACCTCAACAGGCGAAGTCACGCCGCAAGCCAACCCCAACGGCTCGCTCGAAAACATCGCCGGAATTCTCAGCGAGGGCAAAAACGTTCTCGGCATGATGCCCCACCCAGACCGCTCCAGCGAGACGCTTCTTGGCTCCGCCGACGGCCTGCGGCTCTTCAAGGCGATGGCCGAAGCCCTCCTGACAACCGTCTAGGCGGAAGTGGGCTTCCGATTATGCGGAGCGCGACTCGACCATCAATACGGAGGCGTTCCGCTTACGTTTGGAGGCGTACATCTGGTGATCGGCGTGGAGCTTCAGCTCCTCGGTGGTCTGACCGTGGTCCGGATACCTTGCGAAGCCGAGGCTTGCCGATCCCAGCACCAGTCTTCCTTCAATCGAAAACGGATGGTCGAAACACTTCTCCAGGCGGGATAGAACTGTTTCGGCATTTTCATAGGACGAATCCGACGGCATGATTAGAAGAAACTCATCGCCACCAATTCGAGCAAGCGTATCGCTCTGCCGCTTGGCGGCTAGCAGTCGCGCGCTGATCTGCTGCAGATAAAGATCGCCGATGCGGTGACCGTGCTGATCGTTCACTTCTTTGAAGCGGTCGACATCGATATAAATCACCGCGACTTTGCTGCCGTTGATTCGCGCTTCTTCAAGAGCGTCCTCGAACCGGCGATCACACAGGCGGCGGTTCGGAAGTTCGGTCAAAGCGTCGTGCGTAGAGTGATGCACCAGCGCGCGATGGAGCAAGAGCTGGTTCACCGCGAGCTTGGAGATCTCGAAGAGCATATCGAAGACTTCATGCCGGTCAGCAGACGGCACGTAACCCTTCAGCTCCGAGACAACGATCCAGCCAACAATCTCTCCTTCGCTGCCGTGGAGATCCATCTTGTAGAGCTGCTTTGCCGGATTTGCAGGATTGATCGCCTGCGCAGGTGTGTCTTGACCCTTCTCTTCGAAGAGATAAGAGCATTCCACGCCGGGAAGAAGCGAGACCACCGCGTCGCAGATCATCGTGAGAAGCGCATCTGGCGTGGGTCCGGAGTTGATCTTCTCGAGAATCCTGCTGCGCTCGCGAGCGATGGACATGGATCGCTGGATTCGGTTCGTCTGGTCCAGTAGCCGCTGTCGCAATAACATCGCCCATACGGCGATCACGACGGCGACACCTAGGAACACTGCCAGAAGCTCGAGAAGGTGACGCACGGTCCACCACGATGGCTGGGCAAGTAGCTGGGCATCCGCTCCTGACCGCATCTCGATGCGAAAGAGGGAGGGAGTGCGGAAGGGTCCTCCCGCGATAATCCTGCAGATCCCTGTTACCTGCACCTTGCTGCCGGGAAGAAATTTGGCGAGTTGTCCAGCATCAAGCGTTGCGCTTACAAGATGTCCATCTACATCGACGACAAGCGTGTCTGAGCTCGTACCTTGCAACTGAGAGACGACCTTCCCCGACATGGAGATGAGGTTGTCGCTAAAGAGGCCGCTGTAGGCCTGTGCGTAGGTCACGGCTTGAGGAGTGAGTCTCGCGGAGAAGCCCGTTGGTACGACAGAGGCCTCGGTCAGGCTTGGAGCGTACTCGCGATCGCTGGCAAATCCAAACGCATCCACCACGTCCCCGATCGCCAGATCGGAGGTCTGTCGCGTCTGAACATAGATGCTCTTGCCCTGCTGTTCGAGGACGGCCGAGTCGCCCTTCTTATAGTAAGTGAGGGTGCCGCGGACTCGCAGACGGCTGGACGTATCGTCTACCTTTCTCGACGGAAAGACTTCATCGATGTCCGTCAGAGCGAGGTCTTCCAGCCGGGTTGCGGGCTGCTTGAGCACCTTGATGAAATCGGGTGATGGAATGTACAGCATGATTCCCGTCAGCTGGTTCTTGGCATCAAAGGCTCCGCCCGCCACGCCGGTCATCTCGACGGTCGCATCCACAAGGGACTTTGGGTTGGCCCCGAACGATGGGTCCAGATACACCTCAACCTCGCCACCCGCCATGGCCACATCCAGATGGATCGAAGGGGAAGGATGGGTGGAGAGTGTGAGTTCGTGCAGCTCGACATCCTGAGCACGAACAATGCCGCGAAACTTTACCAGGAGGCAATCTCCCTCGCCGGAGGCCAGCCTTGAATAGCTGAACTCGGGGGCTGGGTACTGCTTGCCTGGCCCCAAAACAGTAATTGTGGGATCGAGTGAAACTTCGGTGCGGAAACTTGCGTGCGTAAATCCGTCGACCGTTACGGAATCCCCAGTTCGTATCGGGTAGGTCTTACCGGAATTGATGTACACACCACCCGTAGCGTCCTGGAAGAACAAGACCCCGTCCGAAGGATCGTAATAGCTGATCGTTCCGACTAGATGAACCTTCGCAACCGGAGCGCTCGCCGGCCGGCTATGCACCTGCGCTGCAGTCAACAAAATGGTTGGATCCGATATCCCTTGCTGGCAGTAAGCCGAGAGCGGAGCAAGGCCATTTAAGACCACGAACGCTGAGCAATACGCGAAGAAAAGCCCTCGCCACCGGATTTTTGAGAAAAACAGGGGGCGGAACAGAAACTCGGTCTCTGGCACGTTGTGAAACGAGTTGTACACCTCGGCCATTTCGCTATCTCGCAAAGAACCAGTCGTCGGGGGAAGCACCCAATGACCATGCCCGTCGGGCCCACCACTGTCGTGGTCATGGTGCATCCTAAAGCGTATCCGTATCAAATCGACGCTGCTCTACAACTCTTGGGTTATAGCTTGGTTCGGATCCCCGCTGCTCGTCCTCATTCGCGGGGAAGAATCGGATGAACCCGCGAGTGCTACCCTTAAACCCAATGGTCGACATTCACCACCACCTCCTCTCCGGCCTTGATGATGGCGCTCGCGACTTCGAAACCTCGGTCGAGATGGCCCGCATGGCCGCCGCCGAAGGCATCACCCACGTCGTCTGTACCCCGCACGCTAACGGCGAGTACGAGTTCAACCCTGCCATCAATCGTCAGAAGAGGGACGAGCTCCAGGCCGCGATCAACGCCGCAAACATTCCTCTCACGCTCGGCCTCGGCTGCGACTTCCACCTCTCCTTCGACAACATCGAAGCCGCCTTGAAGGACCACACCCCCTACAGCATCAATGGCAATGGCTACCTGCTCGTCGAACTTCCCGACTTCGGTCTTCCCAAGGGCCTCACCCAGACCTACTACGAGCTCCGCCTCGCCCACGCCACCCCCATCCTCACCCACCCGGAGCGCAACCAGACGCTCCAGGCCGACCCCAAGCGCATGGAAGGCTGGCTACGCGGCGGTCTCCTTGTCCAGGTCACGGCCGACTCGGTTCTCGGCAAGATGGGCAAGCGCGCCGAACTGATGGCGCACAAGTTTCTCGCCAACCGCTGGGTCCACTTCCTCGCCACTGACGCCCACAGCATGCGCGGCCGGCCGCCCCGCATCCGCGAAGCCCACGAGATCGTCGCCAGGAAGTACGGCCAGTCCTACGCCGATCTTATCTGCACCGCAAACCCCACTGCCGTCTTCAATGGACAGCCGCTGCCTGAACAGGAAGAGCCGCTGAACCTCTACGAAGACGGGGAGACGAAGTCCAGCTGGTGGAGCAGGCTCCTGGGCAAATAGCTCATTCCGGCGATCTCTGGACAAAGCTGAATTTACTCTCGTTCAAGCCGCGTTGCTCGTTCGAGCCGTCTTGATCGTTCAAGCTGGCCTTGCCTAAGGGCACGGCTTAGGCCGTGCCATAACCGTCGCCCTCGCAATGCGGCTTTAGCCGCTGAGGTACGCTTTCTAACCCGATCAGAAGACCTGCATTCGTTACGCCGCCGCGATATGCCGCGTCAACCCATCCTGCTCCTGCCGCGACTCCGCCCCAATCGTAAACGCGTCCAGCACCCCCGTTCCCAGCGCGTAACGAATCGCCTCTGCCGGCTTGTCGCGCAGATCACCCTGCCCCAGAATCTTCATCCCGACGATGCCCTTACCCTCCTCCCGCATATGCTGGATCACCGGAATCACCGCCTCCGGTCGCGCATCCATGTGCGACCCAATCGGATTCAGCCGCACGAGATCGACCTCTACCCAAGGCGATGCAGCCGCAGCCTTCAGCGCCGAAAAGCTGTGGCAAGAGACGCCATGCGCTCGAATGACACCCTTCTGCTTCGCCTCCGAAAGCACATCCATCACGCCGCGATAACGCGTCGTCCAATCCGCCTCGGTCACGCAATGAACCAGCACCACATCAATGTAGTCCACACCCAGCTCCCGTCGAAACCGGTCGAGATCGTCCCGCACTCCAGCAGGATCTCGCGTGTCCGTCTTCGTCAGAACCGTCACCTTGTCGCGCGGCAGCTGCTTCAGCGCGGACGCAACATAAGGATGGCTGCCATACGAGTCCGCCGCATCGAAGAATCGCAGGCCATTATCGTGATATCCATCCAACAACAGCCTTGTCAGCGGAGACATCCCAAGCTGCGTCTGATTCGACCGTCCGCCGTAACCGAACGTGCCCGTCCCCATCGCCAGCCGGCTGGTTCGGATGCCGGTCTTACCCAGCACGACCTCGTCACTTGCCTTGAACTTATTCGGAAGCGGTTCGGGCTCGAACAACGCCGCGCGAGCAACGGCTGAACCACCCAGGATAGCTGCGCCCAAACCTCGGGCCGACCTGCTAAGAAAGTCTCTTCTCCGCATGGCACGATCTCCTTGCGGAGTAGCATACGCCTGATCGTAGCGAAGATAGCGCATGCTGCTTCAACTTTTACTTGGACGTGACATCGAACATCGCATAAATTCTCCCTATGCGACGCATTGCAATCCTCCTCTGCAGCGCCCTGCTCTGCGCCCAGGCCCAGTCTCCCTCCAGCAAAAAGCCCTTCACTCCCGACATTCCCAAAGTCTGGGACGACGCTGCCATGGCCTCCATCGAGCTCCCTCGCGCCGCCAAGGTCGATGTACGCCCGCTCTCCAGCGCCTACTACTACACCATCCCCGAGCGCACTCTTTGGAAGACCTATCCCGTCTACGCTCCCGGCAAGGAGCCCAAAGGCTACTGGGAGTGGCTGCAGCGGCAGGAGCCGCAGGTCGCTGTCGACTTCGATAAGTTGAAGACCGAGGAGGACTGGATCAAGGCAGGCTCCATCGTCTTCGACTCCGCCAACACCTACGGCCCCCCGGATAAGGGCTTCATGCCCGTGCGTGATCCCGGCTGGTGGCAGGCCGTGAACCCTCCGACCACGCCCGAGGGCATCATGCCCTTTGAAAGTTATGTCATCCGCGAGAAAGGCAAGGTCGAGGTCGCCACGGACGCCTGCGCCGAGTGCCACACACGCGTAATGCCGGACGGCAAGGTCATTCGCGGAGCGCAGGGCAACGTCCCCTTCGGCCAAATGTTCGCCTACGCCATCCACAACATTCCGGAAAAGACGCCAGCCGCGCCCTTCAACGATGTCTTCTACGCAGCGCCCTGGATCAAGCCGGATCCATCACTTCCTCTCGGAGGCGGTGGCATCAAGCCCTTCCACGATCAACTCGCTTCGCTGCCTCAGGGCGTCAACCCACGCCAGGGAACGAGTCTTCTGTACCCGATCCAGATCCCCGACCTCATCGGCGTCAGGGATCGGCTCTACCTCGACCGCACTGGCCTCGAACAGAACCGCAACATCGCCGACCTCATGCGGTACGACGCGATCAACAACTTCATCCAGGAGATCACCAGCTACGACGGCTTCATCCCCAACAACGATCCCGGCGATACCAAGCTGCCCGACGCGAAGACCCAGACCCGCGACAGCGACCGCGCGCTCTACGCGCTGGCCATGTATCTCTACTCGCTGAAGCCACCAGAGAATCCGAACAAGTTCGACGCGCTCGCAGCTAAAGGCCAGAAAGTCTTCACCCGCGAGGGCTGCCCAAAGTGCCACACCCCGCCGCTCTACACCAACAACATGCTCACGCCGGTCGAAGGCTTCAAGGTCACGGATGAAGCGAAGGCGAACTACCGCATCATGCCCGTAGTCGTCGGCACCGATCCCTACAACGCCCTGAACACACGTCGCGGCACCGGCTTCTACAAAGTGCCATCGCTCAAGGGCGTCTGGTATCGCGGGCCATTCGGCCACAACGGCGAAGTCGCAACGCTGGAGGACTGGTTCGACGTCCACCGCCTCGACGAAAACTACGTTCGCACCGGCTATCGCGGCTACAACCTGAAGAGCAGCGCCGTCCCCGGCCACGAGTATGGACTGGATATATCGCCCGAAGAAAAGCAGGCGCTGATCACGTTTCTCAAGACTCTTTAGTTCTGGTCTTCAGAGTTGCGACAGCGCCTCCGGCTTCTACTAAGCAAGCGCCAGCGGTACCGCTTCTTCCCAGCGCCCCTGCGCCTTCAAAATAAGTTCAATGACCTCACGGGCGGTTCCGCGTCCAGCCAACCGCTGAGTGACAAAGTGGCAGACAGCCTTCAGTTCGGGCACGCCATCGGCAACGCAGACCGCGAGACCGGCTCTCTTCGCCAAGGGAATATCCGGCAGGTCGTCGCCCATGTAAGCAACCTCTTCCTCGGTCACCCCCGCCTTTCGCATACACTCCTCGAAGGCTTCGGTCTTGGTCGCCTGCCCCAGGTAAACAAACGTCACCTTCAGTTCCTGTGCGCGCTTGGCAACCGCGGGTGACTTCCTTCCTGTAATAAAGCCGGTCTGAATTCCCATGGTGTGAGCGAGCGACAGCCCTTGTCCATCCTGAGCGTTGAACACCTTCATCTCGGTAACAACCACCTCTGCAGAGGGATCTACAGAAGTAGACGAGATGAGACATACGCCGCCATCGGTCAGCGTGCCGTCTACGTCCATCAGAAAGAGTTTGACCTTACGGGCACGCGCCAGTACGTCGGGGCTGGCAAGAGAAGTTAGGGCAATGTCGGACATAGGGGCATCCTAACGCAAATATCTACAGCCCCAACCCACCATCCACCGCGAGCAACTGTCCGGTAATAAAGTGGGGCGCGGTCGCAAAGAACAAAACCGCCGCCGCCACATCCTCCGCGGAGCCGTTTCGCTGCATCGGTGTTCTCCGCGCAAACTCTTCGTACCCCGCGCCCACCTCGCCCTGCACAATCATCCCCGGCGCAACGCAGTTCACGCTGATCTCCGGCGCCCACGCCTTCGCCATCGTCTGCGAGAGCATGTGCAGCGCCGCTTTCGACGTGCAGTAATGCGCATGGGTGGCCCACGGATGCAGCCCGCCCAATGAGCCGATGTTCACAATCCGCCCACTCGCAGCCTGTAGTGCCGGATGCGCCGCCTGCGCTACCAGGAACGGAGCGCGCGTGTTCGTCTCGAACATCCTGTCCCACGCTTCCACGGAGATCTCTTCGAGCGCGACCGACTCGAAGGTCCCGGCGTTGTTCACCAGAATATCCAGCCGCTCAAACTCTTCGATGACCGCACCGACCGTCTGCTTCACATCTTCAGGGTCGCGTAGCTCGCAGCGAACGGCCATCGCCTCCACATCGAGCGCTGCAAGGTCCGCAACCGTCTGCTCCGCCTCAGCCTGTGAGCCTCCGAACGTGATCGCAACGTTCGCTCCAGCCCGTGCCAGCGTCAACGCGATCTCTCGCCCAATCCTCTTCGCGCCGCCGGTCACGAGCACGGTCTTGCCTGCCAACGGTCTGCTCATCTTGTCTCTTACTTTTCGTTACAGATTTGGCTTGGTCTCAGGTGCCGGAGGAGTCTTCGATTCTGCGTCCGGAGTAGCTGGAGGAGTTACGCTGGCAGGCGGAGGCGTAGTGGGCGGCCTGACAGGTTCCTGCACTCCCGGCTTGCGTTCGGAGGCCTTGCCGGAGTTGTCCACATACGCCGAAACCTGCGCCCGCGGACGCAGCATCTTAATGCTGATCTCTTTGGTCGTGGTGTCGATCATGTAATCTTCAGCGAACGTCGCGAAGCCGCCCGCAATCACCTGCACCCGCAACTTGCTACCGGTGGGGATCACGTCGATGGCAGCCTTGCCATCGGGGCCGGTCTTCACCTCGAGATTGCCCTCGTCCTTGCCATCCTTCTCCGGATTGAAGATCACGGCGGCGTTCGGAATGGGCTTGCCGTTGCTCGCCCGAACGATTTCGACCTCAATGTGAGAGGTATCCGGTGGAGCTTTGTACTTGCGGCCACGCGAATGATCCTGCGCAGATGCCATTGGAAGAACAGAAGCGAGACTGAAAGAGAGCAGCCCGGCCAGGCCGAGATAGCGACGAAGACACATGCACTGATTCTACCCCGGCGACACAGCGCTGACGAGCGGAGCGGAGGTCTTAGGCACCGCTTGATCCAACACGGGCGCGCCGGTCCGCGATCGAGCCGTCACTCGCATGTCTTCTCGGCAACTTGGACTCGGTGTCTCGTTTTGGTCCGCCAGTCGGCGAAGTCGATACAATCGTGAGACGTTGATGATCCAGAACAATGAACTCGACAAGGTTGGGCTGGAAGTAACGGACCTGTCCAATGGTGCGGCCTACGCGACAAGGCACCGGCAGTCCCGCAGCAGCACCCTGCAGATGGAAGGGCTCAACCAGCTCGCGCTCGCCTTCGTCGATCACCCCGAGACGATTATCCAGGAGCTGGTTACCGCGGCCGTCCGCCTGTGCGGGGCCGACAGTGCAGGCGTGAGCATCGAGCGAGAAGGCGGTACCGACGAGCAGTTTTATCAATGGATCGCCACAGCCGGCGAGTACAGTCCCTTCCTTAACGCCTCACTTCCCCGTTATCCAAGCGCCTGTACAGTGTGCCTGGAGCGTGGGACGCCGCAGCTATTTCGCGTGGATCAGCGCTTCTTCGACATCCTCGGCGTCGAGGCGGCGCTCGTCCAGGATGGAATCCTGCTGCCATGGCAGACCGATGAGATGCGCGGAACGATCTTTGTCATCTCCCACACCGAAGCAGAGGCCTTTGACGCAGAAGACCTTCATCTTATGCAGATCCTCGCTAACTTCGCCGCAATGGGAATAAGACAGCAACGTCAGCAGGAGAAGCTCCTGGCCCAGGCGCGTGCGACGGCTGCCATGGCCATGGCAAACGATCTGGCCCACGAGATCAACAACCCTTTGCAAAGCCTGACCAATCTGCTTTACATCGCGAAGCAGGAGAGCGGCATCGGAGATGAGCAGTCGCTTGCGCTCAAGCTCGAAAGCGACTTCGAACGCCTGTCCATCTTGACGAGAATTCTATTGACGCTTCCCCGTAAGAATGCTGAGGATCGCGTGCCACATTAGCTTCCATATTGGGCCGGGTCTCGTACTCCGGCCGGTGGAATGATTTCGAGCTCGCCAGCCTTCATCGACAAGGCGACCACTTAGTGTACATTGCGGCCATGCGCCAGAGATTGATCGCAGCATGCATCGTGGCGGCCATGTTGCCGTGCATTTCGACAAAAGCAGAAGACATCACCACCCGGGTCAAAAAGGCCGTCGAGCGCAACACGCTTGACCAACCCGGAACGAAACCGTTCCACCTCAAGGCGATCCTCTCGCCAAGCTTCGAGCGCGACAACTCTTCCGGGCGCTCCGGCGAAGTCGAGATTTGGTGGTTTAGCCCGGACAATTGGCGCCGCGAAGTGCGCTCGCCAGAGTTCCACCAGATCGAGATTGTCCATGATGGAAAGGTCTGGCAGAAGAACGAGGGAGACTACTTCCCAGAGTGGCTCCGCGAGACGGCCGTCGCCCTGGTCAAGCCGGTTCCTGATCTCGATAAGACGCTGCGTTACGTGAAGACAGGTGAAGAGAAGAATCTTGGTGGGACTCATGTTAGCTGGGTCGAGATGGGCACCGACGGGACCGTGAAGACGGGCGAAGAGAAGCATCAACTTGTTGAGACTCATGTTAGCTGGGTCGTGATGGGCACCGACGGGACCGTAAGTAAAGGCATCGGTGCTGGCCTCGACCTTGCCCCCAACGGCGTCACCTTCGCCAGCGGCATCGGTTACGACGCTGGCCTCAGCGAGCTTACCGACTTCCATGGACGCTACATCGCTCGCAAGGTGACGTCCGGCGGCGGCGGAGCCGAAGTCACCGCACGGGTCACTTCTCTCGAAGACCTTAACGAGTCCCCATCAAGGCTTCTCGATCCCGGTCCCAATCCGTCAGATCCCATCCTGGAGACCGCCGTCGTGGATGAAATTGCAGTTCGAAAGAACCTTCTTCCACAGGAAGTCTCAGGCTGGCCCACGCTGGAGCAAGGCCCACTCGAGGGAGTTCTGCTGGCCGAGGTCGTCATCGATCGCGAAGGCAAAATCCGCGACATGGGCAGCCTGCTGAGCGACAATCCGGGGCTCAGCGACGCAGCACGCGACCGGATCAGGCGTATGCGCTTCAAACCTTATCTTGTGAACGGCCTGCCGGCTCAGGTTGTCACGACGATCACCATGCCCTTCAAGACGAGCAGGCCAGCAGGTGTCGAGAGCTTCGAGAGTGCGAGGACTTACTTCGAGCACGGTCGAAAGGCAGACTTTCCTGCTGCGGCATCGAAACAGCCCTATATTCTGCAAGCTGAATTCAAGACACGCGGAAGTTCTGGCGCGGTGGAGACAGGAACCTATACGGACACCTGGCTCAGCGACAGCCAGTGGCGACGAGAAGCTGTAGTCGGCAACAGCCGCGTCATCAGGACGAGAAACGGCGAAAAGCGTTACGTAGTCACTGAAGGCCCGGAGGTCCCGCTGCTGCGGCTCGTTCTCATCAATATGGAGCCGATACCCGCGATCGACACCTTCGTCGAATCCGATTGGAGGATCAAGCGAGATGTGGTCGGCGGGGTTGCGGCCATTCGAGTGGCCCGAGGTTACGAAAACCCGGACGGAACCCCGGACCCGAAACAGTTCAACGCATACTGGTTCGACAACTCAGGCAGACTACTGCAGACCTTCAGCAACGGCTTAGAGGTGCGACTCCAGGACTTCCAGAGCTTCAACGACGTAAGCGTACCACGCAGGATCGATGTACTGAATGGCGGCAAGTTGGGGATGCAGATGAGTGTCACCAGTCTGGAGCCCGCCGGAACGGTCTCACCCGCCATCTTTGTACTCAAAGGCCATGAGTGGGTGAGGCAATTCACCGCCGAGGTGCGCTGAGGGCTATTCCGACCCCGTGCTGCACCCCTCCTTGAAACCTGCGCGTCTTTCACTCATATTTCACAATGCCGTGTTGACACGCCCCTCGGCGATAGCCTATCGTTAGCAGTCGAAGGGTAAGAGTGCTAACGCCTCTACCCCACTCACGACTGCGATCTACAGGCATCCGCCTTGGTCGTTCAAAGGCACCGGCAACTCGCGCGTCTCGCACCGTCGATTCGCGCCTAAAGAATGAAGGAGATACGAGTTATGGCAGCATCATCATTCACACCGCTTCACGATCGCATCCTGGTAAAGCGCGTTGAAGAGGGCGAGAGCATCCGCGGCGGCATCATCATCCCGGACTCCGCTAAAGAGAAGCCGCAAGAGGGCAAGGTCATCTCCGTCGGCAAGGGCAAGTCCAACGACGAGGGCAAGACCTTCCCGCTCGATGTCAAGGCTGGCGACAGCATCCTCTTCGGCAAGTACTCCGGCACCGAGATCAAGCTCGATGGCGAAGAGTTCCTCATCATGCGCGAAGAAGAAGTCCTCGGCATCCTGAAGAAGTAGCGCTTCGCGCCGTGTACCGCGCCCTCTTGGGCGCAAAACCTTAAGAAGCAGCAGCAAGAACAATTTTAGGAGCAACGAATCATGGCAAAGCAAATTCTGCACGGAGAAGATTCCCGCCAGGCGATCCTGCGCGGCGTCAACATCCTGGCCGACGCGGTCAAGGTGACCCTCGGCCCCAAGGGCCGCAACGTCGTCATCGAGAAGAAGTTCGGCTCGCCCACCATCACGAAGGACGGCGTCACCGTCGCCAAGGAGATCGAGCTCGGCAACGCGCTTGAGAACATGGGCGCACAGATGGTCCGCGAAGTGGCTTCGAAGACCTCGGACGTAGCCGGCGACGGCACCACGACCGCAACCGTTCTCGCCCAAGCGATCTACCGCGAAGGCGTGAAGACCGTCGCCGCTGGTGCGAACCCGATGGCGCTGAAGCGCGGCATCGACAAGGCCGTCGAAGCCATCATCGGCAAGCGCGATGAGAACGGCGTTGTCGTTGGCGGAGCCCTCTCCACCTTCTCGAAGCCTGTCTCCGGCGAGATGATCGCCCAGGTTGGCACCATCTCGGCTAACTCTGACTCGCAGATCGGCACCATCATCGCGGAAGCTATGAAGAAGGTCGGCAAGGACGGCGTCATCACGGTTGAAGAGTCCCGCACCATGGAGACCCAACTCGATGTCGTCGAGGGTATGCAGTTCGATCGCGGCTACCTCTCGCCCTACTTCGTCACCGACGCAGAGCGCATGGAAGCTGCCCTCGAGAACCCCTACATTCTCATCTACGAGAAGAAGATCTCTTCGATGAAGGACCTGCTCCCCCTGCTCGAACAGATCGCCCGCACCGCTAAGCCCCTCGTCATCATCGCTGAGGATGTAGACGGCGAAGCGCTCGCGACCCTGGTCGTCAACAAGCTGCGTGGCACGCTCAACGTCGCTGCCGTCAAGGCGCCTGGCTTTGGCGATCGCCGCAAGGCCATGCTGCAGGACATCGCCATCCTCACCGGCGGCAAGGCCATCACCGAAGACCTCGGCATCAAGCTCGAGGGCGTCAAGATCGAAGATCTCGGCACCGCCAAGCGCGTCACCATCGACAAGGACAACACCACCATCGTCGACGGCGGCGGAGCGGACGATGACATCTCCGGTCGTGTGAAGGAGATTCGCGCGCAGGTCGAAAAGACCACCTCTGACTACGATCGCGAGAAGCTCCAGGAGCGTCTTGCCAAGCTGGTTGGCGGCGTTGCTGTCATCAAGGTGGGAGCTGCAACCGAGACCGAGATGAAGGAGAAGAAGGCCCGCGTCGAAGATGCCATGCACGCAACCCGTGCGGCAGTTGAGGAAGGCATCGTCCCCGGCGGCGGCGTAGCGCTCATCCGCTGCACGCACGTTGTTGACGCTCTCATCAAGACGCTTGAAGGCGACGAGAAGATCGGCGCAGCTATCATCCGTCGCGCTATCGAAGAGCCGCTTCGCATGATCGTCTCGAACGCTGGCGAAGAAGGTGCGGTGGTCATCGGCAAGATCCACGATTCGAAGGACACTAACTTCGGCTACAACGCCGGAACCGGCGTCTACGAAGACCTGGTCGCGGCTGGCGTCATCGACCCAACAAAGGTAACGCGCACTGCCCTGCAGAACGCGTCCTCCATCGCAGGCCTGATGCTCACCACCGAAGCCATGATCTCCGAGATCCCCGAGAAGAAGGAAGCGGGCGGCGGCGGTCACAACCACGGCGGCGGCGGCATGGACGGCATGTACTAGGATCTGCCATCCAGGCAACCGCGCCTTTGGCGCAAAGACGAACGAGAAAGCCCCGGAGAAATCCGGGGCTTTCCTGCTGCGCTTCTTCTTTCACTGTGGAAGTGCATAATTGCTTATAGGAACCCACCCTTTCACGCGAGGGTCGGTGGTGCGCCGAAATTAAGATGCCTTTTCATGGCGAGATTGACTCCATGACTGAATGAGATCATTTGCAATGCTATTCAGAGCTTATCTTGATGACAGTTCGGATCAGAAAAAGCAAGCCATAGCTGTGGCTGGGGCCGCTGTGGGCACCAAGAACCAGTGGAAGGCAGTCACCGATTCGTGGAATAAACGACTCGATGCCGATGGAATCGAATACTTCAAGTATTTCCAATATCGCGCATTTAGGGGCCAGTTTTTTAAGTTCAGGAAGGTTGACCTGTACCCTCCCCCAAAGGGCTCCCATATCGCCGGTGCACTTTTTCAAGACCTTCAAGAAATCATCTCAAATTCGGGAGTGAGGGGGATGGCTCATGCTATACCTCTCTGCTCATACGCCGCTATTAGGAAAAGCAGCGACAGGGCTGCCTCCATTTTTCCTGTAGACCCGTATGAGGCGGCAATGCAAACCTTAATGGGAGAGTGCGCCGACAGGACTCAGGAAAGTGGAGAGAAAAACCGGGTTGCCTTTGTTTCCGACGACTCCAATACTTCTAGGCGCGTGTTACAAATCTATAAAGCATTCAAAACAATGAACCCCGATAAAGGGAAAGTAATGAAGACCCTGTTTTTCGGAGACGATAAGCTGTATCCGCAACTTCAGGTGGCAGATCTGATGGCAGGCTTGGTGAGAGAGATTTGCTTGACCGCGCGAATCGACCAACAACTGCACAAGAACATCGTCACTTTCACCATATGGTCAGACGAAATGATGATCGATATGCTCGCCAAACGTCTCGAATGGGATAGAGCTAACCAATCTTAATGAACCATTCCGTCACGGCGACCCAGAAGTGCTTCTGAGGCTTGATTCTGTTCCGCAGCTACAGATGCTCTTCACCTCTTACGTTGGTTTCTGATATTTCTATTTGCGGATGAGTTCTTGCAACTTTGCTGCTCCCGCACCTGATGTCGCCACGTCATCCTCCGACTTTCCGCCGCTAAAGGCGGCGATGATGTGGCCGCCCTTGATCGGGACGATCACGCCACCCTCCCAGCCGAACTCGCCCGTCATCGGTGGACGAACCTTGCTGCCGCTGTCCTTCAGAGTGTCCGCCATCTCCGCGGCCTTGGCATAAGCAATCGCCAGCAGGTTTGAGCCTTTGTCTGTGGCGGTCGGAGTGTCCTTCATCCGCCCGACGACAAGCATCTTTGAACTCCACGACTGAATCGAGTCACCCTCGAAGCAGGCGAGCACGGCTGCGCCGCCGATCTTCAACTCTTCGGCCTTCGCCTTCATCGTCTGCAATGCACTGGAGGCAGCGCGATCAAAACCTTTACAGGCTACGGCTTCTGGCTGTTGAGCGGAGGCATGTCCCATCATCAACACGAATAGGATAATGAACAGGAGTTTGCGAACGGATGAAGTGTGCATAGGCCTGCCATGGTACCTTCTCCGCATAACAAACGGCCAGCGGGTTTCGAGATTCCCGCTGGCCGTCATCTCAATCAGCAAGTGACTTCTAGATGGAACTGCTCAACACCCGGTTCAGCCGCTGTACAAACGAGGCCGGGTCCTGCAACTGCACGCCTTCCATCAGCAGAGCCTGGTCGAGTAGGAGCCAGGCCGCATCGGTCGCCAGAGCATCGTCCGGCCGAGCCAGCAGCTTCTTCACGATCTCATGATCGGGATTGATCTCGAGCGTAGGCTTCGGCGCGGGAATGTCCTTCTGCCCCATCGCTCGCATCATCTGCAGCATCTGGAGGGAAGGTTCATCTTCATCGCTCACGATCACGGAAGGGCTGTCCGCCAGCCGCACCGACGCACGAACGTCCTTTACGCGATCGCCCAGCGTGGCCTTCAGCTTGTCGAGCAGCGGCTGCAGTGTCTCGGATTTATCGGCATCCGCTTCGTCTTTCAGGTCGTCACTGGTTGCGGCCTTGTTGACTGCCTTTAGCTCAATCTCGCCGTACTTGTCGACACCGGAAAAGACGATCTCGTCGAAGTCGTCGTCGAGGATCAGCACCTCGATGTCCTTCTTCTTGTAGATCTCCAACAGCGGCGAAGACTTCAGCAGTGACTCTGACCCGCCAGTGATGTAATAGATCGCCTTCTGCTCTGGCTTCATCCGAGACTTCACATCGGCGAGGCTGGTCAACCCCTCCGCCTTCGTGGACTTGAAACGGACAAGCTCCAGCAGCGTCTCGCGATTGGCATAGTCGCTGTACAGACCTTCCTTCAGAGGACGATTGAACTGCTGGATGAACTCCAGGTACTTCTCAGGCTGCGACTCCGAAGCGTTCTTCAGCTCGGTCAGGATCTTCTTCACGCTCGCCGTTCGAATGCTGGTCAGGACGCGGTTCTGCTGCAGAATCTCACGGCTCACATTCAGCGGCAGGTCTTCGCTGTCGATAACGCCGCGCACGAAGCGCAGATACTGCGGCAGCAGTTCCTTGGCGTCGTCCATGATGTAGACGCGCTTCACATATAGCTTCACGCCGACGCGATAGTCCGCATTGTAAAGATCCATCGGGGCCTTCGACGGAATGAAGAAGAGTGTCGTGTACTCCAGGCTGCCCTCTGCTTTGGTGTGGAACCAGAAGAGCGGATCGTTCCAGTCGCCAGAGATGGACTTATAGAACTCCTTGTAGTCCTCGTCCTTCAACTCGCTCTTGCTGCGCCGCCACATGGCGCTCGCGGCGTTTACCTGCTCGGTAACGAGTTTCTTTTCGGACTTCTTCTCTTCCTCGTTCCACTCGCTCTTCTCGTAGGTCAGGAAGATGGGGAACGCGATGTGGTTCGAGTACTTCTTGACGATCTCCTGCAGCCGCCAGCCATTGGCGTACTGCTTCCCTTCCTCGTTCAGGTGCAGCTTGATGGTCGTACCTTGCGAATGACGCTCTGCAGGCTCGATCTCGAAGCCGCTCTTGCCGTCACTCGTCCACTTGAAGGCCTGCTCTTCGCCGGCCTTCCGCGAGATCACCTCGACGTTGTCGGCCACCATGAAGGCGCTATAAAAGCCCACGCCGAACTGACCGATGAGGTTCGAGTCCTTCTTCGCATCGGAGGATAACTGCGCGAGAAAGTTCTTTGTGCCCGAGCGGGCGATCGTGCCGAGGTGCGAGACGAGATCTTCCTCGTTCATACCGATGCCGGTATCGCTCAATGTGATGGTGTGATTCTCTTCGTCAAGCTCCAGGTCAATCCGCGGATCGAACGCGAACGACTTGAAGGCGTCATCCGTCAACGTCAGATGGCGCAGCTTATCGAGTGCGTCGGAGGAGTTCGAGATCAACTCGCGGAGGAAGATCTCCGGGTGCGAGTAGAGAGAGTGGATGATGAGTTGGAGGAGTTGGCTGACTTCGGTTTGAAACTCACGTTTTGTAGCGGTTGCGTTTGCCATAGGCATCCATTATCGCTCTTCTTCGCGTGTCGATAAAGTCCGAAGACAGCCTTCCATCCGCAATTTTCAATCTGGATTTACATGGTCCAGATCGAGGTTCAATTCCAGCACGTTGACCGTTGGCTCGCCGAGCAGACCGAGGGTGCGTTGCGTCGTATGCTTCGCTACAAGGGTCCGCACCATATCTTCGCTCAGCTTGCGCTGCTTCGCAATACGGGCCACCTGGTACTCCGCAGCGGCCGGCGAGATGTGCGGATCGAGACCAGACCCCGATGTGGTCACAAGGTCGATCGGCACCGGCACGCCTGGGTGATCAAGCTGCACAGTTGCGGTGTCAGCGGCGATCCGGTCGACGAGCTTCTTACTCGTCGGGCCAAGGTTCGACCCACCCGACAAGGTGGGATCATAGCCCGCACCAGCGGCAGATGGCCGGCTGTGGAAGTAGTTATCGCCGCTAAAGGGCTGCCCAATCAAGGAGGAGCCGACGACCATTCCACTCTTCACGATCAGGCTTCCGTTCGCCTGCTTCGGGAAGGCCGACCGAGCGATCACCGTCACCAGCATCGGATAGCCGATACCCAGCAAGATGGTTGTGACGATCGTGTAGAGAATCGAAGTGATAAGTGCCTTGCGCATTGCCTCTCCTATGGCTAAGCCAGGTGAATCGCGGTGATGACGAGGTCGATGAGCTTGATGCCGACAAATGGCACGATGATGCCGCCAACGCCATAGATGATGAGGTTGCGCCTCAGCAGAGCTTCAGCGCTCATCGCCCTGTATCCAACGCCCTTCAGCGCCAGAGGGATTAAGCCAATGATAACGATGGCATTGAAGATCACGGCCGAGAGGACAGCCGATTGCGGCGTCTTCAGGTGCATGATGTTCAAAGCGTTCAGCACCGGGAACGTAGCCGCAAACATGGCTGGAATGATGGCGAAGTACTTCGCCACGTCGTTCGCGATGGAGAAGGTGGTGAGTGCGCCGCGCGTCATCAGGAGCTGCTTGCCGATCTCGACGATCTCAATCAGCTTGGTCGGGTTAGAGTCCAGGTCGACCATGTTGCCCGCTTCCTTTGCCGCCTGCGTGCCGGTATTCATGGCGACGCCTACATCTGCCTGAGCCAGTGCGGGAGCGTCGTTGGTACCATCGCCCGTCATCGCAACGAGCTTGCCGTCCGCCTGCTCGCGCTTGATCAAATCCATCTTGTCCTTGGGCTTAGCCTCGGCAAGAAAGTCATCGACGCCAGCTTCGCGCGCAATCGCCGCAGCGGTCAACGGGTTGTCGCCAGTGATCATCACGGTACGAATGCCCATCGCGCGGAGTTGGGCAAAGCGCTCCTTCATGCCGCCCTTGACGATGTCTTTCAGGTGGATCACACCCAGAGCACGGCGGCCTTCCGCAACCACCAGAGGCGTGCCTCCGCTGCGCGCAATCACGTCGACAGCATCGCGTACCTCCTGCGGCATGGAACCACCGTTCTGTTCGATGAACTTCGCGATGGCGTCCGTCGCTCCCTTGCGAATCTGGCGGCCATCGACATCGATGCCCGACATTCTCGTGAGCGCGCTGAACGGGACGAACTCTGCATGAAGCTCGCTCATCTCGCGCCCGCGAAGGCCGAAGCGCTCCTTGGCGAGCACGACGATGGAGCGGCCTTCAGGGGTCTCATCGGGCAACGAAGACAACTGCGCTGCATCGGCGAGTTCCGCGTTGCTCACACCCGGCGCGGCAACAAAGTCACTCGCCTGGCGATTGCCGAGCGTGATCGTACCTGTCTTGTCAAGCAGCAGCGTGTTCACATCGCCCGCCGCTTCAACGGCACGCCCGGACATCGCGAGAACATTGTGCTGCACCAAGCGATCCATGCCAGCAATGCCAATCGCCGAAAGCAGGCCACCGATCGTAGTCGGGATAAGGCACACCAGCAGAGCGATCAACACAAACACCGACTGCGGAGCTGTCGAATAGATCGCGAACGGCTGCAATGTTCCCACCGCGAGCAGGAAGATGATCGTCAACCCGGCCAGCAGGATGTTGAGCGCAATCTCATTCGGAGTCTTCTGCCGTTCGGCCCCTTCGACCAGCGCGATCATGCGATCGAGGAACGTCTCGCCAGGGTTGGACGAGATGCGAACCGCGATGCGGTCCGATAGAACCCGCGTGCCGCCGGTGACTGCCGAGCGGTCGCCGCCGGCTTCGCGGATGACCGGTGCCGACTCTCCCGTGATGGCCGATTCGTCGACCGAAGCGACGCCCTCGATCACGTCGCCGTCACCGGGAATCATCTCCCCTGCGATGCATTGGACTATATCTCCCACGCGGAGAAGCGCGCTTGAAGTCGGCGTAATAGTGCCGTCCGGCGAAAGCTTGTTGGCCATCGTCTCCGACTTTGCCTGACGTAATGCGTCGGCCTGGGCCTTGCCGCGGCCTTCGGCCATCGCCTCCGCAAAGTTTGCGAACAGCACCGTGAACCAGAGCCACAGGGTCACCTGGAGATCGAAGCTGAAGGGTCCGCGATTTGTAACTAAATCGCGCACAAGATAGATCGTAGTGATGACGCTGCCAATCTCCACCACGAACATGACCGTGTTCTTCATCATGTTGCGGGGATGCAGCTTCACCAGCGCATCCATTGCAGCGCGGCGGACGATCTTCACGTCCCACAAGGAGCGCTTTTGCGCGGTAGACATGCCAAATCTCCTTAGTAGCTCTTGCCTGCAAGCATCTGCAGGTGTTCGAGAATTGGTCCAAGAGCAAGCGCGGGAAAGAAAGTGAGAGCGCCCACAATGAGAATCACGCCGACCAGAAGCACCGCGAACAGCGGCGTGTTCACAGGGAAAGTTCCAGCCGAGGGCGGCACCAGTTTCTTCTGTGCGAGGTTTCCCGCGACGGCCAGCATGGGAACGATCATCAGGAAGCGCCCGACCAGCATCGCTGTGGCCAGCGATAGGTTGTACCAGTGCGTATTCGCGTTAAGACCGGCGAACGCTGAGCCGTTGTTGCCTGTCGCCGAAGCATAGGCATAGAGAATCTCCGACAACCCGTGCGGCCCGGTGTTGTTCAGGCTCGCCAGACCCAAGTTCGGCATCAGCACCGTGACTCCGGCGAAGAGGAGCACCGAGAATGGGAAGATGAGCACGTACAGCATCGCCATCTGCACGTCGTAGGACTCGATCTTTTTGCCCAGATACTCGGGCGTTCGGCCGACCATCAGGCCCGCGATGAAGACGGTCACCACGACGAAGATCAACATGCCATACAGGCCAGCGCCGACGCCGCCAAAGACGATCTCGCCAAGCATGATGTTGACCATCGTGACCAGGCCGCCCAGTGGCATGAAGGAGTCATGCATTCCATTCACGGCACCGCAGCTCGCGTCCGTTGTTGCGGTTGCGAAGAGCGCCGTGTTCGCGATGCCAAAGCGAACTTCTTTGCCCTCCATGTTGCCACCACTCTGCATCATCGATGCAGTCTGGTTGACGTTGTGCAGCAGAGGGTTCGGATGACTCTCTGCCCAGTACAGCACGAAGACTCCAGCAAGGAACAGCGCAGACATCGCGGCGAAGATGGCCCACCCATGTCCCGGTGACTTCACCATCCGGCCCAGCGTGACCGTTAGCGCCGCAGGGATGACGAAGATGGCGAACATCTCGAGAAAATTCGAAAGCGCGGTGGGATTTTCAAACGGATGCGCGCTATTGGCCTGGAAGAAGCCCCCGCCATTGGTGCCCAGCATTTTGATCGCCTCCTGCGAGGCGACCGGTCCCTGGGCGATGCTCTGCTTGGTCACGGTCTGCGTAATCACCTTGCCATCCGCACCTGTCGTTTGCACCTGCTGCGGCTGCACAAGCGTCGCTGAGTCATACGGCCTGAAGTTTTGCACGACTCCCTGCGAGACGAGTGCCAGAGCGAGGATCAGGCTTCCCGGCAGCAAGACCCACAGTGTTGCGCGTGTTGTATCGACCCAGAAGTTGCCCAGCGTCTTCTTCTCGCGTCCGGCAATGCCGCGTACAAATGCGATGGCGAGAGCGATACCGACAGCGGCTGAGGCGAAGTTGTGATAGGCCAGCGTGACCATCTGGGTCAGGTAGCTCATCGTGGCTTCGGGAACGTAGGCCTGCCAGTTGGTATTGGTGGTAAACGACGCGGCCGTGTTCATCGCGAGGTCGGGCGCAACTGCGGCCAGCTTCTGCGGGTTCAGCAGCGACTGAAGCGGAAGCACCGCCTGGAGCCGCTCGATCGCATAGGTAACCATCATGGTTACAACGCTGAAGAACAGCATGGCGAGGGCGTACTCCGTCCACTTCATCTCGTGGGCTTCGTCGACGCCGGTCAGCTTGTAGATCAAACGCTCAATCGGTCTTGCGAAGAAATCGAAGAACGTCTTCTCGCGGCCAAAGACTTTGGCCATGTACTCGCCAAGCGGCTTCGCCGTGAGCGCGATCAGAGCGAAAAACAACGCTATCTGCAGCCATCCATTTGAGGTCATCAAAACTTCTCCGGACGCAGCAGCGCGAAGATAAGGTAGGCCATCAAAAGGACGATGACCAATACAAGAAGGACTGGCTCCATCACTTGGCTGGTCCCTTCTTCGAGAGCAGACTGCAGCCCCTTACGTAGAGGACCGCGATGGCGAAGAACGCAACTCCCATCGCTATCATTCCCAGATCCCACATGTCCCAGGTTCCTTTCGGCGCCCCAAAGTAGCAGCACACGCACGCCCATAGGCGCGACAAAACCCATTCCACGCTCGCTGCACTAAAGAGGCTGTAACGGAGACATAAAGAATTCGTAAAGGGGCCGGCCATCGCTGGCCCGTCGCCCCTTCAGTCCTGCGGCTTGCTCTCGTCGGCTACAGCGACGAACCGGTACCCCACCCAGGGTTCTGTTTGAATGTATATCTCTCCGCGATCTCCCAGCTTCTTGCGAAGCTGCCCGATTGCGACGCGAAGATACTCCGGTTGCGAGGTCGCATTCGCGCCCCACACCGCATTCAACAAATCGCGGTGCGAGAGCACCTTTCCCGGCGACTGCGCCATGTACAACAGCAACTCAAACTGCTTTGGCGTCAGGTGAATCTCGTTTTCCTGCACGGTTACGCGGTGCTCCGGCACGTCGATCACAAAGTCACCGACGCTAACCGACTGACTCTTCGGCGCATCCGCAGTCTGGCGTCTCAGATGGGCGCGAATTCGTGCTTTGAGCTCCTGGATATTGAATGGTTTGGTTACGTAATCGTCGGCGCCCGCGTCGAGCGCCGCCACCTTCGCGCCCTCCTGCTCGCGAACGCTCAACACGATGATCGGAGTCTGGGCGATCGTACGTATCTCGCGGCATAGCTCCACGCCGCTCATCTCCGGCATCGATAAGTCGGTGATCACAAGGTCGGGCCGCCACTCGCGAAAGAGGATCAGCCCGTCGAGTCCATTGGACGCGGTCTTGATCTCGTATCCCTGGCTGCCGAGCGTTACCTGCAAGGTCCGCAGGATCTGGCTCTCGTCATCGATCAGGAGGAGCCTTGCGCGCTCCTGTTTGTCATTCGTCATCGTCTTCGTCCTTCTCGGGCTGGGTCACAATGTGAACATCGACCGTGGGCACATCGCTCAGGAAGCGTTGAATCGCATAATAGTAAAAGTATTTCCGCAGACCTTTGATCTGCGACCTGCCAAAGATCACCTGGGTGATGCGCTTCTCGCGAACCAGTTGCGCAGCCGCCAGCGGAACGCTCTTCGCCGTGACGCGCACCACCTGCGCCTTCAGGTTTGCCGCGAACTGAACGTTATTCTCAAGCGCGCGCCTGCTCTCCTCGTCAAGTTCGCGATCGCCTTCGACGTGCAGCACATACAGCTCGCCTTCGACAGCCTCAGCCAGCCGCGCTCCACGTGCGATCAGATATCGTGCACGTGGATTGGCGCTGATGCAGACCAGCACACGCTCCCGCACCGCCCAGTTATCGCGGATGTGGTGGGCGTCCATGTAGCTCGTCAGCGTCTTGTCGACCGCCTTGCTGACGTGCTGCAGGGCAAGCTCGCGCAGAGCGATCAGATTGCCGCGACGGAAGAAGTTCGAGAGAGAGCGCTCGACCCGCGCCACGGGATAGATGTCGCCGCGCCGCATTCTCTCCTGGAGAGCCTCAGGAGTCAGGTCCGCCATCACGACTTCATCCGCCTGCTGAATTACCCAGTCCGGCACGGTCTCGCGAATCTCGACGCCCGTCACCCGCTGGACCGTGGGAGCAACCGTTTCGATGTGCTGGACGTTGATCGTCGAGAGCACATCGATCTTCGCCTGCAACAGCTCCTGCACATCCTGCCAGCGCTTCGCGTTGCGGCTGCCCTCGATGTTGGTGTGCGCGAGCTCATCGACGAGGACGATCTGCGGTCGTCGCGCCAGGATCGCGTCGAGGTCCATCTCGTCGAACGGAACACCGCGATATTCGATCTGCCGCCGCGGAATCACTTCCATCTTCTCAACCAGCTCAGCCGTCCGCGCCCGGCCATGCGTCTCGACGATGCCCACGACGATGTCTTCGCCGCGCTCCTTGCGCCGGATCGCCTCGCTCAACATGCTGTAGGTCTTGCCCACTCCCGGCGCGTAGCCAAGAAAAAGCTTGAGCGTCCCGCGCATCTTCTCGGGATCGGTATGGGCCAGCCACTCTTCAGGGGTCTTCGGCATTCGCAGAGAACTCGAACCTTCACGCTATCATGTCATCCATGCAGATGCGGTTGCTGGTCAAGGTCATCCCGTACATCGTCTCCACCGTCATGCTCGCCCTGATCGTGTACGTCTACTTTCATCTCATTCACGTGAACACGACGACGGTTGCCTTGACCTTCATCGTCGACATCCTCATCGTCGCGGCGTACTGGGGATTTCGTGCCTCTCTTTATACCTCTCTCGTCGCGGCGCTTTGTTTTAATTACTACTTCCTTCCACCGTTCCTTACCTTCACCGTTTCAGACTCACAGAATTGGGTCGCCCTAATCGCCTTCCTCAGCACAGGCATCATCGCCAGCAATCTCTCCGACCGGGCCCAGACTGAGACCCGCATCTCCAACAAGCGCCGCCGCGAGGCCGAGCGACTCTACGAGTTCAGCCAGCAGCTTCTGGTCGCCCCCAATGTCGTCGAGCTTGTCGGCACGGTGCCCGCCAAGCTGGTCGATATCTTCGCTCTGCGCGACGTCGCCCTCTATCTCCAGTCCCGCAACCAGACCTACCGGTCCAATCAGGAGTTCTTCAAAAACGATCGCGAGCTCCGGGTCGCGGCCCAGGTGCAGGACCACTCCACGCGCGAAGGCAACATCACCTTCGTTCCCATTCGTCTGGGCATGCGGCCGATTGGGGCGTTCGCAATCGCCGGAACCGGGGTCTCGCGGGAGGCGCTCGACGCCATTGGCGGCCTCATCGCGATCGCTGTCGAGCGCGCCCGCGCCGTAGAGACGCTGAGCCGCAGCGAAGCGGGCCGAGAGAGCGAACGCCTGCGCAATGCCATCCTCGACTCCGTCACGCACCAGCTTCGGACGCCATTGACTTCGATCACGATGGCGATCTCCAGCCTTCGCTCTGACCCCGATCTGAGCCCCGAAGCACGCTCGGAGATGATGATCGTCATCGACGAAGAGGCGCAGCGGCTGAACCAGCTCATCTCGCAGGCGGTGGAGATGGCGGAGCTAGACACCGACGACGTGAAGCTCGAACTCGCCCCGAGCGATATCGCCGCGCTTCTGCCCGAGGCACTGCACGAGGCCAAGATCAATCACGCGCATCATCCCGTAGAGATCCACGTTGCACCAGACCTGCCAAAGATCTGGCTTGACCACGACCGCATTGTGAAGGTACTGCTGCACCTAATCGAGAACGCCGCGAACTATTCGCCTGCCGGAACGCCGATCATTCTGAGCGCGGAGCCGAGCGGTAAGTGTGTCGTGGTGAGCGTCGCCGACCGCGGACCAGGCATCGACGACCTCGAGCGGTTGATGATCTTCGACAAGTTCTATCGCGGCGAAAGCCAACGCTTTCGCGTTCAGGGCACCGGCATGGGATTGGCCATCGCGAAGGCCATCGTCGAAGCACACCACGGAACGATCGGCGTGACCAGCCAGCTCGGACAGGGCTCGGTCTTCTCCTTCACCTTGCCCATCAACGCACCCGCATAGGCTTCTTACTAGCCGGCAAAGCTCGGGTGCCCCATCTATCGCGCCTTTGTCCCACGCGATGGAAGGGACGTAAAACGTCGCTACTCCTTCTTCGCCGCCCCGCTACCTTCAATTACCTTAAAAATCCCGTCCACACCGGGTAGCTTGATCTTCTCGACGGCACCGCTTGGCCAATGAACCTCGACTTCATCGATCGCAGTCGCATCCCCGATGCCGAAGTGCAGACGCTTGTCGCTGGTCGAAGCAAAACTGCCTCCGCTCACTACATCGCCGCGCTGCCTGAAGCTCGCAGTCTTCAGATACACCGTCGAGCCCACGGCATCGCGAGGGCTCTTAGGCCCACCGACAAGCTCCAGCTCAACCCAGTGATTCTTGTTCTCCGAGACGTTCCGAAGGAACGATGGCGTGCCATCCATATTGTTGATGATCGCGTCGATCTTGCCATCGTTGAAAAGGTCGCCGAACGCCAGGCCGCGGCCAACTCCGGTCTTCGCAAGGCTCGAGCCTTCGACCGCAGCAACCAGCTCCAGCTTGCCCTTGTCGCTGTGGAACAGCAGAGGCCGCTGCTTCCAGCTTGTGCCCCAGGGCATGTTGTCGACCTCGGGATACACGTGGCCGTTCGCCTCCAGCAGATCGAGCCAGCCATCGTTGTCGTAGTCGAAGAATGAAGTGCCCCAGCCGAGGAACGGCACCGTCGGCTCAGCGATGCCCATCTGGTAGCTGACGTCGGTAAAGTTCGCGTCGCCATCGTTGCGATAGAGCGGCTTGTAGTCGTCTGAGAAGGTGGTGTTGTAGAGATCAACCTTGCCGTTGTGCGTCAGGTCGCCGGACGCGATGCCCATCGATGCCGTCTCGCGGCCACCCTCGTTGAGCGCGTAGCCGGACGCGAAGCTGTCATCCTCAAAGGTGCCATCGCCCTTGTTGATGTAGAGGTAGTTCGGCGTGGAGTCGTCGGCCACCAGCAGGTCGACCTTGCCATCGTTGTTCACATCGATGAAGAGCGAGGCGAGCCCATAATACGAGGACTTCGAGTCCGCAACGCCAGCCTTCTCGCTGACATCGGTGAATGTCCCGTCGCCATTGTTATGGAAGAGATGGTCCGGCTCGCCCTTCAGACCGCGTGGGCCACACATCACCTTCACTCCGCGAAATTGGCAGAAGCTCCCGGCAACGCTCTGCGATCCGGACGCGGGCGGCTCAACCATGTCGTAGTGGACGTAGCCAGGGACGAAGAGGTCGAGCCTGCCGTCGCCGTCGTAGTCGCCCCACGTCGCAGAGGTCGACCAGTTGCCCAGCGTCACGCCCGCCTTCTCCGCAACATCCGTGAACGTCCCGTTATGGTTGTTGTGATACAGCCGGTTCTTGCCGTAGTTCGAGACGAAGATGTCTGGCCAGCCATCATTGTCGTAATCGGCAACGGCTACACCGAAGCCCCAGCGCTCATTCGTCACGCCAGCCTGATCGGCAACGTTCGTAAACGTCCCGTCGTGGTTGTTATGGAACAACGCAGCGCGCGGCGCAGGAGCCTTACCCGCCTCCGCCTCAAACGTTGAGCCGTTGACCATGTAGATATCGAGCCAGCCATCATTGTCGTAGTCCAGCAAACCAACGCCCGAGCCAACGGTCTCGATGATGAAGTGCTTCTCCGGCGTCCCCATGGTGTGGTGCCACTTCGCCAGGCCGCTCTTCTCCGCGATGTCTATGAAGATCGGAGGTCCAGACTTCACAAAGCCACCCGCGGTGATAGGACGATGCTCCGCGTCAAGCACTGCCGCATGCGCCCCGCCGGTGTTCACTCCGCCCATTGCCGCCGGCTGGCCACCCTCGGTCGGCTTCTGCTTGTCTGCCTCGGAGGTCGACTGCGCCACCGCGCTCGCTCCCATCGCAACCGCCAACGCCAATCCAGCTACCCGCACAATCCCCACCTGTTTCCCCTTCAACTCAAAAGCTCTCCGGCGACCACGCTACACTTCTGGTTGCAAATTCGCATCCACCCATAGGTGGAGACGGCGTTATCGCGCCGCCGCAATCTCTACCAAACCAGACTCCTCGGCTACCGTTCGCTTCAACTGCCCGCACGCGGCGTAGATGTCCCGCCCGCGCGGTCTGCGGATGTACGTCGGCAACCCGCCATCGATCAGCATCTTCTGAAAGATCGCCACGTCTTCCGGCGTCGGCTGATGATACGCAATTCCCGGCCCGGGATTCCAGACGATGAGATTGACCTTCGCCTTCGTCCCTCCGAGCAGTGCCAGTACCTCCCGCGCATGCTCGGGCCGGTCATTCACCCCGCCAAGCAGAACATATTCGAAGGTGACATACTCCCGTTTGCCGAGCGGAATCGTATCGACCGCTTCGAGCAGGGCCGCGATGTTCCACTTGCGCGTAATCGGCATCACCTCGGCGCGGACCTTGTCGTTTGAGGCATTGAGCGAAAGCGCCAGCTTGGGCCTCACACTCTCCTGCGCAAATCGGCGGATCGCCGGCTCAATGCCGCTGGTTGAGACCGTCATCCGCGACTCCGGAATCCCCATCGCCCCGCTCAGCAGCCGCACGCTATCCATAAACGCGTCGTAGTTCAGGAAGGGCTCGCCCATGCCCATGTAGACCAGGTTGATCCGGTCCTGACCCACCTTGATTCCCTGCCGCGCCAACACCGAGGCAACCTGCCCCGCGATCTCGCCAGCCGTCAGGTTGCGCTTGATCCCCAGCTTCGCCGTCAGGCAGAACTGGCAGTTGACCGCGCACCCCACCTGGCTCGAGATGCAGATGGTCGCGCGCCGGTAGCCACTCTTCTCCAACGTCCCAACGTCCTGAAACCTCTTCCTCGCAGCTGGGGGGCGGACAATAGAATTGCCGTCATTCTGCCCCTGAGCTTGCCGAAGGGGAAGAATCCCCGCATTGGCTTCATCTTCGCCACCAATCTCAATCAGATCAACCTCACCGGCCTCCTCCGCAGCGGCTTCGCTTCCATCCCCGCGCTCGCCGCCATCACCTTCGGGCATCCATACGGTCTCGACGGTCTCGCCGTCGTCCATCCGCATCAGGTAGCGTTCGGTTCCGTCGATCGACGTCGCCGTCTGCGCAATCTTCGGGCGACCCACGACATAGCCTTCAGCCGCCAGCCGATCGCGAACTTCAATCGGCAGCGTTGTAATCTCCGCCAGCGACTCGACACGCCCCTTGTAGAGCGCCTCAAAGATCTGAGTCGCCCGATACTTCGTCAGCCCGAGGCCTCCCACCAGCTCCTGCAACTCCGCCAGCGTCTTCCCGAAGAGAGCCTTGCCAACAGATGCCAAATTTATTGCCGACTGCTCCATACTCCTGCCTTCTACGATCACTCTTAAGTTTACGATGACTGTGCCGGCGAAATGGAGTCCGACCAGTAGTTCTGTGTAACCTCCTGCATATGTCCTATGCAGATGATCCTGAAGGTTGGCACCGCCTCCGCGATGCCTATGCCCGGATGCCAAACGACGAACTCCTTGAATTAAACAATCAATTCGACAGTCTCAGGGACGATGCGCAAGGCCTGCTTCGCAACGAACTCACCAGACGCAAGCTTTCCGCCCCGCCCGCTATCTTGCCCGACATCGCTGAATTACCTTCTGAACTCGATGCCGGAGTGACGGAAGAAGAAGCCCGTACCTACTTCCCCTCCGATCTCCTCCAGATGGGCGGTGTCGCCCTGTGCGAATGCGACACGACCGACCAAGCCAATTTCGTCGGCTTTATCCTGGCGGAAGAACGCATCGCCTCAACCATTCGGCGCAACGAAGGAAGATTCGACCTTCGCCTTCCTCAGGTGCTGGTCGCTCCCGACGATCTGGACAAGGCGAAACAAGTCCTGAGCAGCGCTAACCTGACCGAACTCCGCCCGCGATTCGAAGCCGAATCAGCGATTACGAGCCGCGATTTCGCACCACCAGCTTGCCCGAACTGCTCGTCTGAAGAGCTTCTCCTCGAAACCGTCGAACCGACCAACACCTGGGTCTGCGAAGATTGCGGCACCACCTGGCAAGATCCGCCTTTAGAGGCTCTCCCTACGAACTGACTCGGCTTTCAGGGCTGGCGCAGATCGAAGATGCGGGTCTGGCCGCTTGGCGCGGAGATCTCCATCTCCGAAGGCTGGCAGAAGACCCCGCGCATGACAGGTGAGTGGCTGCCCGCCTGCGCCGGTTCCTTGGCCTGATAGCAGCCATTGGCCCCCATATGGCCCCCGTCCCCATTCTTCTCTTCGAAGGCGATGTAGTAGTCGACCCCATAGATCTTCAACACATCTTCCAACGGGTCTTGACGCCTGATGTGGGCAAGATACGCGCCATCCATCATCAGGCCCTCGGTCTGCAGGATGGGCTGGCTGCTCAGGTATCCGGCCATGCCGGCACGGTCGCCCATGGCGTAGCGACCGGGATGCGCGGCCGTAAACTCGCTGATTCTGGTAGCGGCGTTCGCCGTATCCATCATGAATCCGCCCACGGAGTAGGGCTTCGAGACCAGCAGAAAGACCGCGGCGGCGAAGAGTATGAGCTCCGCCGTCTGCCACCAGCGCTGCTCGGAGTATCGCAGACAAGCAGTTCCCGCCATCGCGAGGACGACCACGAGAGAGATCCGGATGCTGTACGAGTACCACGGCCAGAGTTGCCAGTCACTGAGCCACAGATTCAGCGACCAATGCACAAACGGAAACGACAACCCAGCGAGATAGACCACCCGCTGCGCAGGAGCCAGCCTGCCCCAGAAAGCCGGAAACAGCACCAGCCCCAAGGCCGCGAAGAAGAACATCTGCGTCATGTCGGGGGTAAGCGACAGCTTCAACGCATGCCAGGCGAAGGAGTGGCCCGTCTCCAACTGCTTCGCTGCACCGGAGATCGGCATCAGCCGGTGAAACACCACCTTGTTGAGTACAACGTAGGCGACCAGGAGCGGCATCAGGCCAGCCAGAAAAGCGGCGACCTTGGCGATAGTCAGTCCTGCGCGGTATCGCGGAACGATCAGCGCGAAGCCACCGCAAAGCCCCACAAGCAGAATCGCATCAAGTCGCGCGAGCACCAGGAGCGACGCTAGAAGCCCGATGCCGGCCCATTGGCGTGTCGAGACGGTCTCCGGCGAGCGGTCAAGGAGGACGAAAAAGAGGATCGCGAGCGGCAGAGCCAGCGTGACTTCCATCTGCTCGCAAAGCGTAATTCTGCATCGCGTCAGGATGATCAAAGCAAGGGCGTTCTCCAGCCAGACGCGGCGCAACACACGAGCGAACAGCGCCCGGGCCGCCAGAAAGATGGCGGTCGCACTCAGCGTATCGAGGACTGCGAGCCACCAAAAGACCCCTCGGAGCGACTTCGCCAGGAGCGAAATGCCCCACAACAGCAAAAGATAGAGAGGATGGTATCCATTCGTCGGAGTGACGCCATCGAAGGTCGAACCGAGTCCGCGTGCCAGGTTTCGGGCGACCACCAGGTAGTAGTAAAAGTCGTCCTGCGCGTAGCCGAGCAGGTTCCCCTGCACCCGCAGGGGGGTGGAGAACAGGATCGCCGAAGCGGTGAAGACCATCACCGCCATGGCCACATTCACCGTTCGCCTCATCTTAGGAGTCGTGAACGTAGGCATCCCTGTTTCGTCTCCGCCTTAGGTAATGCACCTGTGATGCTGGCCCAACGGGAAACGGAGGCTGGACATCCCGCTTTGAATCCAAAAAGGAGGCTATGGGCGACAGTTTGCCCGTCGCATGTGCAGTCTCAGACGAGACTCTAGCCAACCTCCCTTTCGCCGCGCATGAAAAACCCCGCTCAAATCGCAGATTTACTGTGAAACAATGAGAGAAATATGTCCGCAACGCTTACCCCGCCCGCGCCCTCCGTATCCGCTCCCCGCAACATCCGCCGCACCGTCCTTCCAAACGGCCTGCTCGTTCTGACCGAATCCATCGAGCATGTGCGCAGCATCTCGATGGGGGTGTGGATCAACTCGGGAGCGCGTGACGAGACCGTCGCCCAGAACGGCATCTCCCACTTCGTCGAACACATGGTCTTCAAAGGAACGACCTCGCGCTCCGCCCAGCAGCTCGCCCGCGAAGTCGATACCATCGGCGGCAATCTCGATGCCTTCACCGGCAAGGAGACCGTCGGCTTCACCATCAAGGCGCTCGATGAACACTTAAACCCAGCTCTCGATGTTCTCTCAGATCTTGTTCTTCACCCAACATTTACACCCGAAGACATTACGCGTGAGCAGGGCGTCATCCTGGAAGAGATCAAGATGGACGAGGACAATCCCGACTACCTGGTCCACGAGACCTTTACCCAGAACTTCTGGAAGAACGACGCTTTGGGACGACCGATTTTAGGTACGGTCAAGACCGTGTCCAGCTTCGACCAGCAGACCGTCTTCGACTTCTACGCGAGCCGCTTCATCCCCAGCAACATGGTCTTCTCCGCGGCCGGACATCTTGACCACGACTCCTTTGTCGAACAGGTAGCCCAGCAGTTCAGCTCCCTGGCTGCCAGCACCGACACCCCCTTCATCCGCCACGATGCCCCGCCCGCAACCCCGCACATTACGCTGAAGCGGAAGAAGTCGCTTGAGCAGGTGCAGTTCTGCCTGGGCGTGCCAGCACCTAGAGTATCGGATGAGCAACGCTATGGTATCTATCTGCTGAATACAATGTTAGGCGGCGGCATGAGCAGCCGCCTCTTCCAAACTGTCCGCGAGGACCACGGCCTCGCCTACTCCATCTACTCGGAGATGAATCCCTTCCGCGATACTGGCTCACTCTGTGTCTACGCCGGAACCTCGATCGACAAGACCGACCGACTGCTCCGGCTCACTCTCGACGAACTCCGCCGTCTTAAGGAAGTCACAGTCAGCGAGGCAGAGTTGAAGCGCGCCAAAGATCAGCTCAAGAGCAACATCGTCCTTGGCCTGGAAAGTTCAGGCAGCCGCATGGCGAACCTCGCCCGGCAGCAGATGTACTTTGGCCGTTTTTTCGGCGTCGACGAGATCACCGAAGAGATTGAGGCGGTCACTCCCGCCGATGTCCAGGCCATCGCCCAGAACCTCTTTGTTCCAGAAAAGATGGCGCTGACACTTCTAGGTAACCTTGGGACGCTGAAGATAGAGCGCAAAGACCTCGCCTGCTGATAAAGTTTGAAACGAAGTCCGCGTTCCAAAGCGCGGCAAAGAAACCCGACGAGGAACCATGAACATCGCAGAGATTCGAAAGACATCGCGCTCTACATCGCGTTCCCTGGAAGCCGGATTCACCCTCATCGAGCTCCTCATCGTTATGTCGGTCATGCTGATCCTGATGACGCTCGGCATCCCGCAGCTGCTGAAGCTGCGCAAGTCGGCGAACGAGACCTCGGCGATCCAGTCTCTACGCACGATTGAGAATGCTGAACTACAGTACAACTCCGCGTATCCGGCCAACGGATTTGCCTGCACGCTGCCCGCGCTCGGCGGCGATCCCAAGTCCGGCGCGCCGTCGGCTCAGGGCGCACAGTTGATCGAGAACGCCTTGGCGACCGGCCAGAAGGCGGGATACACCTTCACCATCACCTGCGGCGGCAAGGTCACCGTCAACAACCAGGACCAGTTCAGCTCCTTTGAGGTGACCGCTGTCCCGACCTCAGTGGGTAAGACCGGCGATCGCGGCTTCTGCGCCGACGAGAATAACCTGATCCGCTTCGACCCAGCCGGCGCGACGAACTGCACCCAGCCCATTCAGTAATGGCGTTGATTCGATCTCTGCTCTGCGTTGTCCTCATCGGAGTTCCTTTGGGAACTCCGTTTCTGCCTGCACAGGCTCCCGACCCCATCCTTCGCAAGGTAGACGATCACTACAACCACCTCTCCAGCTTGCGCGCCAGCTACACGGAGCATTACGCCGGGATGGGCATGGACCGAACAGAGTCGGGGACGTTGCTGCTGAAGAAGCCGGGGCGGATGCGATGGAGTTACAACACTCCCGTCGGTAAGGTCTTCATTCTGGATGGCAAGTTTGGCTGGTTCTACACGCCCGGCGACAACCAGGCGACGCGCATCGCGGCCAAGAAACTCGATGACCTGCGGTCTCCACTGCGTTTCCTTCTTGGTCACACCCAGCTTGAAAAGGAGTTGCAGAACACCTCTGTGACTCCGAGCGGCGGTGGGTACAAGATTGCCGGAACGCCTAAGGGGATGGCGCAGCGGGTAAAAACCTTGTCGCTGACGGTCACCGCGTCCGGGGCGATCCAGAACATGAAGATCGAGGAGATCGACGGTGCCGTCACCGAGTTTGCCTTTACGGCGATGCAAGAGAACCTGCCCGTCCTCGACTCCGACTTCACCTTCGTGCCGCCTGTCGGAGTCGCAGTCGTGGACGGCATCGCGCCCATTTAGCTGCTAGACCAGCACTTTTCCTGCTTCGCCGATGTCCACCTTGCCGCCCGTCACAGCCGCCGCAAGATACTTGGCCCCGCGCACGATCCGGCTCGACGACGCCTCCCAATAGTCGGCCTCCGTCACGTCCACGCGAAGCACTCGGATGCTGGGATCGTCCTCACCGTCTGGGAACCATGCCTTGTACATCGGATTCCAAATCTCGTGGATCTTGGCCTTGTCCCTGCTGGTAGAGGCAAACCCTTTGACGGTCACGTACTTCGAAGCGCCGCTGTCGGCATAGATCAGGGAAACGTGGCTGTCATCGGCGATCTCTTGCAGTTTGCCAGATCCCGCCTGCGTCAAGAACCACACCGTTCCGTCGAAGTGCTCGAACCTCTGCGTGGCCATCGGCCGGCTGTCGAAGCTTCCGTCGGGCGCAGCCGTTGTCAGCATCGCCATCCGGATGTCCTTGATCAGATCCCCGATCTTCTGTAGTCCTTCGTCCCCGTAAAGTTCCTTAAATTCGCTCATGGAAGATCCTCCAGCCACTACGATGCGCTTCATCGCGGGAATGTCTCTCCACCGTCCTTTCACAGAGGAGCGTAAAATTTACGTATTCAGCAGAAAGCAGCGTGTAACGACACGCGGAAGAGAAGATCAATTTTGAGCACCGCCATCAATCGGCCCCCGGTTTCAAACCTGTCCACGGAAGAGTTTCATGCAGCCGTACTCGAACTGAACCCTGCCATCGCCGTCTTCGACTGCGACGGCACCCTATGGTCCGGCGATGCCGGTTCCACCTTCATGCACTGGACGGTTGAGACGGGCCTCCTTTCACGAGAGGCGACGGACTGGCTTGACTCCCGCTATCGCGGCTACCGCCATGGCGAGGTCTCCGAGGCCGCGATCTGCGGCGAGATGGTGCAGGTCTACCAGGGTCTCGCCGAGTTAGAGATGCGCAAATCGGCAGCCCGGTTTTTCGCCGAGAAGATCGAGCGCAATATCTTCCCCGAGATGCTTGCCCTGGTCACGGAACTGCAACAACGAGGCACCGATATTTGGGCGGTAAGTTCCACAAATGACTGGGTCATCGAAGAGGGCGTGAAGCGTTTCGGCATACCCGCAAACCGTGTGCTTTCGGCTCGTGTCGCGATTGAAAACGGCCTAGTAACCGACCGCTTGAGCGACGTGCCGACAGACGAAGGAAAGGTTCGTGCGCTCCAGGCCGCCGGCGTCCCAACTCCCGATGCGGTCTTCGGCAACTCGGTCCATGATGCCGCCATGCTGGCCATCGCTCGCCGAGCTTTCCCGGTCAACCCGACGGCGGCCTTGCTGGAGCGCAGTGCGGCAGAAGGCTGGCCGGTGTATCTCCCTGCATCAATGCGTGGTGTTTAGAGGTCTCAGCCCTTAGTGTCTACTTTGGGGCCGAGACCCCATTCGGGCAGCCGATAAGTCCAATCTTTCCTTCACAGCGTCTAAACTCTAGACAGTTGTGAAAGAGCCGATACGCAAACTCGACCGCAGTGCTGATTCGGGAGCACCGAAGCCCATGCGCCTGGTCGTAGCCGGGCTGATCCTTCGTCACGCCGACTCCTCTGAGTCTGGTGCCGGAGCGACGGAAGTCCTTATCTGTCAACGCAAACCGGACCAGCCCATGAGCCTGAAGTGGGAGTTTCCCGGCGGCAAGATCGAACCTGGTGAGACCGCCGAAGAGGCGCTCGCCCGCGAGCTTGACGAGGAGTTGGGCATCAGCGCCACCATCGGCCGCCGCATCGCGCAGATTCGACACAAGTATCGCAACGGCGGAGCGATTGACCTGCAATTCTTCGTGGTCGACCAGTTTGGCGGCGCATTGGAGAACCGCATCTTCAACGATATGCGCTGGTCCCCGCTCAGCGCCCTGCCGGAGTACGACTTCCTCGCCGCAGACCTCGGCCTGATCCGCGATCTCTCCGAAGGCCGCCTTCTTTAAGTAAACTGGAGCTCTAAGGCGCATCCCGCCCGAGAAAGCGATTCCAGAACGAATGTCGATTGAAGTAGTCCGTCCCGCCCGTACCCTGCAAGGCTCTCTCACCGTTCCCGGCGACAAGTCCATCTCCCACCGCTACGCGATGCTCGCGGGTCTGGCCGAGGGCATGACGCGCCTCTCGAACTTCTCGACCGGTGCGGACCCGGCCAGTTCCCTTGCCTGCATGGAGGCGCTGGGCGCGACGGTGAAGACCGCCGGAGAAGGCCCGGCTCGCGTCATCGAGGTGACGGGAACGGCGGGCAAGTTCATCCAGCCGACGGTTGCGCTGGACTGCGGTAACTCCGGCTCGACGATGCGCATGCTGTCGGGGTTGATCGCGCCGCACCCGCATACATTTACCTTGATCGGCGACCATTCCCTCACCCTTCGCCCCATGGAGCGCATTCGCAAGCCGCTTTCGCAGATGGGCGTCAAGATGGAGCTCGTCGATGGGCACGCGCCAATCACGATCCACGGTGGACCCCTCCGGGCGATCGACTTTGACACGCCAATTCCGTCTGCCCAGGTGAAGACGGCAGTTCTCTTTGCAGGTTTGCAGGCCACCGGCACGACAAGTCTGTCCGAGTCTGTCCGCACCCGCGACCACTCCGAGCACGCGCTCCGCGCCTTCGGTGCAACGCTGAACCGGGTCGGTGACAAACTGTCGATTCCCGGCGGCCAAGGCCTCAAAGCCATCGACGCGACTGTTCCCGGCGACCTCTCATCCGCTGCCTTCTTTCTCTGTGCCGCGCTGCTCTTCCCGGACTCGAACCTCGTCCTCGACTCGCTCGGCATGAATCCTACCCGGACGGCTCTGCTGGATGTTCTGGCCACGCTCGGAGCGAAGTTCAAGGTGCTGACCGTCGAAGAGCACCACGGCGAGATGATTGGAACCATCCAGGTGAACGTCGCCCCCGGCGGCCTGAAGGGAGCGGACATTACGGGTGCACTCTCCGCCATGATCATCGACGAGCTGCCCGTTCTGGCCGCGATCGCCCCGTACACCAGGGACGGAATCCGCATCCGCGACGCCAAGGAGCTGCGGGTCAAGGAGTCCGACCGCATCGCGCTCGTTGCGAAGAATCTTGCCGCCATGGGAGCCAAGTTCACGGAGTTCGAAGACGGCCTCGACATCCCGGGCGGCCAGACGCTGCACGGCGCGCAGATCGACTCCGGCACCGACCACCGCATCGCGATGGCGTTTTCGATCGCCGCGCTAAGGGCCGAAGGCGAGACCGAGATCCACGGAGCCGAAGCTGCCGCGATATCCTTCCCGGAGTTCTTCACCAACCTGCGCGAGCTCTGTACGGCCTAGTTATTCGGGCGAGAGCGTCGGCAGGTGATCGATGTGCGATAGCGAGCGCTCGACGCGCTCTGCGCGCTGAGCCCAGCTTGCGGGATACTTCGCGATCAGCTCGCCGAGCGCCCGGATGACGTCCTTCGCTTCAATCTCATCGAGTTGATAGCCCTTGGGAGCCTTATCGCGGTCCTCGCCTCGCAGTATACGGACATGCGGGAGCCCCAAAGGCATCCACTCAATCGCCTTCTGCCACGAAGGCGCGAGCACCACCATGGGTACGCCTACCGCGCGGGCAACATGCATCGTGCCGGTGTCGAGCGAGACGACGTAGTCGCTCATCGCAAGCAGCGCCGCAAGCTGCGTCACGGAGGTCCGTCCCGCCAGGGAGACGCCGATCTCATCGGCAGCCAGCCGTATCTCTTCGATCGGCTTAGCGTCGGCTGCCGTCCCAACATAGACAACCGCGCAACCTAGCTCGTGGCGTGCGTGATGGACTATCTGGACAAAACGATCGCGATGCCATCCCGTTCTCTGGCCACCGCTGGTCTGGTTCACCATCACCAGCAGAGGACGGCCCTGGGGATTGGCCTCGCGGACAAGCTTCTCCGCATAGGCAACGTCTGGAGAGGAGAATGGGACGCGCGGCTCGCGGGTCGGGCCGTCGAGTTTCAGTAATCCCGTCAGACGGAGGTTGTTCTCAATTAAGCTCACCTCGCGGTCGACAGTCAGGGGCTGGTGATACAGCGCGGGCGTCTGGGTGAAGCCAGCCCGCCAACCGCCAGTCGCCAGCAACGCCATCAGACCAATCCGTGTCCGCTGGTCGGAAGCTCCGGTCAGGATGCAATCGGGCTGAATGCGCAGCTTCGTCAATTCCGACGAAAGCGCTTTGGCTGCTGGCCGGAGTTCGTGCAACGGATCAGGCGTCTCGATCAAGTGGTCGATGGCGGCATTGTGTCGCAGCACATCGAGACCAACCCCGCGTGTGGCGACGGCGATGACCGCGTGCGGCTTCTCTGCTCGAATAGCGTCGAAGAGCGGCGTGAGATGAACGCAACATCCCAGCGGAAGCATGTACTCGAGGATCAGTATGGATTGCGCTTCTTCGACGGGGGTGCGAAAGTTTCCCGACCTGACGATGCGCTCCACCGCCATCACCGGCGCCAGCGCCGCGCCTGCTATCACTTGCTTGAGAGACATCGCCCGCTACACCCCGTACAGTAGTTCCGGCTACATCTTGTAGCGGCCCATCTCGTCGTCGTTCAGATTTTCAAGCCACTTCCGCAGCTCGTCCGGATTGATGTTCTGCGTGCCGTTCGCCGCCACGCGAGAGCTGGCGAGGACGTCGCGATTGACGTAGATGGGGCAGTCCCAGCGTAGCGCAAGTGCGATGGCATCGGAAGGCCGCGCATCGATGGCCACGATCTCACCCTGCTGCTCCATCCAGATGACCGCGTAGAAGGTGTCGTCGCGCAGCTCCGAGACGACGACCTTCGTTACCCTGGCATTCAGGCCACGAGTCATGTCGCGCAACAGATCGTGGGTCATCGGCCTCGGTGTCGCCGTTTTCTCCAATTCGATCGCGATGGCGTTCGCCTCGAAGATGCCGACCCAGATCGGAAGCACCATCTCGCTTTCGACATCCTTGAGGATGACGATGGGCATGTTGGTGATGGGGTCCATCATCAGGCCACGAATCTGCACTTCGATCTCCATCGGCACCTCAAGCGCCGACTTCGTCGCAACAGATTTGGCCTCGTGCTTCATCAGGCGGCCTCGCCGACGAGGCTGTTGGGGAAGGTCTGCGTGATGCGGACGTTCACATAGCTTCCGGGTGCGGGAAGGATCGGCTGTGTCGTGGTGAAGTTGACGGTCTTGTTCTGCGAGCTGCGTCCGATGACCTGTCCGCGTTGACGATTGTGGCCTTCGACCATGACCTCCATCGTCTGGCCGAGGTGACGGTTGTAGCTGATGCGCTGCAGGTCGCGCTGAATGTCGTTGAGCCGCTTCAGGCGGTCGACCTTGAGCTCTTCGGAGATGGAGTCCGCCATGGTAATCGCCGGCGTGTTGGGCCGGGGCGAATACTTGAAGGCATAGATCGCGTCGTATCCGACCTCGCCGAGCAGTGTCGCCGTCTGTTCAAAGTCCTCCTCGGTCTCGCCGGGGAAGCCGACGATGATGTCGGAGGTAATGCTGATCTCGCGCTTCGCCGCCTTGATCCAGGCGATGCGTTCGAGGTACCAGTCGCGGGTGTACTCGCGGGCCATGGCCTTCAGTACGTCGGTCGAGCCGCTCTGCACGGGAAGGTGGACGTGGTCGCAGAGCGTAGGTACGGCGTCGAGCACCTCGACGATGTCCTTCGTGAAGTGGCGCGGGTGCGAGGTGGTGAAGCGCACGCGGCGGATGCCCGGAACGGTTCCAACGGCCTCAAGGAGTTCGGCGAAGGACTTCTTGCCGGAGGGGTCAGCGTAGGAGTTCACGTTCTGGCCGAGGAGCTGAATCTCGGTGTAACCGGAGTCCGCGATACGACGGGCCTCGGCGAGGACGGAGTCCGCTGTGCGCGACCGCTCCTTGCCGCGGGTGTAAGGGACGACGCAGTAGGCACAGAACTTATCGCAGCCTTCGATGATGGTGATATAGCCGCGGTGCGGGTTGGTGCGCGAGGTGAACTCGGTCTCGAAGGTCTCGTTGGTCTGGCGGTCATCGAGGCCGGTGATGCGCGTTTCGCCAGCTTCGAGACGGGCGAGCATGTCGGGAAGGTTGCGATACGAGGCCGAACCGGAGACGATCGAGACGTAAGGGGCCTTCTCGAAGATCTTCTCGCCCTCCTGCTGGGCGACGCAGCCGATGACGGCAAACTTCTTGCCTTCGCCCTGCATGCGCTTGTATTCGTTCAGGCGATGGAAGACCTTTTGTTCGGCTTTGTCGCGGATGGAACAGGTGTTGTAGAGGATCAGGCCGGCGTCGGCTTCGTCCTGAACCTGGGCGTAGCCCTCGTGCTCCAGGGTGCCGATGACTTTTTCGGAGTCATGGGCGTTCATCTGGCAGCCGAAGGTTTCGATGTAGAAGGTTTTACTCACCCAGTTAGTATATCGCCGCGTAATCTGCATCGTTTTCAGCTAGTACAAAGCGGTTCTTGCCTTTTCTCTTGGCTTCGTAGAGTGCAGCGTCAGCTTTCGCCATTAACTCGGTCTCGCTAACCCCATCTACCGGAAAGACCGCGATGCCTGCGCTCAAGCTCGGAATCATGCTGCCCCCTTCGAGGCAAAGCGGCCGCCTTACGGAATCGAAGAGGCGGCGAACCGTAAGCATCACGTCTTCACTCTTCTTTGCCTCATTGACTAATAGAACGAACTCGTCGCCTCCGAGACGGGTCACCGTGTCTCCATCGCGAATCCCACTTTTCATCCTCGCCGCCATCTCTTGCAGAAATTTGTCGCCGCCTTGGTGTCCATACGTGTCGTTGATCGCTTTGAAGCCATCAAAATCGATCGCTACAACTCCGAAGCTTCCGCCCTTGCGATGAACTTCGGCTAGGGCATGCCGGATGCTCTCCGAAAGCAGCACCCGGTTCGGCAATCCGGTCAGAAAGTCGTGAGTTGCCAACACCTCTGCCTGGCGTTTCGCCTCTTTCAACTCAAGTTCAAGACTCTTCATCCGGCTGACATCTGTAACTTGCACACTGAACCCGAGAACAACTCCATCCCGGATGTCTGGAATGTACGAGGCAAGGCTATTTCGAATGCTCCCGTCTGGGAGCATGATCGCACGCTCGAAAACCTGAATCTCGCCCGCAAGGGCCGCAAGAGCATGATTGTGGTTCATGTCGAACAGAGGTTCCCCCAGGACCTCTTCCATCGTCAGCCCGACGAGTTCGTCGCGCGTTCTTCCGAACCATACGCCGTAAGCCGCATTCGCGAACCGGCATCGCAGGTCCCGATCCCAATAGCCCAGCAAGGCGTCGACATTGTCGACGACCTTCATCGCGATCTCAACTTCATCGCGCCGCATCGATTTCTTCGGCTTCCGCCTCACAGTGGCCACAAACCCTCGAGAAGAGTCATCTCCTAAATCAAAGATGGACTTTGAGCCTAGATCCAGATCTACGCAGCAAGGGTCTCGGATTACAGCGATATTAGATACAGTCCGGAAAATCCGCAATACCTCAAAAAGGCCGGCAGTTTAGCCTGCCGAGCGATCTTTTCGGAATCATGGGCTTTCATCTGAGTGCCGAGGGTTCGGCGTAGAAGGCCTTGTGACTTTATTCGACCCCTGAATCTCCAGGCTTTGGGTAGGATTCGGCTTAGAACCGGTGAATGTAAAGCATCTGCAGAGCCGGGCCGCTCGCCGTATTGTGCGCCTCCACCTTCAGGTAGAGGTTCACGTTCAGTGTGTCCGTCCGGCTGAAGTCGAAGCCGCCGCCCGGCCCAAGATAGAACTGCGACTCGCGCGCCTTGCTCACGGTCACGCCGTTGGTCCGGTCTGGGCTGAGTTGGTAGACACCGTAGCTGTTCGCGCCCATGTAGAGCTTTCGCGTCACTCTGTAGGAGGTGGTGAAGTTGCCATACACCAGTTGTCCTGCCTGCCCGTTGACATAGACGAGATGAGGAATCAGCGGAGGGTTGGCAAGCTTGGTCGTTGGCAGGTTGTACTGGTAGTGCAGCCGAGTGCTCATCTCCAGCTTGCGCCACGGCATGTAGGTCGCCGCAAGATACGGCACCACGGCCCAGTATCCCGACCCGGGGTTGACGCTCTTCTTGGCGTCGAACTTGCCGTTCGGAATCTGAACCAGGAACTGCGTCCGCCAGGCGAGAAACGGCCCGGAGTGCGTCTCTACCGAGCCGGGCTTCAGGGGCCGCGAGGCTGCGCCGTGCAGGAAGTACTTCGACTGATAGGTTGGACCGGCAATAATGTCGCCAAAGCCGGGCTCATCCGCTGGGAGCCGCTTCGGGCTATTCGCCGCGAACCCGGTTCGCAGGCCCACCAGCGGGACAAGAACCGAGAAGCCGGCAGTGCCGCCGAATGGCCGCCACTTCGAGGCGACGATGAACTGGGTCAACGAGGGAAAGCTGTCGATCCTTGGCTGGACGAAGTTCACACTCTCCACGCCATCGCGGTCACTGATCTCGTCGCTATGTTGCCAGCGGAAGTATTCGAGCACAGTGAGCCCGGGCCTCACGCGACCGAAGCCATCGTAGAAGCTCGTGCTTCCAAGGTTGATGGACGGCGGTGGCTTGACGATGTCAGGAAGAGCGGCCTGGGCATGGGACGCAATGGATCCGGCTGCAAGAAAAGTCCCAAAGACTACAAGCAGAAGGCGAAGCCGACGCTGAAAAAACTTCATAGAGCTCCTAAGCCGTGGCTCTCTCACGGACGAAACAGACCACCCGGTTTCGTCCGGATCGCTTCGCTTCGTAGAGTGCGTCATCGGCGCTCGCGATCAGGTCTTCGGCGGTGAATTGCAGCCCGGCCGCCCCGCGTAACGCAGCTACCCCGATGCTGATGGTCACCACCGCCCCGTGCGCCCCAGGAAACGCCGCCGACTCGATGGAATCGCGAAGTCGCTCCCCGGCAGCCATCGCCTCCTGCTCATCGGCGTCCGGCAGGATGGCGACAAACTCCTCGCCGCCATAACGCGCTACGGTGTCTACGCCAGCGCGAACACCTTGCTGAAGCAGTTGCGCCACCCGCTCCAGACAGAAGTCTCCGTGCTGGTGTCCGGTCGTGTCATTCAATTCCTTGAAGTGGTCGATATCGATCATGAGCACGCTGATCCAGCGCTGGTTTTCGACGGCGACCTTACTCAGCCGCACCAGCGCCGAATCCAGATACCGCCGGTTGAATATCCCGGTAAGGCCGTCCAGGCTCGAAAGCCGTTCCAGATGCGCGTTCATTCGCAGAATGTCTTCTGTCCGAAGCCGGTTGGTCTCGCCCAGCAGGAACTCGCGTCTACCAGCACGTTCCCGGTTGTACCGCTCGTAGAGCGCGGGCAGACTGAAGACGACGACGAAGACTATCTCGTCCACCGCGATCGGCGGACCGAAGTGTCCTGCCCACCGCACACGGCACAGAGCAAGAAATACGGTGAGCGCAACCACGAGACCTCGGACGCAGTATCGGAACGGAGCCTGCATCAACAGCGTCTGTGCAAAGATCCCCACCCCGGCCGCGATCACGTACTTGTCTGTGAGTGCCGAGCCCGAAAGCCTGCCCAGGAGGATGACCAGCGCCGTCTCCGCAATCAAAGGAGCGAAGGCTGCCACTCCGTGTATCCAGGCAGGCATCGGCCGAAGTAGAAGGTATACCGCCAGCAGGGTGAGCGGCAGAACGATGCCCAGCCTCAACTCCATGGAGATCCGGAACACTTGCGAGCCGACTCGCAGGTTCGCATAAAGAAACAACAGCTTGGCCGCCATATAGACGACCAGATACTTTGCGATTGCCTTGTTGCGTGCTGGCCCTCGAGCAGCCTGATAGGCGGCCTCCAGACGCGGAATGAACTCCAGGCGGTAGCGCCTGTGGGACAGCGCTTCCTCTACTTCCGACAACATCCTGGCTGATGCCGCTTCTGGCAACTGGTACCCCTCTTTGTCCCTTGTGCGACAGACATGAGTACCGTATCGACCTTGCGACGCAGGACATTACCCATCTGTGTAGTGCCATCGGCATAACAGCGGATACGTATCAGTCCGCGATGGTGATCGCGTCTACAACCTTGGTCAATTGTGTTTCGTTTGGTAGCGCCACCGGGGCTCGAACCCGGACTCTCAGCCTTGAAAGGGCCGCGTGTTAACCAGTTACACCATGGCGCCAAATTGCTTCGGCATTGCTTGGAACTCGCATCTTCAAATCTAGAGGGGGATCAGGATTTGGTAGCGTCACCGGGGCTCGAACCCGGACTCTCCGCCTTGAGAGGGCGGCGTGTTAACCAGTTACACCATGACGCCAAACAGAAGAAACATCTCTTCGCCGCGATAGCCTAAGTGTATCAGAAAATGTCTGCTTAGGGCGGAGAGCGAAAGACAGAAGCAAGTACGAAATAAGGAGGCCTCTCCGCTGCGCATCGCGATGAAACTGCGATGCTTCGGTCGAGATGACGTATCTTGGTTCGGCCTATTACAGGCCGAGTTTCTTGACCTCGTCGTTGTAGTACTTACGGTAGAGGATGTCCCACTCCTGCGAGCCTTCGACGATGATCTTGCGCTGCGAGGAAATTTTCATCCGAGCGGCTGCGTCGATCTTGGTCTCTTCCATCAGCAGCTTTTCGAGGGCCTTGCGGGCCTCCTGCCGGATGGTGTTGCGATCTTCGAGAAAGTCGCACTCGGGGATCTCGGCGAGCGAGTCGGCGACCGTGTGGGCAAGCTTGTTCAGTTTGTCGCGAGAGATTCTCATAGCACCGCCTTGTACTTGCGGGCCAGCTCGTTCTTGACCTTCTTGAACATCTCCGGGTAGCTTGCGCCGGTCTTGCGCATGTCATCCTGGAAGGCTTCAAGGATGACGCGGACCTCTTCGTTGATGCGGTCTTCGAGGGAGAGTTCCTCGACCATGGCCATCGTCACGCGCTCGTTCAAAACGGCAGGCTTGGTGGTCGCAATCATCTTCGCTTCAACGAGATGCTTGACCGTCTGCCGTGCCAGGTAACCTACATAATCTTTAGAAAAAATCATCGCTTTTTCTCAGGATACACGATGCGTTAAAGGACCTGCGCGGAGAGCTGGGTTCTGGCCCCTGATTTCCTCCTGCTGGCGCAGAAGCTCCTTAGAGGATGGGCCAATTCCATAGGCGCTCCAGCACTCTTTCTGCGACAATAGTTGCTTGATGCAGACCGATAACCTGATCTCAGTTAAAGACGACATGATTGCCTTCATCGCCGGACACGGCATGAGGCGGCTGAATGGCTATGTGACCGAAGAGGTGCCGACCGTCCTCTTTGAAGAAGACGACGCGGACGCCTGGAAGGTCTTTGTGGAGCACGCGAAGGCGGCGAACTCTCCTTTCGTGACGATGAGCGAGGTTGTGCTCGAGAAGACCGACATCGCCATCCTGCTCGAGCAGTTGCGCGACCAGAGCTATCCGGATGACGATGGCCAGGAGTTCGAGGACGCACAGGCACTGGTGAAGCACGTCGGCAAGACGGGCTACCTTCAACTCGGCTTCGCCCACCAGGGCGTGATGTTTCTCTTCGAGACTTCGACGCCGTGGTACGAGCGCTTTCAGGAGCTGCTCGAAGCGGTGACGGATCTTGGAGGCATCGTCGTCGACGACGGTGAAGGCGACGACTAAGCAGCGATGAACGATGAAGCTGGCGCCCTGAGTACGGAAGGGCCTGAAACGGCCACTTTGAGTTCCGCGCAGCGAGCGGTCCGTTGGATCGCTCGCGATATCGATGAAGCCGCGGCGCAAGCTTTGGCGCAGGAGTTCTGCTGTCCGCTTCCGATCGCGAAGTTTCTTGTATCACGCGGAGTTTCAGCCGTCTCTTCAGCGCACAGGTTCTTTCATCCCAGCATCGAAGAGCTTCACGATCCTCGGTTACTGCTGGGAATGGCAACAGCCGTTGCGCGGATTCAGCGGGCGGTGGCGGATGGCGAGATCATCCTCATCTACGGCGACTACGACGTGGACGGCACGACAGCCACGGTCCTTCTGAAGACAGCCATCGAGCGCATTGCGCCCACAGATCGCCCGGCGCAGGTGCGATATCACGTCCCCCATCGCATCCGCGAAGGCTATGGCATGCAGGCCAAGGTCCTTGGGGATGCCTCGATCGCAGGCGTGTCGCTGGTGATCAGCGTGGACACTGGCATCCGGGCCTTTGCGGCAGCGGAGGAAGCGAAGGCTCTCGGCCTCGACCTGATCGTGACCGACCACCATCTTCCGGACGACGTAGCTGGGATTCCTGAAGCTCTCGCCGTCATCAACCCCGCGCAGGCCGATTGCCCCTACCCTTTCAAGTCGCTCTGCGGAGCGGCAGTTGCTTTCAAGTTGGCCTACGCTCTGATGTCGGCTGTAGCGCATACCGCGACCGAGCGCGAACGCTTGGAAAACAAGATTCTTCCATCGTTCCTCAAGCTGGTTGCGATTGCCACGATTGCTGACTCAGTCCCGCTGGTCGGTGAGAACCGCGTGATCGCCGCGCTTGGGCTTCGCGAGCTTCGCAACCCGGTCCAGCCAGGCTTGCGGGCTTTGATGCAGGTCGCACAGATCCCGCTTGATCGTCCTCCCACTGCGACTGAAGTTGGCTTCCGGCTGGCCCCTCGGATCAACGCGGCCGGACGCATGGACGTCGCAAGCGACGTGGTAGAACTCTTCCTTACACGCGATCCGGAGCTTGCCCAGGAGCTTGCAGAGAAGCTGGACCGGCTGAACAGCGAACGGCGCGCAACGGAGGCCAAGGCGCTTGAGAGCATCGAGGCGCAGCTTGCCGTCATGAAGGCTGTGACGGGCGAGTTCCCCGCCGACTGCATCATCCTAGACGATGCCGAGTGGCATCGGGGCGTGCTGGGAATTCTTGCATCGCGGGTAGTCGATCGGACCGGGCGGCCTGCCCTCGTGATGACTCACGATGACGGACAGGCTCACGGGTCAGGACGATCGATCGAGGGCTTCCATCTGCTCGATGCGCTGACAGCAGCCCATGAGCCCGGCGACGGCGTCGAGCCAGTGTTCACGCGATTCGGCGGTCATGCGCACGCAGTAGGGTTCTCTCTACCCTCAGACCGGCTTGCCGATCTAAGAGAGCGCATGGCGGCCATCGCAGGAGTCCACTTCGCGGCAGAGGCTCTGGTCGAATCGCTGCACTTCGATGTTGAGCTGGATTTTTCTGAAGTAACCGATGAGTTTGAAGCCTGGCTTTCGCGCTGCGCTCCGTTCGGCAATGGCAATCCTGAGCCGCTCTTTGTGAGCCGCGGCGTGGCTCTCGCGAGCGCACCCCGAATCATCAAGGACCGGCATATCTGCCTGCAGATCGAACGAAGTGGCGGAGGCTCTATGAGCGCTATGGGTTGGAGCCGGAATATCGATTGGCCTGAGAGATGCCGGCTTCTCGAACTCAATCGAGGCTCACGGCTCGATGTCGCTTATTATGTCCGGCGAAATACAAACGGGCGATTTGCCGGTCTGGAACTGGAGTTGGTAGATCTCAGCATCGCAGCTGGATCGAGGGAGTAACCCAGCCCGACTTCGCAACATACTGTAACGAAAAAACTTGCTCCCTTGGTGGAGCGGAAGCGTCTTATATACTGAAGACCCGACGATGCCTGCAAACGAAAAGACGCACCGCAACTCCTATGTAATTTGGATCGTCGCAGCTGCCCTGCTCGTAGCGGCGATTCTCTTCATTCGCTGGAAGACGAAGGATCGCGTTGTCATCCGCGCGTCGACGGTGAGCCGCCAGAGCCTTGAGAGCTCGACCTCTACGAACGGCAAGGTGGAGCCGATCCACGAGTACCAGGCCCACGCCGCCTTTCCGGGAGTAGTGAAGCGGCTGTACGTGCAGGTTGGTGACAAAGTCCCAGCCGGCGCTCTCCTCGTGACGATGGATGACACCGATATCCGGTCACGTCTGGCCGGCGCGGCGGTATCGATCAGTACGGCGAAGATTGGGCTCGACGCAACGCAACATAATGGGACGCAGGAAGAACGTCTCGCCTTATCCGGCGACCTGGAGCGTGCAAGGTCTCAGAAGCAGCAGGCGGCTACTGAGCTTGCGGCGCTACAGCAGCTACAACAGAAGGGCGCAGCCTCTGCGGCGGAAGTAGCCGCCGCGCAACAGCGCCTGCAGGCGGCAACAAGCACTCTTGATGGCCTTCAGGCGCGCAGCGAACGCCGCTACAGCCCTTCAGAGCTCGAGCGAGCGCAGCAACAGCTTGTGAATGCTCAGGCGGACCAGGCTGCGGCGGAACGCAGCTACGCTCTGGCGAATATCCGCGCGCCTTTTGCGGGCACCGTCTACTCCGTGCCCGTGGCCGAGTACGACTATGTTCCCGCAGGTGAGGACCTCCTCGACATCGCCGACCTCAACCAGATCCAGGTTCGCGCCTACTTTGACGAGCCGGAGATCGGTAAGCTCGCCATCGGTCAGAAGGTAACGATTGTATGGCCCGCCAAGCCGCTGAAGACCTGGCATGGCCATATCGACCAGGTTCCTTCTACGGTCATCACCTACGGCACGCGTAACGTCGGCGAGTGCCTGATTACCGTCGACGATGCGCAGGGTGACCTACTGCCGAACACAAATGTCACCGTGACTGTGACGACTTCCCACAGCAGCGACGTGTTGAGCATCCCCCGTGAGGCTCTGCATACCGATGGGCCGCGAGACTATGTCTTTCGTGTCGTCAACAACAAACTGGTGCGCACAGCAGTCCAGATTGGAGTCGTCAACCTGACCCGGGTTGAGATCATCTCCGGTCTGAGCGATAAGGATGTCGTTGCTCTCAGTGCCACCAGCGACAGCGAACTCTCCAACGGCTTGCCCGTAAAAATCGTCGAATAACATGGCTTACCGGCTCCCCACGATTTCGCTGTTCGCGATGTTCTTTCTCCTCCGTCTCACCGCGGTAGCGGATGTCGTCCACGCGACGACAGCCTTGAATCAAGGCCGGGTCGACGAAGCGGCATTGGAACTCCGGAGTGATCTCAAGATGCATCCTCACGACGCCGTACTTCACCAGATGTTGTGCAGAGCGTTTTACTCGGAGGAGCTTGCCGACCGTGCTATCGGAGAGTGCGAGGCTGCTGTCGCCGACACGCGTTCTGACGACGCGTTATTAAGCGAGAACCTGATGTGGCTTGGGCGAGCCTACGGTCTCAAGGCTTCACGCGCGAATCCGATCTCCGCATTCCGTATCGCCAAGAAGGTAGTAGCATCGTTTGAGCGCTCAACCCAGGTTGACGCGAAGAATGTCTCCGCCCTCAGCGATCTTGGAGAGTATTACGTTGGCGCGCCATCGATCGTTGGCGGCGGACTCGACAAGGCTGACCGCCTCGTCCTACGAATGCAGCCCGTCTCCGCAACCAAGGCCCACAGGCTGCTGGCGATGATCGCCGAGAAGCGCGATGACTACGAAACGTCGGAGGCGGAGTTCAAGCGCGCCTTCGAAGCTCAGCGAACGCCTCAGACATTGATCGACGTTGCCGGCTTCTACCAGCGCCGCAAGCAGTGCGACGAGGCAGTATCGACGGTCAGGACGCTCGTGCGGATGGACCGGGCGAAAGACTCAGCCATCGTCGATGCGGCCAGCGTTCTCACCGCCTGTAATCGCGAGCCGCAACTGGCGCGGGAGTTACTTTCCAGCTACCTCACCTCACCGGCAAGATCCGACAACGCACCCGCAGCGCGGGTGCATGTGCAACTGGGCGATCTGATTGCCAAATCCGGTGATTCAGAAGGCGCGCGCCGCGAGTACGAGGCGGCACTTGCCCTTGCCTCCGAGTATGCTCCCGCTCGCAAAGCTCTGCAGGCACGCTAACTAATCGAGATACCATGAAATTCAGCCGCACACGCAGCATGACACAGAGAGGCCGGCGACGATCGATGCTCCGCTTCCCATCATTTCTACTGGCCACCGCGGCTCTCTTTGTGCCGTGTGTCGCCGCGCAGGCGCAGATCTCTTTCTCTTCGGCCATGGACCTTGCGCTTCGGAGCGATCCAAAGATCAAAGCCGCCGAAGCGACCGTGGAGAAGGCCCGTGCCCAACTGGCCACCACGCGTGACGCCTTCATCCCGGGCGTCAGCGTGAATGGAGGATATGGAACCTCCACCGGAGTTCCGCTGAGCGTTCCCGTCGTCTTCAGCCTGGCGAGTCAATCGCAGATCTTCAACTTCGCCCAGCGCGACAATTCACGCGCAGCGGCGGCGGGACTGCAGGCTGCCCTGCTGGCAGCTGAAGAGTCTCGCGACCAGGTGACCGAGGATGTCGCCGTAACTTACCTGAACCTGGACAACGCGCAGCGCCGCCGGGGCGCGATGTCCCAGGAGTACGAGTTCGCCTCCAACCTCACCAAAATCGTGCAGGAGAGGCTGGATGCCGGCCGCGATACGCGAATCGAACTCTTGAAGGCGAAGCGCACCGCAGCCCAGGTCCACCTTCAGCTGCTCCAGATCGACGACCAAATCGCCGGTCTCTCCGACCACCTGTCTCGTCTCATCGGGCTTCCCGGAAATCATCTCAGCTCGGTAACAGCGTCGATTCCGACGCTTCCCGCGATCTCGACACTGACCGGCGATGCGCCGGACAGCTACGGCATAAAGGCCGCCGAGGAGACCGCGCGCAGTAAGCAGTTTGTGGCCTTCGGCGAAGCGCGATACCGCTTCCGTCCGCAGCTGAGCTTCGGAGCGAACTACAGCCGCATCAGCACCAGTCAGACGAACTACGTCGATTACTATCCCGGATTCAAGCAAAAGAGCGAAAGCGCTGCGTCCATCGGCATCCAGATCACGATCCCGCTCTACGACCGTCTCCATGACGACCGTGCCCGCGAGTCCGCCGCCGAAGCAAAGCGGGCGCAGTTCGAGGCGGAGGGGCAACGCAGCCAGTTCCTTGAGGGCCGCGCACGTCTGCAGCACAGCGCCAGCGAGCTTGAAGCGCGTAGCGATCTGGCCGGCATCGACCGCGAACTTGCGCAGGAGCAGCTTGATATTGTGCTGGCGCAGCTTTCGGCGGAGCACGGGAGTGTTGGAGGGCCGCTAATGACTCCCAAGGATGAACAGAACGCCCGCCTGCAGGAACGCGCTCGGGCGATCGATCTGCTTGAAGCGGAGTTCCAGCTGAACCAGGCGCAGATCAACCTGATGCGCCAGACCGGACAGCTTGAAAGCTGGGTGAAGCACCTGGAGGCGAATTCGGTTGCGCCAGCTGCGTCTACGACGATCGTGCCTGGTTCAGGCTCGGTCACGCCCTAAGCGACTCAGCGGCGATACCCTTCCAACAACCAACGCTTCGCGGCTCCAAGGGCTAACGGAGTGGTAAACTATGAGGTAGCGATGAAGCCACTTAAGACACTCTTTCTGAACCCGCCTTCCTTTGAGAAATTTGATGGTGGAGCCAGCTCCCGCTGGCCCGCGACACGTGAGATCGAATCCTACTGGTACCCGGTATGGCTCACCTATCCCGCCGGCATGCTCGAAGGCTCTCGCCTCGTCGACGCTCCGCCGCACCACCTCAGCTGGCAGGATGTGGTCGAAATCCTTAAGGACTACGAGTTCCTCGTCCTCTTCACCAGCACGATGGGCTGGGAGGGCGACCAGAAGATGGCCGAGGTCATCAAGCAAACCTATCCGTCGATCAAGATTGCCTTCGTCGGACCTCCGGTGACCACCTCACCAGACAAGGCGCTGAATGAGTGCCCGGCAATCGACTTTATCTGCCGCCGCGAGTTCGACTTCTCCGTCGTGGAGTTCGCGAATCACAAGCCTCTTGCAGAGATCCTTGGCGTCAGCTACAAGGAAAACGGTGTCATCCAGCACAACGCAGATCGTCCGCAGGTCACTCCGGAAGAGCTGGACGAGATGCCCTGGGCGACCGAGATCTACCATCGCGATCTCGATGTCACCAAGTACTCGGTTCCCTTCCTGCTACACCCTTATGTGTCTCTCTACTCGACACGCGGCTGCCCGGCTCAGTGCACCTTCTGCCTGTGGCCGCAGACGCTCTCGGGCCACGCCTGGCGCAAGCGGTCTACAGATGATGTCGCTGCAGAGATGAAGCAGGCGAAGGAACTCTTCCCGCACGTAAAAGAGTTCTTCTTCGACGATGACACCTTCAATATCCAGCGCGCCCGCACGGTCGAGCTGTGCGAGAAGCTGAAGCCGCTTGGCTTGACGTGGTCCTGCACCTCGCGCGTCACCACGGACTACGAGACCCTGAAGGCAATGAAGGAAGCGGGCTGCCGCCTGCTGATCGTCGGCTACGAGTCCGGCGACGAGCAGATCCTGAAGAACATCAAGAAGGGTGCGACCGTTCAGCGCGCGCTCGACTTCACCCGTGACTGCCACAAACTCGGCCTGGTCATCCACGGCGACTTCATCCTCGGCCTGCCCGGAGAGACGAAGGAGTCGATCCGCAACACGATCGAGTTCGCGAAACAGCTCGATTGCGAGACGATCCAGGTCTCGATTGCGCACGCCTTCCCTGGTACGGAGTTCTTCGACTACGCGAAGGCCAACAACTTCATTACCAACGAAGCGATGAGCGACGATGGCGGCCACCAGATGGCGCACATCGAATACCCTGGCCTTCCCGTCGAGTACGTGATGGAGATGGTGCACAAGTTCTACGACGAGTACTACTTCCGCCCCAAGGCGGCCTTCCGCGTGGTGTGGCAGGCGATCGTCAACCGCGATGTGCCCCGCCTCTACACCGAGGCCGTTAGCTTCATGAAGCTCCGCTCGCAGCGCAACAAGGCTGCCCGCGCTGCGAAGGAAGCCAACGCAGTGAAGGCTCAGGAATCGGTCAGCATGAACGCGTAGCGTTCACGAACTCCAACGAAGAGGCGGTCAGCAAGTCTGCTGGCCGCCTTTCTGATTTTGCTCGAAGGAAAATGAAGCACACCCTCTCATTCCGGCGTTACCTGATCCTGCTCGCCGTGATGCTGACCGTATCGGTCGGCGACACGATGCTGTCGCATGGCATGGCGCAGGTTGGGCCCGTATCGGCGCATCATCTCGGACTGTTGCTCGTCGCAATGAAGAACCCCTGGATCATCGGTGGAATCCTTCTGCTCATCGGATACTTCGCAAGTTACCTTACCGCATTGAGCTGGGCCGACCTCACCTTCGTCCTCCCTTCCACCGCCTTCAGCTACGTAGTCATCGCGTTGCTGGCGAAGTTTTGGCAGCATGAGACGATCTCTCTTTATCGCTGGCTGGGAATCATGCTGATCGTCTGCGGTGTCGGGTTCGTCGCGAACGGGCCATCGCTCACCGAGCATCCGCCAAAGCCCTCAGAGAAAGAGATGGAGGAGGTATGACGACCGTCGGCGTGGCCGAGAAATGGGCTCTGATTGGCGTTGTCGCGGTCTCGGCGATTGCGGGAGATATCCTCACTGCGGGCGCGATGCGTCGCATTGGCGATCTCGACCTGATCCGGGCGAAATCGGGAATTTTGGGCGCGGTCAAGGCGGTCGTTACCAACCCAATGTTTCTGCTCGGTGTGTGTTCCATGGCTGTGAGTTTCTTCTCGCTGCTGTTCACCTTGAGTGTCGTCGATGTTTCGCTCGCGACCCCGGCAAGCGCGGCGATCACCTACATTGGCAACGCCTTCGCGGCGAAGTTCTTCCTGCACGAGAACGTCGACAAACGCCGCTGGATCTCCGCCGCGTTCGTCACCGCAGGCGTCGTTCTTCTAGCGAAGTAACGACTTAAGCCAGGGTGCCCCATCCATCGCGCCGTTGCTTCTCGCGATGGGTGGGACGTAGAACGCACGAGCTAACGAACCAGCAGCGGCATCAACCCCGTAGCCGGAAGCTCTGCAGAAAGATACCGAGCAGCATCCCCCACAATCGCTCCGGCCGCGAGCCTCCCACCCCGTATAGCCCCCTCCATCGTTGATGGCCACTCGGTCGCGGTCCAGTCTCCAGCAAGAAAGAGCCCTGGCCATTGCGTCTTCTGCGTGGGCCGGTAATGATCAAGCCCTGGCGTCACCGAAAACGTTGCGCGAGCCTCTTTCAACACGCTCGACTTCACCAGCCGTGCGGTCTTAATCGCCGGAAAGAACATTGCTAGCTCTTCAAGGGCGGATGCGAGTATCGCTTCCCTCCCCATCTTCAACTCCGGCCAAGACGCGCTGATCACCAGCTCAAGATAAGTCCCGCGCGAAGCCGGCCAGCGACGTATTCGTGACTTGGTGAAGATCCATTGAATACGCGTATCGAGCAGGACGGCATGGTCTACATCGATCACCTCACGGTCGTACCAGAGATGAATCGTAGTGATGGGCGCAGCGATAAAGTGGTCGAATCCAGAGGCGATGGGAGCGCCATCCGGCAGTCCGCGCAGGATGCCCTGCGTCTGCTTGAAGTCCACCGCCAGAATGACGTTACTCGTCTCGAAGTCTGCGCCATCGGTCGTGACGCGCCAGCGATCTCCGGCAATCTGTTCAAGCGCTGTCATGCCGGTCTTCAGGCGCACATCGACACCACGCGATTGCGCCAGATCCGTCAGTGGCGCGAGCCACTCGCTAAGCGGCAGCGCGGGAATCCCAAGGCGACCGGCCTGCGGCGACCGTAGAAACGATTCGTGGAAGACCTTGCCTGCATACTTCGTCGAGCAGTTGTCGAAGCCATCGTTCAGGGCTCCAACCACGACCGGCTCCCAGAAGTGGCGAATCCCCCGCTCAGTCTGATGCGTTCGTTTCAGCCACGCCGCAAAGCTCTCTGCATCCGAGGCCGGATAGCCACGCAAAAACTCCATCAGTCCACGTGCGATGCCTATCTTGTCACCAAGCCCAAGCATCGGGGCACGCAGAAAGCTCATCGTCTGATGCGACGGCGCGGGCAGCGATCCAGGTGCAAGCCGCGTCCTATTGCCATTGGGCTCGAGGAAGAAGAGTTCGTCGTACCAGCGGATCGTGTCTGCCGCACCAGCTTGTTCGAACAGATCAATCAAGTTTGTGCAACAGCCCAGGATGACGTGCTGCGAATCGATAACCTCTTCGAGCGCAGGATGCGGATAAGAGTAGGCACGTCCGCCCAGCGTCGGCCGCCGGTCGAGCACGGTGATGCTGTTGCCACTGGTGCCCGCTCCGCCTTGCGACAGGGCAAGCGCAGCGGCAGTTCCCGCAAGCCCACCACCGACAACGACTACGTCACGCTGAATCGCTCCGCTCATCCGAAGATTCGGTTCCTGAAGGACAGCAGAACTCCCTGCGCGAGAATCGTCAGCTTCTGCGCAGTCGGCACCGAGGCACGCTCGCTGAAGACATCATAGTCCGCGGCGATGATGCGCTCCAGCAGACGGCGGTAGATGGTCACCAGCACCCACAACGCCGCGCGGCTGTCGCGGTCGATCAGAGGCAGCAACTGCTGCGCCGAGCCGTAGTAGACCTCAGCTTTTTCGCCAAGAGCGCGCAGCATCTGGCGATCATTCTCAACCGGCAGTTCTCCCGAGGAGAGTACTTGCAACCGGTCGAAGGTGAGCCCATATCCCGCCATGAGGTCGAGCGGGAGATAGGAGCGCCCGCGTTCGGCGTCTTCCTTCACATCGCGAAGAATGTTCGTCAACTGGAAGGCTATGCCGGTCTCTTCGGCAAACTTCTCGGCGCGCGCGTCTGAGTAACCAAAGATCCGAATGCACACGAGGCCAACCACCGATGCGACGAGATAACAATAGCGATAGAGTGCGTCGAAGTCGGCATAGCCGCTTATTTGGCCGTCATCTGTCTCGTCCGGGTAGAGGTCCATCGTCGTGCCCTGCACAAGCTGCTCGAGCAGATCGTCCGAGATGCCGAAGCGGGCCTGTGTGTCACGCACCGCGACGAAGACCGGGTCTGTGTCTTCGAGCGTGGATCGCCTCCATGCAGCGATCCACTCGTCCATCATCACGCGACGAACTTCGATGGAGAAGGTCTCGTCGTCGGAGAGGTCATCGGCCCGGCGCATGAAGGCGTAGATCGCGCACATGGCGTCGCGCTTGGCTCGCGGCAAAACGCGGAAGGAGTAGTAGAAGTTCTTCGCCTCGCGCTTCGCGATAGCCTCGCAGACCGCGTAGGCCGCGGCGATCTCCAAAGTAGGCGGCTCCATGGAGACAGGTGCGTTCACGATCTCGCTCCAAGCAGCTTGCCCCAGACCGCCCCTGCGAGCAGTTGAAGCTTGCGTGATTTCGAGACCTCCGGGCGGCTCTTCAACGTGTTGAAGTCCTGCGCGGCGATCGCGTCCAGGATAGACTCGCCGCCTTTGCGGAAGAGATCCAGAGTGGTCGCAAGCTCGCGATCAACATGCTGGCTGATCGCGCTTCCCTCGAGCAGCATCTCTCGTGTGTACGTAACGAGATGCTGCATCAGCGCTCGAAAATGCGGCGTAAACCGGCGTGCAGCAATATCGTCGTCGGTTACGCCAAACTGCGTCATCAGATTGGCAGGCAGATAGCGACGGCCACGCTCCCAGTCCTCGACCACATCCTGCCAGAAGTTTGCGAGTTGCAGCGCGGTACAGATCTTATCGGAGAGCAGAGCGAGCGACTCTTCGCGGTGGCCGGAGATCAGCAGGACGAGTCTTCCCACGGGATTTGCCGAGTCATGCGAGTACGCATTCAGCTCGGCAAGCGACTCGTAGCGCGTCTTCGTCTGGTCGAGCCGAAAGGCGGCCAGCAGATCGTGAAAGAGATGACGCGGCAGGTTGTGTTCCACGATGGTCTCATGCAGCGCGACAAAGACTGGGTGCCGCGATTGTGCAGGCGCGTCGTAGCACTCGTCGAGCAGAGCTCCCCACTCATCGAGGAGGCGAAGTGCGGTCTGCGGATCGGCGACCTCATCACCAAGATCGTCTGATACGCGGCAGTACGCGTAAACACTCTCGAAGTGTGGACGCACTGCCTTGGGCAGGAACCACGTCGCAACGTGGAAGTTTTCGTAGTGCGTAGTAGCTAGATTGCGGCACCACAGCTTCGCCTCAGTCAGCGTAGGCCGCACAGCGGGCATGAGGTACTGCGGCGAAGCGCCTTCAAGATTGCCATGTACGGAAACGGCTAGCTCTGCCGGCGAGCTCATCGTGCGGCTCCCACCAGTACCGACTCAGCCCGTGCGGGGCTCTCTAATAGTTCGCTGCCAGGGAAGATCGCCGTCTTGATCTCCAGCCGTGACGCTCCGCGGGAGCGAGTCAGCATCTTGTGGAAGAGCTGCGGGACGTCAGCAAGCGACGCCCGGCCCGTAATATACTCCGACGCTTTGAAGCGACCGCTTGTGATGAGTTCGAACGCTGTCTGGCAGGCGGCTGGGGTGTGATGGAAGCTGGCCTTCAGCGTGATGTCGCCGTAGTGCAGGCGGTTCGTATCGAGCGTGACGCGCGTCCCTGAAGGTGGCCCGCCGAAGAAGTTCACGGTCCCGCCCTTGCGTACCATATCGACGGCCCATCCCCACGTCATGGGAGTGGCGACCGCTTCAATCACGGAGTCCCCGCCGCGCTGCTGCGGAGTCAACGCACGTGTGGCGGCAACCGTATCGATCCGATCGTGGATCTGCACCACCTGAGAGGCCCCAAAGAGCTTCGCCGATGCGATCTGGTCTTCTCGCTTGACCACGGCAATTACGTTGATGCCCGCCAGTTCTGCCGCGTGCATGAACATCAGCCCGATAGGCCCTGCACCTACGACCACCATCGTGTCACCGGGCCGCGCCATGGTCTCCTCCAGGCCGCGAACCACGCAGGCCAAAGGCTCGGTCAGAGCGGCGTGCTCAAAGGCAACTCCCTCGGGAATACGTAGTGTGTTCTTCTCGACGATCCTCGCAGGAACCCGGATGTACTCCGCGTAGGCACCGTTATTGAACAGCAGGTCCTCGCAGAGATTCTGCTGGTCGTGCTCGCAGAAGAAACACACGTCACAAGGCGCGGAGTTCAACGCGACGACACGGTCGCCTATAGAAAATCGTGTAACGCCCTCTCCAACGGCGGAGACCGTTCCGGCCAGCTCGTGACCGAAGGGAATGGGCGGCTGCAGCATCATCGCGTGGTAACCGCGACGATAGACCTTCAGGTCCGTACCGCAGGTCAGCGCCGCCCCGACACGGACTACGATCTCTCCCTCCTCCGGCAACGGAACGGGAACCCGTTCCAACCGGAGATCTTCCTTGCCATACAGCACCGCTGCGAGCATTTGATTCGACGTTCTCATTCTCTTGATTTTCTCACCGATGGGCCTGGAGATGTGCCATGCCGTGTGCCGAGCGATTTGATCAGAGAAAATCCGCTCCCCAGCTGAAGTCGCCCGAAAGGAAACTGCATCTGATACATTGAGCCAGACTATGCCTTTCGTTTCCCCAGACGTGTTTCTCAAACAACGTGTCGCAGCCGTGCAGGAGTATTCCCTGCTAACGGGACAGGCGGTCGCGAATATCTTTACCGGCCCGCACTACTGGGATGACGTCTTCACCCAGATGGATTCCATCGGCGTCGGGTCGATGCCGATCGTCATTCTGACCGGATTTTTCACCGGCTGCGTGCTCGCTCTCCAATCAGCAAGCTCGCTTGAGGCCTTCGGTGCGATCAGCATGACCGGTAGCCTGGTCGCGCTCTCGATGGTCAAGGAACTCGGGCCGGTGCTGACCGGACTGATGATCTCCGGCCGCAACGCGTCGGGAATGGCGTCGGAGCTGGGCTCCATGAAGGTCACCGAGCAGATCGACGCCATGCGCGCGCTGGGCACCGATCCAGTTCGAAAACTAGTCACCCCTCGACTGATGGCCACCGTCTTCATGCTTTTCTTCCTGACCATCGTCTCCGACGCAGTGGGAATCGCGGGCGGCGCCCTGGTCAGCGTGACCATGCTCGGTCTGAATTTTTCGTCCTACTTCCACACCTCCTATCGCTCGCTGACCTACGCGGGAGTGACGCAGGGGTTGGTCAAGCCGCTCTTCTCAGGCTTCATCATCGCGACCGTCGGCTGCTACTTCGGCATGACCACCAAGGGCGGAACTCAAGGCGTCGGTCGTTCGACGACGCAAGCTGTCGTCGTCTCCTCCGTCTTCATCATCATCGTGGACTTCCTGGTAAGCCGCGCGATGATCGGCATCTTTGGCAATCAATAGACCTTGGCAGTGTCAGACGGCGGACGATGGCGAATTCAGTGACTTTGGACAAGACGGAACCGGCTACCGCTGCAAGCAGCGCCGAGCCCGTGGTCGTCTTCGAAGACGTTTCCATCATCTTCGACATCAAGCCGGTACTCGAGAAGATCTCGTTCAGTGTGATGCCCGGTGAGACGCGGATCATCCTGGGTCCGGCAGGCTGCGGCAAGTCGGTTCTGATGAAGCTCGCTAACGGCCTGCTCAAGCCGGATACGGGTTCCATCAAGGTCTTCGGGCAGGATGTGACGAAGATGAGCGAGAACGACCTCTACAAGCTGCGGTCGCGGATCGGCATGGTTTTTCAGGAGTCAGCGCTCTTCGACTCACTCTCGGTGGAAGAAAACGTCGCCTATCGCCTGAACGAAGAGAAGGTTCCCGAAGAGCAAGCGCACAAGCGGGTGGTGGAATCCCTCCGCTTCGTCGAACTGGAAAAGGCGATCTCAAAGTTCCCTTCGGAGCTATCGGGCGGTATGCGCCGCCGCGTCTCCATCGCGCGTGCACTCATCACCAAGCCCGATTTGATCCTTTACGACTCACCCACCGGCGGTCTCGATCCCATCACCTCAACCACGATCGTCGAGTTAGTGGTGAAGCAGCGGGACGTCTCTCACACCACCTCGCTCTTGATCACGCACCGCCTCCAGGACGCTTTCACGCTCGCAACCTACCAGTTCAACACCGAGACCGGGCACATGGAGAAACTGCCCAATAACGGAATCGTACCCAGCACGCGATTCCTCGTTCTCAACGAGGGGCGCATCGTCTTCGACGGCTCCACGGAAGAGCTGGTCCACTCCGATGACCCCTGGCTGAAAGAATATCTCTCCTAGTCCCGTCGCATCTCTGGAGAGCTACTCCCGCCGCCCCTTCTGCCATTCGCTGTACGGAATACGGGGCATCGTAAAAAATGCGTCCTGTGTCTTAACGTAAGAGCCAAGGCCATTCATCCTGCCTATAGCGTGAAGCTCTTCGCCCAGAATGTACGGCCCAGCCGGATCGACGAACTTGTCCTCCACATACATCGCGACCACCTTGCCCAGGATGATCCGCGAATTCCCTATCTCCATCGAGGTGAACTCCTCGCACTCCAGCGCGGCATGGGCCTGCTTGATGCGAGGCACCTTCACTACTTTTGACGGCGCAGTCTCCAGACCGGCCATCTCCAGCTCATCCACCTCTTCGGGAAAGTCGGTCGCACAGATGTTCATCGGGTGCGCGATGTCTTCGGTCACCACGTTCACGACAAACTCGCGGGTTCGGCGGATATTTCTCGCGGTGTCCTTGGGAACGAACTTGCCGCCCGGGCGATTCATGACACCAAGCCCAACCACCGGCGGATCGGTGCAGAGATAGTTGTAGGCGCTGAACGGAGCGGCATTCACTCTGCCTTCTTCGTTCATGCTCGTCACCAGCGCGATGGGCCGCGGCGCCACCAGCCCGATCAGCAGGTTGTAGATCTGGTTTGGTGCCATCTCCGCTATGAAAAAGTGCATCTCTCGGTCCCCCTAAGTACGGCGCAATGAATCTCTTGCGCTGTTCCCATCTTACGGACTCAACCCTTCTGCGATTGATTCGAGACTCCACAGACTTCCATCAGACGGACACGAAGGGCTCCTTTGCGTCTTCTGCCCGGGTTTCCCCGTCTTCTAAGGGAGCCGTTCAGGTACAGTCAAAGAGTGATTTTTATCAATCCCCGCCGTATGTTCCTTGTCTCAGCGATCGCTATCGTGCTGGTATATCCGGTAGCGCCCTCTTGCCAGACTTCGCCTGCACAAACCGTTCTTGCCTCGGGATCGCTTCCAGAAGCGCCCGAACCACAGTTGGCAGCTCCTCTCATGGCGGACTCCTTGGTCGAAGAACCTCAGAGCTCCCAACCACCGGCTTCTTCCAGCGAACAGGTGCCAGCCCCAGATCCCGATCATCCTCTTACCGAGGAAGAGAAGAAGAAGCTCTCTGAAGAGCAGCTCCAGCGGCAGCTTCATCAGCGCATGGCCGGCGTGGTTCCGAACTTCAATGCTGTTCTTGGCGGCACGGCTCTTCCGCTTAGCCCCGGGCAGAAGATGCGCGCGGCGTTCCGCAGCGCTGTCGACCCGTACCAGTTTGGGTTGGCCTTCATCACCTCCGGGTATGGACAGGCGACGGACTCCCACAGCTCCATCGACCCGAACGGAACCCACCATGGCTATGGACAGGGATGGGCCGGTTTCGGCGAGCGGTATGGTGCAAACTACGTGGATCAGTTCAACGGAACGATCATCGGAAACGGCGTATTGCCAGTCCTTCTCCACCAGGACCCCAGGTACTACCGCATGGGGACAGGTTCCTTCAAGAAGCGATTCCTCTATTCGCTCTCGACGACCGTCGTTGCAAGAGGTGACAACGGCAAGCTGCAGCCGAACTACTCCAACGTCCTCGGGAACCTGGTATCCGGGGGAATTTCGAATCTATATTACCCGCGTGCCGAGCGAGGGTTTGCCCTTACGGTCGAACAAGGCATGGAGGTCACCGCAGAGGGGTCGTTCGGAGCTCTGCTGATCGAGTTTTATCCCGATATCCGGCGGCACATTCACGGAAAGAAGAAACCGACGCCCTAAACATTGCAGCGAGACGGCCAGCTCCCACTATTTGCTTGTCTTTTCGGGTGGCGTCTGAGCCGGAAGCGTATAGATGACCTCACCCGGACGGGTGTAGTGCAGCTCTTCACGCGCCTGGTGTTCGATCGCATCCGGATCCGACTGCAGACGGTCCACATGGATCTTCAGCCGGTCGTTTTCCTGCTGTAACGTGTGCAGTTCCCCATCCAGGGTTCGCGTGTCCATACGCTTCTGCTGATACACGAAAAGGCCATTGCGGCCGAAGACCACGTGATACCCAAGCCCTATGGTCAAGGCCGCAGCCGCCACGGTCGCAATCCTGCGGCGCACGGCGTAGAGGCTCTTCGCAGTACGTGCAACCGACGCCAGCCGGCTTCCGGGATGGGACTTGTTAAGCATGGGCTCCGCATGACAAGTATAGATTCCTTCGTGAAACTTCCAATTTGATCTTGTCTCCCGGACACTGCCGGAACCACAAAGCTAACTGGCCTTTCACCGGGCGGCTGGAAAGCGCCCCAATTTGACCTAGCACGAAGGTTGACGCCCGCTCCTTCCAGGGTACGCAGCAGGACGGAGGATTATGGTGCATACCAGGCCGTGGGCTTGCTATGCTTGAAGGCGACGTTGCGTCTTCTCTTCGGCATCCCGGCCGTGCCTTTGGGCAACACCGGACTGGCTGAAGACTTTCCGGGTATCAGCCCTGTCGACTACGCGGGGTAACCGCTTTCGGATCGAATCGAGTTCAAGCACGCACGGCTACAAGTCACGAAGAAAGAGGACAACATGCACTCTGCAACATCCGAATCGCTTGGGCCTAACGGTCGACCGGCGCTGCCGCTTCTCGAGTCCCTAAGCCAGACTCTGCCTGGAAAGATCTTTGTGGTCGTCGGTGCCACGGCATTGATCGCTGCGGGAGCGCATATTTCCCTGCCTCTTCCGTTCACCCCCGTGCCGCTTACGATGTCGGACTTCGCAGTGTTGCTGGTTGGCATGGCGCTTGGACCTACGGCCGCCTTCTCTGCCCTCATGCTCTACCTCCTCGAAGGCGCGGCTGGATTGCCGGTCTTCAGTCCGATGGGCCTTGGCGGTACGGCCCAACTCTTTGGCCCGACGGGCGGCTACCTCTTCGCCTATCCCTTCGCGGCTGTCATCGCCGGGGCAGCTTCAAGACTTAGCCGCTCCGGAATGTCTTCCTTCACCGCGGCAGTCATGGCGGGGACCGGCGCCACGGCAATCATCCTCGGCTTCGGAGCGACCTGGCTTGCCCACTCGCACTATCTCAGCGCCTCTTCAGCGTGGCATGTCGCGATCGCTCCCTTCATGTTTGGAGCAGCGGCCAAGGTGGTCGCCGCTGCGATGATCTTCGGCTCAACCCGGCGTTGGCTGCGCTCTTAACTTCCCACACCTCTGGCAGATCCAGCCAATTGAGAACGCCTGGATCTGCCGCACCTCCGACACCGCACAACTTGCATGGCCCACGCGACGGCGCTCCTCCGGGCGTGGATAAGGAAGATCTGTAAATGACTGCATCAAGCACCTCAATTCAAGAGATCAGCATCGCGCACAGCCCTGATTCCGATGACGCCTTTATGTTCTACGGCCTGGCAACCAATAAGGTCCGTGTGCCAGGATTCAAGTTCACCCACAAGCTGCAGGACATCGAGACGCTCAACCATCTCGCCATCAACGAGGCTTTCTACGATGTCACGGCGATCTCGTTCCACGCCTACCCTTTCATGCAGGAGAAGTACGCGCTGATGGCCTGCGGCGGCAGCGTCGGCGATGGCTACGGCCCCATGATTGTGGCCAGCCGGAAGTTCTCCCTCGATGAGATCCGCAAGGTCAAGATCGCTGTACCCGGAACGCTGACGACCGCCTATCTCGCGTTGAAGCTCTTTGCACCGGAGATCGAAACCGTCACCGTTCCCTTCGATAAGATCATTCCCGCAGTCCTTGCCGGCGAGTTTGACGCCGGGCTGATTATTCACGAGGGTCAACTCACCTACGCGATCGAAGGACTGCAGAAGGTGCTCGACCTGGGTCAGTGGTGGCGAGAGGAGACCGGACTTCCCCTCCCTCTTGGCGGCAACGCGATTCGGCGTTCGCTCGGAGATGAGGTAATGCTGACCACCACGAACGCGCTACGCGACAGCATTCAGCACGCGCTCGATCATCGCGATGAAGCTCTGGAATACGCCATGCAATTCGCCCGTGATCTGGATACGAATCTCGCGAACCGATTCGTCGGTATGTACGTGAACGAGCGCACGCTCGACTACGGCGAAGATGGGCGTCTGGCCATCCGTAAGCTGCTGGAACTGGGATATGAGCGCGGCATCATTCCGGTCAAGACCGACGTACAGTTCATAGGCTAAATCTCAACAATCGGGGCCGGATCGGGAGAGATTCCGTCCGCCCCATGTGTTATTCTTATGTAGTTGGTTCGGTACATGAGTCCTGAGTCTTCCCGATCAGCAGGCCTTTACCGCAAATGTCCTTGAACTTCTGAAGGACTCCCTCCAAAGTGGACGCGTAGCTCAGTTGGTAGAGCATTCGACTCTTAATCGACTGGTCGTAGGTTCGATCCCTACCGCGTCCACCACTTACAGCCCTTTCAAGCAAGAAAATCTGTCCAGTGGCTGTTCAAGTGGCTGTTGGGTTTCAGTGGTTGTTCTCGCTTCTGATGCTGTCGTTGCCTGTCGCCGCACGGAAGCACGCGGTCACAAGTCGATTGCGATGGCTGCCTGCTATTCCCACATGACTCATTCGAGTCTTCGGAATGCGATGGCTGTGCTCAATCGGCGGCCTGTCTAGCTTTGTGAACTTCCAATCGACCGGTCGCGAGTTCGATCCTTGCGCTGTTCACAAATCAGCATATTTATGAGACTGCGTGGGCGTCAAAGCCGCCTTGCTCTCTTGACCGAAGTGGGCGTTCTTCATTTCTCGCCTCGGCTCGAACTTACTACTCTTGACGCGTTATCTTTATCGATGATTGATTTGGTTTAAGAAAGCAATTTGACGAGCTGCTCCGAAATCGAATCCTTATCCAGATCAAGCGCGATCCATCGGACTAGAAGTACCATGAGGATGTATCCCGTCATCAAGAGCAGCCAAAACAATCCCAACGCCGAGATAATGGTAATCAGCCCTGCAACGGCTGGAAAGTCAAGAGATTGTTCGATGTAGGCCCAGGTCAGGTGATTGGGGATCGGCTGATTATGGATGACAATCATGGGGCCAAAATGGTCGATAGCGTCGCCCTGTGCCCCGATGCAAATTCGACCCAGGATGACGCCACCCGGTATTGCAAAGACTAATAACGCGTAAAAAGCCGCCCGCAGCAACCAAACTTGTTCGTTGTACGGTTTGTACAGCAAGAGCAGCCGTCGCATCAACGAGTTGGGTCTCGACGGTATATGGATGCGTTGCTCAAAACCGGCCCGAACCAAATCAAGTTCCTCGCGAACCTTGGCGCGAATGCTATCTAGATCATCATCGTTAGCGGTGGCTATCCTGAGTTCCTGCCAAGCTTTCCAGAAAAGTACACGGTCCGTGGCCTCTCTGATGACTTGAGACCGCTTTGTGCTTTCGCCGCGTTCTTTGAACCAAGCAAAGAGCAGGGCAATCACTGTCCCTACAAAAGTTGCACCTGCAGTGACAACCGCAGCCAAGAGCGGCGCTAGGACGGCGGCAATGCTCTTCCAGTCGGTTTGCATGATCTCGTACATTAGGCTGGACTTTACCTAATGTAAAGCAATATATAGATCACGATCGCAAATCTGCACTCTGTCGTGTTCTCCTTTTATTTGCCTAAACCCTATCATGTTTGATCCCAACGCCAGCCTGCCCCGCGTCAACCGCAACATGGTCTATCTCGGTGCCTGCCTGATTGCAGTCGTTAGGACCGGCCATGAAGAATCTCCCGTGTGCTGGGTGAGTATTGAACCGACCTCAAGAGAGTCGCTCATCCAAGGAGATCCTTCATCCCTTTGAGGCAGGACAGAACACCAGCCGAGAGGACGCTGTAAAAAGTGACGGGGCTCACTTGATGGATTGCTCTGATGTTCACGATACAAATGCCGACTCCAATTAGCAGTTCACCTAATGCGAACAAGTCGGGGTGCGCACTCTGAAACTCCTTACTAAAGATGGCCAAAACAAACGTCAAACTCAGAACGCCATAAATTGTGCCTATCCAGCCCCCCCACTGGATCGGGATCGGGCCCAACTAGCTGGTTGAACCCTATGAACAATAGGATCAGACCAAGGAAAGTCATGGACAAGAAAAAACCCACGCTAGTTCTCATCAGGCTCCTCGGGAGACACGTGTATTCGCCTTCGTAGTGTGACTGAGCGATCCGGCTAGAGTATACCCAGTATTCACAGCAGAGCTAGACGATATTTCGCTTGGCAACAAGATACGCATTTGGCAGTGATATCCGGCTGACGGGGCGTATTTCAAGCGTGTGGATGACTTTCGCCTTGCCTTCGCCTAAACTCTGCACATGGGCGGGGAGCGAGCATCGACAACCCGGATGCGAGAGTCGGGACGCATATGTTGCTCCTGCAAGGTGCCGCTGGAATCCCCGCCCGCCAGATTTAGGGAACGCTACTGCGAACGGTGTGAACCCCGACGCAGGGTCTACATGCACTTCATGCTGATGCCGGAAGGCTGGAGGGTCACGTTCCTTGAAGCGGATCTGAAGACTCCCCTGCCCCGCAAGATGATCTTCCAGGACTCCATCAAGGTGATCGAGATAGCCTTGCGTGGTGGGGCTGGTAAGGTGCTGGCAGATAGGCAGGCGATTGAGCACGGCATCAGCCTCGGAAGGGGTTCAGCTTGGCTCAATCTGACGACAGAGCAGTACAGAAGACTGCACCTCTAAACAATCTGGCCGCCCCGTCACCTTGAACCTATGCGAGCTATCGTCGAGTGTTAGAATCCAACGCCATGGCAGATATTGAAGAGCGCATCGCCACACTCGAAAAAGACTATGAAAGGCTGAAGGGCAAACCCAAAGACTGGTGGGATAAGGCTCAGATCATCGGCGCTATGCTTATCCCACTGTCCATCGGACTTGCTGGATTCTGGTACAACCAAGCGTCACAACGGATGGCGCTTGAAAACACTCGCCGCGTCGAAACTCAACAAAAAGAGTTCGCAGCACTTCAGGCTCGAATTAGCCAAGCGCAACTGATCTCAACGTTCATGGATGCACTTTCGAGCGGCTCGCGCCAAAAGAAATTATTGGCAATTGAAGCCGTTCAGTACGCTCTTCCAGAAGAGAGCTCTCGTCTTCTCCAAATTGTGTCGCTAGACTCTGCTGAACCTACCGTGCAAAGGGCTGCCCGAACTGTGTTAGATAGTCGGCTCTCGCCGTTGATCGCCGATTGCTTCAGCGATAACAGCGACAGAAACCGGAAGGCCGTAGCGGAATTAATTCGCGTCTGGTCAAATGACGACAAGCTAGTTGAAGACCTTATAGACACAGCCAGCACCCAGACATCCAATCGTAGTGGTGTCATCAACGCTCTTACCATTCTAGAGAGTATCAATCCGTCTTTGCTCATGTCCCACGAAGCAAAAGTGTTGATGTTTTTGCACACAGTGCGATCTAACAACACCGATACCGAAGCGCACGTCGCTAACGTCGAAGGTAGGCTTAAATCTCTCCTGCGTCAGCAGATCGCAACTTTAGTCGCGCAAATTAGGGATCAGGGACAAAAAGACGCGGCAGCTTTGAAAATGTACGACACCACCCGAAGGAATGCACAACGCGATGACTTAGTGGAGAAATTCGGGAAAACGCCGGCTGAAGCGGCGAGCATCGTTGATTCCAGCCCAACATCGAGATCGGCTATGGCCGAAGCAATACAGGCAGCGAAAGATGGTGGGTTCATGCTTTTCCGCCCACAGATAAGGAATCTACTGACCTACATTGATAATCCATGGCTTGATACCGGTGCAGATTTCGTTGCTATTCGAAGAGAGATTGAAACTGACTGCTTCACCAATCCTCTACACATGGGAAGCTGTTCCGGCGCTCTCGAGAGGCTCTCCAATGCACTCAACTAGCCTAAGCAAGCCTCACCATGATGCGAGGCCCCTATAGAGGTAGATCAGAAAAATACGATTGAGGTCAATCCGAGATCTCGAATGATCTCTTGAATCTCGACGGCGCAATCACGGCGTCAGTCCTGTTCCCATCATTGGAATGTTGAAGGTCCCCGAGGATGTCTGAATCGATAGGCTGCCGCTGACAGATCCCGGTTTGGTCGGCTTGAAGACCGCGGTGAAGACGCAGCTTTGGCCCGGATTCAGCATGGGTTCGCCATTCACCAGATGGCACGTCCCCGGTTGAAGATAGAACTCTCCAAGGTTCGCGTAACCCAGATATCCCATCGTTGTAGTCGTATCGTTTGTGACGGTAAATGAAATCACTGGACTGGTCTTTCCCACAGTAATGATGCCGAAGTTCCCGGAGGATGGAGCAATCAAAAGCGTCGAACCCGTTCCAGTCATCGGGACGGTGAAGGTGCCCGATGACGTCTGAATCGAAAGGGATCCGCTGACAGGTCCCGGCTTCGTCGGCTTGAAGACGGCGGTGAAGACACAGCTCTTGCCGGGATTCAGCATTGGTTCCCCGTTTACCAAATGGCAGGTCCCCGGCTGAAGGTAGAACTCCCCAAGATTGGTGTATCCGAGATAGCCCATCGTCGAAGTCGTATTGTTCGTGACGGTAAACGAGATCACCGGACTAATCCTGCCAACCGTGATGCTGCCGAAGTTCCCGGAGGATGGAGCGATGACAAGCGTGCCAGATGAGACCGTCAGCGTTCCAGCCACGTAGGCGAAGCTGTAGTTGGCTGCGACCAGGCCCTCGGTTGCGAAGGTGATCGGGTACGTTCCTGGAGCCGATGTAGCCGTCGCCGTCGTGGTCGGGGCCGCCGAGCCTGAGACCACCGAATTGTTATCTCCATTCACGAATCCGGCCACGGAGTAAGTCAGAGCCGGATTCGCCGCACCATAAGGCCTTGATACGCTCGCCGCCGTCGCGGTCAAAACAGCCTTTGCAACCGTCAAGCTCTGCGAGACAGGCATGGCCGCCGCGTAGTCCGTGTTGCCAGCCTGCGAGGCGGTTACTATCACCAGACCCGCACCGGTGATCGTCAACGTCGAACCCGATATCGTCGCCGGGCCGGTCGTTGTATAGCTCACCGGCAGACCCGAGCTGGCCGTTGCTGTCAAGGTAAGCGGAGCCACTCCGTATGTCTTTCCAGCAAGAGTACCAAAGGTGATCGCTTGGGAAGCCCCGCCAGAGATGGTCAGCACTCCTGCCACGTACTTGAAACTGTAATTTGTAGCGGCCAGGGCCTCGGTCGTGAAGGTGATCGGATAAGTGCCAGCGGGCGAAGTGGCAGAAGCAGTCGTGCTCAAAGTGGCGGAGCCAGAGACAATAGCACTTGTATCGCCGTTCACGAATCCGGCGACGGAATAAGTCAACGCAGGGTTCGCCACCCCATAGATCCGTGACAACGATGCGGCTGTTGCCGTCAACACAGCCTTGGCCACTGTGAAGCTCTGCGAGACGGGAGTGGCTGCCGCGTAGTCCGCGTTGCCGGCCTGCGACGCCGTTACCGTCACAAGCCCCGCGCCGGTGACCGTCAATATCGAGCCTGAGATCGTCGCAGGTCCGTTCACTCTATAGCTCACGGGAAGACCGGAGCTTGCGGTCGCTGCGAGCGTGAGCGGAGCAGTCCCATACGTCTGGTTCAACAAAGCACTGAAGGTTATCGTCTGGTAAGCCCCGCCGGAGACGGTCAACACACCTGCTACATAGTTGAAGGTGTAGTTTGTCGCGGCGAGTGCTTCGGTCGCGAAGGTGATCGGGTAGGGCCCTGGAGCCGAGGTCGTTGTCGCCGTGGTCGAGAGCGTAGCCGAGCCGGAGACGACCGCAGTGGTATCGCCGTTGACGAAGCCGGCAAGGCTGTACGTGAGAGCAGGGTTTGCAGCGCCATATAATCTGGTCACGTTTGTCGCGGTCGCGGTCAAAGCAGCCTTGGCAATCGTGAAGCTCTGCGACACCGAAGTGGCGGCGGCATAGGTATTGTTGCCCGCTTGTGAGGCGGTTATCGTCACAAGGCCGGCTCCGGTGATCGTCAACGTTGAGCCAGACACGGTAGCGGGTCCGGTCACCGTGTAGGCCACTGGAAGTCCCGAGCTTGCCGTGGCGGTGAGCGAAATTGCGGCCACGCCATAAGTTTGGTTCGCCAGGGTGCCGAAGGTGATCGTCTGCGATGCTAGCGCCTGAGCAGTTGTCGTCGTCTGGATTGGTCCTGGGGCCAGCTGTATGTTTCCTGCATTATCTGTCGCGATCGAATAGAAGGAGTAGGTGAGACCGGCAACGCCGCTGTAAGTCGCCGAAGTCGCGGTTGTGGAAGACAGCCAGACTGAGTAGGCGCCATTGTTAATTGATACATAGATGTTGTAGCTGGCGATTCCAGCACCCGCAGGATCGCTTCCGGTCCAGGTGACGGTGAACGACGGCGAGGTTGTCGTTGCGGGTAATGCTCCTACACTGCTGGTGGGATCGACCGAATCGATCGTGTTCGTGACTGTGTTCGTGCTGATCGCCGCGTTCGCGTCGAAGACGATCGTGGCCTGGTTCGTGATCGCTGTGCCGTTAGACAGTCCGCTCTTCGGCTTTACGGTGAAGGTGACGTATCCGGTGCCCTGGTTGCTGGCATTGTTGGGCGGCAGGAACCCGGCGAGCGGGTCGGAGGGCAGGCCACCGGTGGTGGGGTTCACCGATTGCATCGTCCAGGAGAGGACTCCCGTGCTGGGGTTCAGCGCGGCGTTCACGCTTACCGGGTTCGGATCGGTGCCTACGCTCACCTGGCCGCTGTAGGTCTGCTGACCCGCCGGGACGTTGATGGTGACGTTATTGAACTGGATCTGGCTCAGCTGCACGGTCGACCAGTCGAGATTGGGGGCCAGCGGATCGGTGACGGTCACCTTCTCTGCGGGGGCCGTGGCAGTTGGCTGGTTCTCGAAGTAAATGGTGTACAGAATTGGCGTGCTCGGCGGAACAAAGCCTTGATCGCCAAAGCCGGAGGTCAGCTTGCCGTTGGGATCCTTGGATGTCCCGCCTGAAGTCATATCCGTGATGGTAATTTGCCCATTCAAAAGTTTGTCGACGGGTACGTCTATCGGCATTTCAGTGCGCGGTGCAGGAGTTACGTTGTTGCAGACGGTTGGGTCGTCATGGGGGTCGAATTGGAATGGCGAGTAATAATAGAGGGCTGCGGCTCCATTGAAGCCAGCCTGGCTGGCCTCGTCAAGAATTCCTATCTGGCCCAGCAATGGCACGGCCTTGGCAAGAGCTGCGGGAGCTTTTTGCAATAGCTTGATACCGACGAACTCTGTTGCGGCTATTGTCTCTGCAGGTGCCAGCGACAGGGTGCGCGCTAGGATCGATGCGCTGTCTTTGGCGGCGCTTGTTGCGTCTCCGTTATGTATGTCTTGTGCGAGGCTAAAGATCGTCGACACGTTACCTGCAATGCCAGCTACCACGCCAGTCCCGGACAGCGCATTAAGCGCATGATTCCCGGCATCAATTACGTCTGCCTTCGTGGGGCACGTACCAACTGGATCTGAGTAGGTGAGTGGGCTATTTCCTGAGTAGCTATAGAGATTTGTTCCGCCAGCAAAACCAATCGGATCCTGCTGAACGAACCGACCGAGCGCCGGATCATACCAGCGGTTTCGCATAAAGTAGAGACCGCTGCCCTCATCCATCACGCCGTACTCACCAACGAAGGTGAAGGGATTGGCCACGCCTGTGACGCTGGTGAGTTTCTGGCCGAATGGCAGATAGCTGTAGCTATTGACAACGCTACCGGAGGCGCTCGTCATCTGTGCCGTGTTACCCGCGCCATCGAAGGCATAATACGCAGCGGAACCGCTGGCTGGCACGGAACTGGTCAGGTCGAGGCCGTAGGTGTAGTGAGAGACAAGCTGGCCGCTGCCGTTCAACTCAGCCTCGACGTTACCTAGACCTGAAAGATCGTTTACATACTGAGTTACCGTTCCGTTATGCGTCGCCGAGATCCGGCTCCCCAAACCATCGTACTGATACGTCCATGTATCCGTGGCGCTGGTCATGCCGATGAGCCGGTTCTCATCGTCGTAGGTATAGTTGACCCCAGCACCTGATATGAGGTTACCGTCGGGGTCGTAGGCGTATGCTGTTGTTCCGGCTGTAGTGTACTCGTTCAGGTTGTTGACGCTGTACGCGGTGCCGGAGGCGTTCGTCCAGTTTCCATTGACGTCGTAGGTGTACGGTATAACTCCGTTCGGAGTGTTATCGGATGATATCTCGCCGTCTGCGTCGTAGGCATAGCTTGAAGTTCCGGCTGGCGCCTTGGCTGTGGCCGTTCTGCCGAGGGAATCGTAGGTATAGTCGAACTCGCTCAGCACGGATCCGGTTGCGCCATAGTTGATGAGGTGGAGCGGGTTGCCGTTTGCATCGTAGGCGAACGTCGTGGACGTGCCGTTCCCCATGCTCTTCTTTGTCAAATTACCCGCGGCGTCGTAGGTATAGGCGACGATGGACGCACCGCCGCTGTTGGTAAGCTGTGAGAGCCTGCCTGCCGCGTCGTAGCTGTAGTTGACCGAGAAGCCAGTCGAATCGGACATGCTGGTCCGCTGACCGCCGGTGTTGTATGTGTACTGGATGGTTTGTCCGCCGGGATAAGTGATCTGCGTCAAACGATCGGCAGTGTCATAGGCAAAAGAGGTCGTTCCGTTCGAGGCGGTCGAAGTGAGTAGGTTTCGGTGAGCGTCGTAGGTATAGCTGACCTGGGAGCCGTTGGCGTAGGTCTTGCTCGTAAGCAGATTGACCGAGTTGTAGGTATAGGTCGTTGTGTGTCCACGACGGTTAGTCACGCTGGTCACGTTTCCATGGCCGTCGTATGTGGCCTGTACACTGCTGTTGTCCGGATAGACTAAGCCAGTCTGGTTGTAACTGCTGTCATACGTTGCGCTCGTTGCATTTCCCGCGGCGTCCGTGAAGGATTGAAGCTTGTTATACGCGGTCGAGGAGTAGTTCTGCTGGTTGCCAAGTGGATCGACAAGCGATGCCACATTGCCCAGTGAGTCGTATCCGAACGACAGGGTCGTCCCGAGTGGACCAGCCAGGCCTGTGAACTTGCTCTCTGGGTCGTATGAAAGGTTTGTCACCGACCCAAGCGGATCGGTGTATTGCGATATGTTTCCATTCACGTCGGTTGAAGCCTGCACTGTGTTGCCGTCGGCGTCGGTCAGCGTAACGACTCCCCCCGCAACGTATTTGTAGGTGAGCGTCTGAGCGTTTCCGTCCTGGTACTGGGTGGCAAGACGCCCCAGCGCATCGTACGTGAAATAAGTGTGGGTGCCATCGGGATAGGCGATGGTGTTGACCCCGATCGCAGGCTCGCAGTAGGTCGATACGCAACTGTCGGCGATGTAGCCGACTCCGGATGGGCCGCCCTCGTTCCATGTGAACGAGGTGGTGCCGGCAGAATTCGTTACGGAGGTAAGGAAGGTTGAGTGGAGCGAATCGGTCTTTGTATCGTAGGTATAGGTCGTGACTCTACCCACCGGATCGGTCGCCTGAAGGATATGACCAAGGGAGTCGTAGGCAAAGGCGATGGTGTTGCCGAAGTTATCGACTGCGCTCGTGACCAGGTCGTTGGTATACGTCAGCGTGATCCGATTGCCATTCAGATCCTGGATGTAGTTAAGTACTTGGCGCGCTGTGGCCGTATTCTGGGTATCGGGGACCAGGTCGTAGACGGTCCCGCTTCTTTCGGTGAGCGTCCAGCTTCCGTCGGTGTTAACTGTGAGAACACCATAGTCCCCAATAGATCCGAGATACTGGTTCGACTTACTCGGGTCTGGTGTCGGAAAGGATCTTGTACTCCCGTCCGGATAGTGGACGACAGGTGTTCGGTTGTAGATCTCTCCTGTGATATCGAAGGCGTGGCTGGTCCCGAAACCAAAGGCCCCCTGGTGGTACCGCTGGTTGAAGACACTAAGGCCGTCGTTTTGAAGCTCGAACTGGAACAGGCGGCTGCCATCGGATTCGTATATCCCCTGGCTGCTCAATGCAGTCGCGTCCGCAGCCAACAGGCTATTAATGTTGCGGCCATCGAGATTGAGGTATTCGTACGGCGCAACTACGGTAGTTGGATCCGCCTGATAGCCAGATCCGACGAGAAGTTGCATGCAGGTCCGCGAGAACCCCGCAGCACTTGTAAATGCCGGCAGGAACACGCTGCAGAAAGCGGTAGCGTCAGGGAAATTCCCTATATCGGTCTCTGTCGGGGCCGTTGAACCGTTTTGTGAGGCAGAAGCGCGACGCTTTGCGATGGCTTTGACGGAAAGAGAGACGGGGCACCCTGATGCAGGGCAATCCTTGTCGCTGACCGTGTATCCGATCAGCGGATCAGGGTTTGCCGTGCTTACGACCTGCGTGGTGAAGGTGACATTCGAAGAGAATGCGGCCGTGACGAGCAAGGGGATACTTCCCGAGGCACCTGCCGGGAGCACGCCGGCGGGCCCCTGGTTGCTGATCCCAAGGACAAGCAGGGATGTGGAGCTATTTTGGCTTTGGTACATCAACGGGAAGTTCGCGTTGCAGCCGGAGCATGGCGGCGGAATTTGAGACAGTGTCGCACCGGTCGCGGAGACCAGGATCATCGGTGCCGGCAAGTCGGAGCTGCTGACATTCGTGTAGTTCAGCGTTGCCTCGAAGGGGAAACCTACGCGGTACTCAAACGGTGTCGATAAGTTGACCTGTATCTGGCCTCCCACGCTGGAGCTTGATCCGGAAGAGTTGGCACCCACCGCGACTGCATTGCTCAGTGACACAGTAGTTCCGTTCTCCATGACTTGTGCGCCATAGATTCCATTGGCCAGTCCACTCGCGGCAAAAGTGGCGGCGGCGTGGGATGCGTCGGTCAGGAAGACTGAAGTTGCTGTATATGTCTGGCCGCCGGGCGCAACCAACTGGTATGTTGCGTTGCTTTGGAAGCCGCCGCCCACGAACGTCAGCGTCTGCGATCCGCTGTTGATGATCGCGTTTGGCGAGACCGACGTGAGGGAGAACTTTATCGTGGTGGCTGCAAGGGTGAATAGGGCAGGGCTGGTCGTCAATAACTGTGCGTAGGCGGTTACATAATAGGTCTGGCTTGAGGTGCTTGGAATAACGAGGCTTGCAGTGGTCGAGTTGAACTGTATCTGCTGGAAGTCGTAGTGTTGCGGCGTGGGCAAGTAGCCCTGGCCGACAAACAGTTGAACCGCTCCTGAAGCTCCGGTGAGATCCAGGGTGACTTCCACCGCCTTGTTCGCACCGGGAGTGAGCTTGTACCAGGCGGATTGACCGGTGGACGCGAAGGTGTTGCTGGTGGCCGGGCTATCGACCACGAGTTCAGGCAGATCGATCGCGACTTCATTCAGCGAGATCCCGGTCGCGTTCGCGGAGTTCTGACCGACGAAGACCTCGCCGCGATCGTTGGCCTTCACCTCCCAGCGATGGTTGCCGACTGTAGTGCCGGGAACCCGAATCGTGCCGCTCGAGACGACGCTCGCGCCGGGTCCGAGGGTCACGCCGCTGGCGACAAGCACGTCTCCGGCATAGATAGCGACGGGATTGGTATCGGGGTCCTGAACGAGATAGATAGCGTCGTGCCAAGGGCCCTGCGCGGTGCCCGAGCCGGTGTTGGTGTCCGTCCAGGTCAACTGCACCTGTGTTCCGGTGATTGCCGTTGCCGGCCCGGAGACCGAGGGAACGGTAAGGTCGATGTCCGAAGCCGCCGATTCGACGTACTCGAAGGCACCCATGTCGGGATAGTGGCCGTTGGCGTCGGGAACTCCTGTCCGGGTCTGGACGCGAGGATCGTTGTAGCGTGGGTCGCCGAGAGCATCGGTAAGCGGCGAGACCGCTCCGTTCGCGGCGTCGAGGGCCGGAGAGCCGAAGTTGAGGCGGTAGTCGCCCTGAGACTGATTGACGTAGACAGGATTTGCGGAGATGTTGCCGTTGGTGCCGGTCGGATCGGCGATGCCGCTATAGTTCGGCACGCCCGCAGCGCTCGTCCATACGTCGGAGTAGCTAATATTTAGCGTGCCGCCTACATCGATGCCGCCGAACTGTGTCCCGATCGTATTGCTGATGATCGTGTTGGCGACGTTTACGGTTCCGCCGTGGACCTGGATCCCGGCGTTGTTCGCGTCGAACGTATCGTTGGTCACATTCACCGTCGAGCCGACCTGTGCATTGATGCCGCGATCTTGAACGCCGGAGACAACTGAACTGTCCAGCGTCAACGTGCCGCCAGCATGGGGAGAGCCGGTGAGTATTCCGTTGTAGAAGGACTGGCTGATGACGCTGTTCGAGATCGTGACATTGGCGGCGTCGCTGGTCTGGATCATGCCAAGGAGGCTGCTGCTGCTTTGCGGACCGCCGCCGTAGAGGAAATAAACATGGTTGAAGGTCGCGGTAGCGCCATCGATCAGGATGGTCGACCAGTCGCCGGGCGCGGGTGCCTGTGCGCTGCCGCTGGTGTTGCCGCCAACCGAGCTGTCGTTGAGTGAGGTGAAGTAGATTGGCTGGGCGAGAGTTCCGTTGGCAACCAGCGTGGCGCCCGTCTGCACATTGATGCCGGCATTCGCGGCGAACTTGATCACCGTTCCGGGCTGGATGGTGAGCGTCGACCCGGTGGGGACGGTCAGGGTCTCATTTACCTGGTAGGTCTGGTCGTTCAGCAGGGTCTGATTGACGAGCGACCCGGTCAGCGAAAATTCAACGTACAGAATCTCAGTGTTTGCATTGGAGTTAAACTGGCCGCCAGTCTGGACAAGGATTCCCTTCCATTCACCCGCGGTAGGTAAGGTCAGTCCGCCGGTAAAGTCCGTATCGCCGCCTACGCTGCTGTCGTCGAAGGTGGTGAAGATGACAGGATTCGAACCGCCGCCGAGGGCGTTCAGAGTTCCGCCGCTCTGCACGATGATCTGTGCGCCGGGAGTGGCCTTCACGATGGTCCCGGGATCGATCGTTACGGTGACTCCGGAAGGAATGATGACTGCGCCGTCGATTCCCTGGACCTGACTCGCCGACCACTCCTGGTTGGCCGAAATGATGCCCGCATGCCAATTAAGGCTGTTGTTGATGACAAACGTGCGCGGGACTTCCTGAATATCGTTTCCATTCGCGTCGTAGAAGATGAGCCGGAACTCGTACCGGCCGTTGGCGAGCGTGGTTGTGTCGAGGGACAGGCTGGCGTTCGCGTTGAGTCCCGATGCGAGCGTTTCGACATCCGGGCCGGAGGCAACGAGCTTGACCGTGGTCGTGGTGGGGTCTACCGCTCCCGCGAACCATCCCAGTGTCTCTGTGCCGTGAAGCACGCTGCCAACTGGCGAAATCCATGCAAAGGCGGGTGTGTTTGTGAAGACGGTCGAGCCATTTGCTCCGCCCGTGCCTCCGCCGCCTCCGGGTGCTGTGACCTGCGTGACATTGAAGCCGCTGTCTGTCGTGTAATAGACGGCAACTCTGCCACCACCACCGCCGCCGCCATAGTAGCCGACGCCGCCGCTTGCCACGATAGTGCCGGAGCCGGTGAGTGTTGCGGTCTGAAGTAAGACAGAACCGCCCGAGCCGCCGCTGGCCTGATTGTTTGCGCTACCCGGACCTTGTCCGTTGGAGGAGATGGTGCCGTTATTCGTCAAGGTTCCGAGAACGATCAGGCGAACGGCACCGCCGCCCGATCCTCCGGCGCTGCCGTTCACAGTGCCGTTGGTCGAACTGCCGCCGGAACCGAGATCGGTGGGCGCGACCGCCAGGCCATAGGTCGGAGGAGGCTGGTAGCCGTTCGGAGCCCCGCCGAGTCCGCCATACGAAGCGCCCGGGTTGGTTCCCAGCGGAGTTCCACCCGGGCCCGCGGTCGGAGCATATCCCTGCGTGTCGGCGTTGATGGAGCTGCCTGCATCCACCTCTACGGATCCGGCGGTCAGGGTTGCACCGGCGCCCCGCGCTGTTCCATTCACCTGCGCAGTGTTGTTGATGCTCTCGAAGACGATGCTTGAATTGCCCGTGACCACGACTGCGCCGCTCACTGTCAGGGTGGAACCGCCGCCCACGTTGAAGGTGGAACCGTTCGATACCGAGATGCTGTTCGCCGTGAGCGTGGTGCCAGACCCCAGAGTGAGTGAGCCCGCATTGTTGACGGCGATGCTGCTGTAGTTCAGGGTCGAGTTTGCCGGCAGGACGACGTTGTCGGAGACGGTAAGGTTTGTGTTTGCTCCAAGGGTGTAGACGGTCCCCGGCGCGCCCGAAAGGGAGCCGCCGCCGCCGTTGGCTGTTATGTTGGCGAGACTAAAGCCGTTATTGGTGGCGAAGTAAACAGCAATGCGGCCACCGCCGCCGCCGTAGGCGCCGTTCTGCTCGCCGCTGCCGCCATTGGCCACGATGGTTCCGCTGCCCGCCAACGCGCCTGTTTGTAGATACAACGATCCGCCAGAGCCGCCTCCGACCCCGGTGCCATTGGTGTTGACTCCATTTACCGAAATTATCCCATTGTTGGTGATGGTTCCAGACACAACGAGATGGATCGCGCCGCCGCCTGCTCCGCCGGTACTCGCCTGGCTCGGGTTCGAGTCGCCGCCCGAGCCGAGGTCGACCGGTGCGGTTGCGGAGCCATAGACAGGAGAAGGTACTGCGGGGGTCGATCCATTGCCAGTTGCGCCCAGACCGCCATACGAGGCACCATCGCCTGAACCCACTGGAGCGCCGCCGGGGCCGGCGTTTACGATGTAGCCCTGCGCGTCCGCGTTGATTGAGCCGCTGGCATCGACCTGAACCGAGGCGGCATTGAAGGTTACGCCCGCACCGGCCCATGCCCCATTGACTTCTGCGCTGTTGTTGATCGCCTGCGCGACGATAGTTCCGGTGACCTTCAACGCGGTGTCCACATTGATCGTGGAACCGCCTCCGATGGTCAGCAGTGCGCCAGTCTGCACCGTAACGGAGTTGTAGCTGACCGTCGTACCAGCTGGGATTACGAAGTTTTGATAGACGGTCAGCCCGGCGTCTGTTGTGGACGTGTCGAAGAATCCGGCGGTGCCGTTCGCGCCTGGGCTGAAGGACCCGTTGCCGCCGCTCGCTGTCGAAGCGGCGAAGCCGGTAAACGGACTCGTCGCGGCGTTGTAATAGACGGCGACCCTACCGCCGCCGCCGCCGAAGGCGCCATTCTGCTGGCCGCTGCCGCCGTTCGCGGAGATGCTTCCTGAGCCTGCGAGCGTCGCGGTCTGTACGTAGACGGAGCCGCCTGAACCTTCTCCACCGATGCCGGACGGGTTGGCACCGGCCGCCGAGATAGTGCCATTGTTCGTGAGTATCCCCGAGACCACAAGATGGACCGCGCCGCCGCCCGCGCCGCCGGCACCATTGCCTGAGCCAAAGTCGCCTCCGGAGCCGAGATCGATCGGAGCGGTCGCGGACCCATATATGGGCGACGCGGGAGCTATCGGATATTGCTGGACCGCGCCCAGACCGCCATACGAGCCGCCGTCGCTCGAACCCACAGGAGCTCCGCCGGGCCCGGCGTTGGCCACATAGCCCTGGCCGTCGGCATTGATCGAACTGCCGCTATCCACTTCAACCGAGGCGGCGGTGATGATGACACCAGAGCCCTGCCACTTGCCGCTCACCTGTGCGGTGTTGTTGATGCTCTGCAGAACGATGTTTGAGCTTGCTGTGACCAGGACCGCGCCGCTGGCCGTGATGCTGGAGCCGCCGCCCACTGTAAGCGTGGCTCCGCTGTTTACCGTCAGGCTGGTCACTTGATAGGTGCCGGTCGGCCAGGTGGTGGAGGTACTGACGACCACGTTGCCGGACGGCGACTGGGCGAACCCATGCATGGTAAACCCAAGGAAGAGAACGGTCATCAGAGCAACCAACGTCTTGACGTTGAAAGAGCGAGTTACGCGGTTGCCGAAGCGAAGCTGATTTTGGATAAAGCAGAACACGGTGAGCTCCCTGATTCTTTTGCGTCAATTCCGGGCGTTGTCTGAATACACCAGCTTGACCACGCTCGCAGATTCTGTAGCTGGAGCGGAGCTTTGTGGCGCCGAGCGGCAGCTCTAAGTCGATATCGCGAAATACAACGGCGGTGGCCCAACCAAGGCATTGCAGCCTACTAAGCTAGAGGCGATAATCATGGCGAGGGGCGGCTGGAGCAAGTGCCCCATCGGGCCGGATCGGGCCATCTTGTGCCAATCGTAAAGATTTCACTGCAAATGTATGCGATCGCCTACAAAGGAAGTGACTAAAGCGGAATTGGGGCCCACTGGCAAGCGCCTAGATGGATGGAAAGACGTTGCGTCCCATCTTGGAAGGGGAGAGAGGACGGTAAAGCGCTGGGACGTGGAGCGGGGGCTGCCGATCCATCGCGTACCGGGTGCCGGTCGAGCCACAATCTACGCTTATACCGCCGAACTGGATGAATGGCTTAAGTCGCGCGTCGCGCAAGATCCGGAGGCCGCCAAGGAAGCTTCCCAGGAGGCTGACGATTCGCCCGGCTCGACCTCCGCAGCGGAGCCTGCGGAAATTCCGGAAGATAATCTGTTTGAGTCCGTTAGGCTGCCGATGGAAGGGCTGCGGGTTCGAACCGGACTGAGACGGAGTTGGACATTATCACTGGCAGGTCTGGTTCTGGCCTTAGTTGCCGGTGCCGGGGTCAGAATGGCCGCGCTCCATCATCGCAGTTTGTCGACTTCGAAGGCCGCGTCTCCCCAGGCCGTGACGGGCAGCCCAGCGACCGGCGCGGAGGCTTCACCGGTATCCGATTCGGACAAAAGACAGGCCCATGACCTCTACCTTAAAGGCCGCTACGAGTGGAATCAGCGGACGCCAGAGAGTCTCAACCGGGCTTTGGACGATTTCACGCAGGCGCTCGTTCATGATCCGAGCTATGCCCTGGCATATGTTGGGATGGCCGACACCTATAACCTGCTGCGAGAGTACTCGACTATGCCGGACAGCGAGGCTTACACGCGCTCGATCGTTGCGGCAAAGAAGGCAATCGCACTCGACGACTCGCTTGCCGAGGCGCATCGTGCGCTCGCCTTCGCCGAGTACTACGGGATGTGGAATTTTATCGACGCGGAAAGGGAGTTTCGTCGCGCGATCGAGCTGGATCCGAAAGATCCTACCGCGCACAAGTGGTACGCAAACGCCATCGTGGAACAAGGGCGCTTTCAAGACAGCCTCGCCGAGATGGAGAAGGCACAGGAGCTGGACCCCTCATCGAACAGCCTTATGGCCGACAAGGGCGTCATGTTGTTTCACGCCGGCAGAAGGCAGGAAGGTCTGGACCTGCTTAGGGAGGTGGAGCTGTCGGCCCCTGGGTTTCGGTCTCCTCATTTTCAACTCATGGGAATCAGCATGGAGTTGAGGGACTTTCCGAGCTATCTGGCCGAAGGAAAGAAGGTGGCGGAGACCACGAATGACAAGGTGCTGAGGGACATCATGGCATCGGCGCAGACCGGGTTCGATCGAGGCGGCGAGCGCGGATTGTTAAAGAGCTTATACGCAAAGCAAAGAGAGTATTACCTGCAAGGCAAGGTGTCAGCGACTGATCTGGCGAAGACCTGTATCGCAATGGGGCGGAGGCAGGAGGCATTGCAATTGCTGGAAGAGGCTTATGAGGTACACGATAGCTTTGTGCTTGAGTGCGGGTCGCACGCGGATCTGAGAACTCTGAAAGACGAGCCCCGGTTCCAGGAACTGATGCGGAAACTCAGGTATCCATCAGCTTCCGAACTTGAACTCATGCGCCAGTCCTCGCCGATTGTCCCCGTCAATGCACAACTTCGTGCCGCCTCCGGTCCGTACTGAGTTTTTGCCGAGACGCACACTTCGCAGTTCACGACGTCCGTCCGATGACTATCGCGGGTTCTGGATGAGGTCCCAAAAGCACGGGGCGTCCGCAACGATCCCGGATTCAAGAACGACATTTCTGCTACGCGAATGCCCAGCCTGGGTCGAGGCCGTCAGCATCTTAGGTCTGCTCATGGTTGTTTCCCCTTGGGCCTCTGATACGGCCATTCTTTGTCCTTCGTTTGTACTGCTTCGGTACCCGCTGTTGCCTCTGGTGAAACGTGGCCCGGAGCGACCAGCGCGAAGCACAGCGGGATTGCTCCGCCGGTCCTTCGCTGGTCGCAGCGTACGCTCACGCTGACCGAGCGGGAAGAAATGTCGCGGACCTCAGCCGCTTCTTCATGGAGGTCTTCTCCTTCCGCCAAGTCGGCGTCTTCGGCAATGGCGAGCTTTCATGGCTCATCAACGACGAAGGCTTCGAGATCATCCTCCTGCAAGAAAAGCATCTCGTCGTCGGCGATCAATACCCTCCCGGATTCCACACAGGCTTCATCGTTCCAACACGCGAAGATGTCAACCAACTCCACGCCGCAATCCGAGCTGCCGACTTCGAGGCACCCGCACCCGATATGATCCAGCGTGGCGGCCCATCCGCCTATGGCTTCTACTCCATTCCACCGGGCGGTGTGACTATCGAAGTCAGCACATGGGTTAAGTAGACCCACCCCAAGTAAGTGACAACCGCTGAGGTCTGGATGCGGCAATCCGGAACTCAGCAAGCGCTCAGGCATAGCCAAGAGCTTGCGTGACGGCATTTGGCAACGGTGAGGCGAGGGTGAGCTAAATGAAACAGCCATGCTTCTTCGGCGCGGTGCATACTCGGCAGTGCATCTGAACTGGTGATCTCATGGCAACTCTGGCTGTCCCAACCTTTCATTCCGCGACCATCTTGGCACAACGTCATACTGCGGCTGCAGTCGCTGAGGTTGCACCCTGGCGAGGCATTCTGGCGGTGGAGCCGGACAGCGGTGTACTCAGCGCAAAAGCCCTCCTTCTAACCAAAGCTAAGTACTGTGTCACACCGGCGACCGGTCTCGACGAACTCTTCAGCTTGCGCAACACAAAGGCATTCGCTCTAGCAATCCTGAGTGATCGTCTCGGTCAGCGCCTGCTCGGGACCGTCGCCGCCACTGTCAGAAGACAGTGGCCGAGAATACGAATTCTCATCCTCGGTCAGGTGCCAATCGCGCTGGAGGATTACCTTTACGACGAGCATATTTGCCGCTCATCCGATCCTCAACAGGTCTTAGCAGATCTTGAATGGCTTTACGAGGGTATGTGGAACGAGTGCTCGAAGGGCATTGATTGGAACGCCTCAAGGGCAGCCTTGTACTGTAACCGAAGGCCAATCCCTGAAAGCGATCCGACCAAAGCTGTCACTCCTGCGCCGACCGAAGCTAGAACCCTTCGTGATATGCCTGCGAACATTCGAATACCAGTGACTAGGGCGAACTGACGGGCCAGGAGCTGGACTGACCCACTCCCTCGGAAGACACCCGTGCTCGCACCATTTATTAAGAGGCCACAATGACCGCAAACACTCCAGATGCCCAGACGCCGATGTCTGGATCGGAACTCTTCATTCATAACAATGACATTGCGCGGGCTTATTGGTGGCTCGGTACATTGTGGATCGTCCTCGCGGATTCGAGCGACACAGGCGGTCGCTTTTCCCTGATGGAGGAGGTAGCGCCTAAGGGCTCGGGCCCAGGTCCGCACAAACACACCTGGTCCGACGAGACGTATTACATCATGGATGGCGAGATCACCTTTTGGGTCGGCGGCGAAATTAAGACCGCGCGAACCGGCGATTACGTCATGGTCCCGCGGAATACCCCACACGCTTTTCGCGTGGAGAGTGAAACAGTGCGATTCCTCAATGGCTACACGCCCGCCAGCCTCGAAGCGTATGTCGTGGAGTGGGCAATGCCGGCACCCGAGCGCGTTGTTCCCCCCAAGGGTGTTCCCCGACGATGGAGTTCCTCGCGACGAACTCTGAGCTTCTGAGCCGGTATGGCATGGACATTTTGCCCGGTCCCGATCCTCTGCGTCCTGAGAGCTAATAGTTCAGGCCGCTCCCCTTTCCTGCTTCTCCGCTCATCAAGATGGAGCGCGCACAGGCCTAGGCTATGGTCGAGCCAGTCTTGAAACACTATCACCCGGCCCATCCATACGAGCGCCACACAGGGAACCGAGGGCCGTCGATCTGCTGACCGCCTCCAAGCGGTCATTGGCAGAATCCGGATCGCATTGAAACGAAAGAGTGATGCGTCTCTTATCGAGCAACAAGGACGAATCACGACAACCATTTGCAAGGGGACATCATGAAAGCAACTCAGAAACTTCACGAAATAGGCCAGAGCTTGTGGCTTGACAACATTACCCGTGGCCTCCTTAGCAGCGGCACACTGGACCGCTATGTCAAGGAACTGTCGGTTACCGGGCTCACCTCCAATCCTACAATCTTCGATCATGCCATCAAGAACAGCCATGACTATGACGAAGCTATCGATCGGGGCTTGCGCAAAGGCGAAGCAGTCGAAGATCTCTTCTTCGAGTTGGCGATCGAAGACCTCAGACAAGCCGCCGATCTCTTTCTCCCGATTCACATGGTTACCAGTGGTGTCGATGGATGGGTTTCGCTTGAAGTCTCTCCCCTGCTGGCCAACGATACGTCCAAGACTATTGCGGCGGCGGTGGATCTCCACCAGCGGGCAGCCCGGCCTAATCTCTTCATCAAGATTCCAGGCACGAAAGAAGGGCTGCCCGCGATTGAGGAGGCAATCTTTCAAGGCGTTCCCGTGAACGTGACTTTGCTTTTCTCCGCAAGCCAATACGTCGCGGCGGCTGAAGCATACCTGCGTGGGATCGAGCGTCGCATCGCGGCCGGGCAGAACGCGGATATCGGCTCTGTCGCCTCACTTTTTGTGAGTCGTTGGGACGTTGCAGTCGCTGAGAACGTACCCCAGGCGTTGCGCAACCAGCTCGGCATCGCGGTTGGGCAGGAAACTCTTGCAAGTTATCAGTCCCTTCTTGCCTCACCCAGGTGGCAAGCTGCCTTCAACTCAGGCGCACGATCGCAACGGCTGCTCTTTGCCAGCACCGGAACGAAGGATCCTAGGGCTTCAGACACGCTGTACGTCGAAGCGCTTGCCGCGCCCTTTACTGTCAACACAATGCCGGAGAAGACTCTCAACGCCCTTGCTGAACATGGAGCGGTCAGCGCGAGCAGTCCGGCACAGTATAAGGATGTACTCGCCAAGTACGGCGAGGCTGGCATCGACATAGATGATCTGGCGGCTCAGCTTCAGGTTGAAGCAGCTGCATCCTTCGTTGAGTCATGGACTGATCTGATGTCATGCATCGAGTCCAGAGGACAAACGCTCAAAGCAGCATAAGGGCATTCACGCTAGTGAGAACGCTGTAGCTCTGCGACCGCCGCTTCTCAAAGTAGAAAATAGCGCTGTGCGCTCCTATGAATAAATGGTCGCTCATTTGCTCACCCGCGACAATCGCTCGCTTCTTGTTGAGCTAATTTGACCAGACCCATCGCCCAAGCAATGGGACTCTAAAGCTGCGGCTCTATCGGTTGACCGCGAAGGGGCCCGATGCGAAGCGTGAAATGTCGAACCTGTCAGCTAATTACGGCGACTCTTTATCTCTTACTGATCGCCGGATGTCGCAAGGCTGCGCCACCCGCAACGCCTCCCTTAGCGGTCGATACGATAGCCGCAAGCGTTCAAACTGTGCCGGTGATCGG
>NZ_JAGSYE010000007.1 GCF_025685565.1 Granulicella aggregans
GAGCACGTCGATGCTGGTCTTCCCTGGGCCAACCGGAAAGCCCAATGGTCACTTCCTTCGATCTCTTAAAACTCTGGCGTTTCGCGCCGGTCTGAACTGCGGGGAGTGCGTCAATAAGACAGGGCATAGCTGCGCCACGACAGCAGTCTGCGCGGAGTGGGGGTTGCACAAGTTCCGGAAGACATTCGCTACGCTTCATAACGATGCAGGCGTCCCCACTTCGACTCTTCGCCTCTGGCTCGGTCATTCAGACCTGGCGACCACAATGCAGTATCTTGCGGCGGCAAACCTGAGATCAGAGCGGACCCGCGGTCAGGTCAACTCGAGCTTCGCTTTCTTTGGTGCTGGTGGTGCGGCATGACCACGGCGATCCCACCTCAATACACCAACGCCGCATTCGCACTACTTTTTGGCATGGCGAGGACTTTCGCACTTTCGCCTCTGCAAAACCCCCATGTCGGATTTGAGGACGTGTCGATTCCGATCAGTAACGGGAGCGGCACCCGGAACGAACTGACGCTTCCGACCTTGCGGACCGTGACTCCTGCTAAGACGACCTGCGGGGAGAAAACTGTCGCCGGTCGTCCATTCTCCTACTCCTCTGATCATGCGGTGAAGAACGACCCCCAGATGTGGGGCGGAGGCTGGGTTACCCTGCTCCTGTTCTCCCCGTCGCGCTCCAGAAGCTCCTCAGTGAGGAGCTTCTTACCGCGCCCTCTTAAATCTAAAAATAAATCGCTCGGATATACGGCGAAAGCGCTCCGCCGAGGTATCGCTTTCTGGATGACTTTTCACGCATCCGCGAAAGGATACCCGGGACATGAGTCTCAGCGAAGAACTACGGGCTCGTCAGAGCTTCCTCACTTCGGTCGAGGTTATGAACCTCCTCCAAACGACACGCGGCACCCTATGCGAGTGGGTTCGGTCGGGGCGTGTTCCCGCCATCCGCTCCGGTAATGCGTACCTCTTCGACCCGCGCGATCTCGCGGATTGGATTGAGGCACGCACCACTAACCACCGCCGGAGCGTGGCATGAGCTACGTCCTGGCAACCGGGCAGCTTAGTGTGGCCGAGCCGATGGAGCTATTGCACCATCTGCTGTTGGGATCGCGCCGATCAGGCCCAAATGCAAAGGCCGTGGCCTCCTCTAATGTGGGCCCAAAATATATTTCCTCAATATGTAGTGAAACGTCTCCGAGTCGGTATCAACTGCAGCTAACCTTTTACGGGTTCGATTAGGAGTCCACGACATGCGCGGCCGAGTTCATTTCTATCCATTAGCGTCTCAACGATCCCGTAAGAATGGCGCGGTAAGCGCCGTTAGGGGGCCAATCCAATGACCCCGGAATACCCCTTACTGGAGTCCATGCTGCGCATCAAGGGACTCACACTGCAGGCGACCTACACCAACTCTGACGTGGCTAGTTTGTTTGACACATCCATCCGCACAATCCAAAACCGTGTCGCCGACGGCACGCTTCACAGCCGCAAGCTGATCGGTACAGCACGCTTTCTGCCCATCGACCTTGAGGAATTCCTCGCAGGGAGCAAGCAGCCTAGCCGCGATTAGCTTCGTGCGGGTTCGCTTGTATTCGGTATATCTCGCCGAACGACGGACTCTGCGCCTGTTACCGATTGCTTCTAAGTTCGGCGTTCAGCTCCGCTTTTTATAGCCATTTTCGAGCACAACAACCATCACTTATGGTCGGGACCGAGCCGCAGCATCTCTGAGAAATGACCTCGATTCCGATCCGCGACCTCTTGTCTTCTCGCAGAGACCTCTCGATTCGGCGAGAGAATTCCCCACCAGCGATTTCAGCTCGGTAGGTTGCGAGTATGGAAAGCATCTCTGAGCGTCCGCACCAATCACCTTCAACTTCAGGGTTCCGGATAGAGCGATCTATGGCAACCCCCTCCCAAAGGTCGCTCATTCCACTACCACCGACGAATGAGACCCGGTCAAAGGTCGTTCCTACGGTCGTCCGCCGCAGCTCCTCACCTCGGATCTCGATTCCAGAGGCAGAAGGCGATGCAGAAGCCATACGTACATTCATGCGCGAGTGCATGGTGCCTATCATGGCACGCCGTTTTCTTCAGGAGCGACGCGGTGAGAGTGAAGACTCGACGGAAGTAAACTCCCGAAAACTTGCTACCGGTGCGGGTGGTAAGGAGGACGGCCTCTAAAGCCGACACAACCATGCATACACAAGAACTCCCGCAGCACTGCACGACCTACCCAACAGCCGGATTGATCCGGTGCGCCGTCTACGCTCGATACTCCTCTAATAAGCAGGATAAGTCTTCGATCGAAGACCAGATTCGTAACGTCAGGCGACTCGCTCAACAGAAGGGCTGGGTCATCCTTGAACAGCATGTTTATATTGACAAAGAGAAGTCAGGCACGACGACTGTCAATCGACCCGGCTTCCAGGCGATGATGGCCGAAGCCAAGAGCGCGGCCAAACCGTTCGATTACATCATCGTGGATGACGTATCCCGCTTCGCCCGTAAGAAGGCAGATTGCTTCCTATATGTCGATATCCTGACCCACCGAAACATCTTCATCTATTTCGTCGAGGAAGGCCTCGACTCAAGCGAACGATCGTTCGAAGAGGGATTTCACAATAAGGCTCAGCAGGCCCAACAGTACTCCAAGTCGCTCTCCTTCAAGGTTAAGCGCGGTAGGGAGGGACGTTTTCTCGCTGGATACAACCCGGGCGGAGGATGTTACGGTTACGACAATGTTCCCGAGGAAGACCTCACTCGGAAGGGCGATTATGGACGTCCGTACGTCGTTGGCGTACGCCAGGTCATCAATCCCGAAACAGCCGACATCGTACGGTGGATCTTTACCTTGTATGCAGCGGGAGTAAGTCTTCGGGACGTCGTCGCAGCGCTGAACGACCGAGGAATTCATCCTCCCCAGAATCCACGTAAGTGCGGAGGTCACTCATGGTCGAAGACTGGAATCCGCGAGATGCTCCGTAACGAACGGTATCGCGGAACGACGATATGGGGACGTTCCGAGCAGAAGCGCGATCCAGAAACCGGGAAGATGACGACCTTCAAAGTCCCAGAATCTCAGTGGCTTAGGCAAGACCACCCTGAGCTCCGCATCGTCTCAGACGAACTCTGGAATCAGGTACAGGAGCAGTTCGCACGCGCCACAACGGGTTTGGGCGTACAGCGCAAAGGAGGTATGACTCGGACGGAAAACGCTCGCCGCTACCTCTTCTCTGGCTTGCTGAAATGTGGTGTCTGCGAAGGGCGCATGAACATCACGAGTAACAAACCCGCCCGCTATGGCTGTGTTGCCCACCGTGATCGATTGACCTGCTCAAACAAGACCACGATCCGGGTCGATTTGCTCGAGTCTGCCTTCCTGTCAGCTCTTACCGTGCAGCTCACCTCGACGAGTCTTCGCGACGAGATGGTTCGAGAACTCCTCGAACAGGTCAACTCGACCAAGATGCGCCGAAGTCTCGAACAGGCCACCGTGGAGAAAGAACGATTGGGGCTCGTCGAAGCCAGAAGAGTCTTGCTAGGCGAACAGGCCAACCTCCTGGCGGCGATCAGGGCAAATGGGCATTCAAGATCTCTACTCGCGGATCTGGATTCAACGGAGGTACGGATCGACCGCATCAACGAGAGGCTGGATGGCATGATCGAGACGACGCTACCCGACTTCAGCGAGGAAGAGATACGCAGCTTCCTGGATAAGAATGCCCAGTCGTTCTTGGATCTCTTATCCGGTGAGCCAGAGTTCGTGCGTAACGAACTCCAGAAGAGGATGTCTCCAATCACCCTGACACCTGACACGGAAGAGGGACGATTCGTGTATCGCGCAACCGGCGGTGTAAGTCTCTTTTCCAGCCCTGTGGGTGTATTGCAGGGCAATCCGGTCCACCCAATTGCCCTGCAATACACCACTCCTATCTCCTTTGCAATCAACCGAAAGGAGAGGTCATCCGTGATCCGCGATGCTTCGCCCTCGCGCATGCAGGTCGCGGCATAGGCGACAAGAACCTCGGGGACAGCGAAGACTGGGCAGACCAGCGACTGGTGCGGGGGCCTCTTCTAACGACCGATGCCTCGATCAGCGTTGGTCAACTCGCCTCCTCGTGGTCGGCATGGGAACTGAGGCTGGGTGCGAGGTGGCGAGTTGGTAGCCTTGGTAAGAAGGCGATGGCTCGTTGCGTGTTTGACCCTTCGCACAGGGGGGTGTCGGCTGCATTGACCGATCCCTAATGAGGAGTAGGTAGGTGTCACGGTGACTGTGGTTCTCGAACGGACGTCGACGCTGGGCTCAGATGGCCGTTTGCATTTGAAGCGCCAATCGTGGCAAACATTTGACCGGCAAAGTTGAGCTCGTCCACCCATATCTCTGACATTAACGAACCGAGAACCTATCTCCGCGATGCCCGCAAGGCGATGGCAAAAAGAAGCTCCTCCGCGAGGAGCTTCTAAGCCGCTCATTAGGTGGCCGTGGCGTCTCGGAAGAAAGCTGACAGCAGGTCTTGGAAGGAGAGTCGCGCGAGCAATGATCGGACAGCCAATGGAGCTCCCGGCGTGGATCGTCTATCTTAACAACCCTCAACGCTTGTTATCGACAACACCTCGAAGATTGATTGCAGATCGTTTGAGTCGCCATCCTTCATCATCTCTTGGAAACCGATGCAAGCCAGCATGCCATCAGCGTTATGCGTGTTCATCTCATCTATGGAGTAGAAGTCGTTGCCGCACCAAAGACAGAACCCAACGATCGGCTCGCCGTCACCATCTTTGAACACTGCGCTCTGTCCCGCAAGCGTGTCCTCGGTCCTTGTGGGACTACTGCTAGCTGCGGCCATCTGTTTGAGTTGCTCGTCCCGATGTTCGGGGCAGGCAAGTAACTCGACGGGGCATTCACTGTGATCTCCCTCTGACATCGGCACCTGATGGACCTGGCACATACAGAGCGATGGTTCTGATCCGCCTGTGAGCGAACGCTGAGCAGTCCCTGCGCATTCCCATGTGTGCCCAGCGTAATCGCAGAAGTGGGAGTGTTGCGTTGCTTCCTTTGATCCAACGATGTTCAACTTCACGTCTCCCTCGATCATTGCCGATATTGTCAGTCTAGTTGGGCCGCAGGGCATGCCACGAGCATGAGCTGCAGATGATTCGCTTTGGACACTGCTGATCGGAGCTACGGCCTTTCTGTAACCTCATTCAACAGACCTCAGTCGCTGCTCTAAAGTCGAGGCTCAGACCAGATGGCCGTAGTCAAACGCGTCTCCACCAAAGAAACCGGAGAGGCGTGCGGATCCGATCCATACTCTCATCCCGCCTGAGCGTTGGTCACTTGCGAAGAGCTCGCTGCGGATGTTGCTACAGCACTGATAGCAGATCCTCTCAGTGCTTGATGGCCTTCAGCAGCTCCGAGGGTTGGGTATCGAGCGCAGCGGCGATCCTCTCCAGTGCCCTCAATCCAATCTCGCGCCTTCCGAGCTCAAGGTCGCAGATATGTGTTTTGCTGAGTTCGGCGTGAGCAGCGAGATCAATCTGTCTCCAGCCGCGAGCTCTGCGCAACGACTTGATGCGCTTGCCGAGCTGAAGACAGATGTCGGTTGCCATGCCTTCAGCATCCGGTTATGCTGAGAGCTCGAATTCAGGCATACGCGAATCATCAAGGAAGAGGACGCAACATGTGCAACAAGTGCAAAGGCAATGGGCGTTGTCCTCAGTGCTCCGGGACCGGCAAGACCGGCTATCCAGGCTATGGCCCCATCGGTAATAGAACCAGTTGCACGTTCTGTTCAGCATCAGGTATCTGTTCCAAATGCCACGGTAAAGGGAGCGTGTAGATGTCCGTGATCGACTGGCTGTGGGAGCATTCCATCCTCATACTCCTAGGGATTCTGTTGATATGGATCTTCGTCATAATCGTAAACAGTCTGTGGGCCAACTCAGTTGGGACCTGGAGACGCGGACAACTAAGGGCCTCATGCCCGCCTGAAGTCGCTCGTCTCGCAGAGTATGCAAGCAGTTATACATGTGGACTACGGATCGCTCAGGATCTGGGACGCCTAGCCTCAGACGACGGGCTTGAAAGGGTTAGCCCAGCGAAAATCATCCTCACGGACCTTGTCAAAATCCTGGGCCATCTCGCAGATGATTCAGCAGGTCTTTCTTGGAAGCAGGTTGAATTGATTCACGCATTCGGTGCGGCCAGTTTCGACTCAGAAATTGCGACGATGCCCGAGTATCTAATCGTGAACTTTGCGAAAACCTCAACGAGCGAAGACTCGGGCGACGCACAAGTATTGAGACTATTGGCAGCGATGGAGCATCCCGACCGGCATAGCCTGCGTGACATGTACATCGATTTTGCGAACATCGCCGCTGAAGGCGACTCGGAACGGCTTGCGGAGCTCATCAAGGAGATCCGAGATGCTTCAAGGACGAAGCGCGAGTTGGTCAATGACCATATTGAAGGGATGAAGAGCCAAATTGCCAACCTAGAGGAGGAGCTCCACGAAGGATATCGTGAAGTCTTAGGTATAACCGCAGACAGCTCTAATTCGGAAATCAAGGCCGCGTATCACCGCCAGGTAGTGCTTTGGCATCCTGATCGGCTGGAGGGGATGGCTCCTGAACTGCATGCGGCTGCGACGGAAAGACTGAAGGAGATAAATGAGGCCTACGAATGGGCGTCTGGGAGTTTTGAGGTGAGAAATTGAGAGGACCTGTGCGATCTCAGTCGTATGCGTCTCATTGCTTTGGTCAAAGTGAATGTCCGGAATACCTGAGGGTCGTTCTCCAGAAGCTGGAGCCACCCGTTCTGACCTAGTTCGGCGAGTACGGGTCGATCTCTCTCTCGAGCTCCTCTTTCGAGAGCACCCACCGCCAGAGTAGTGCAGTGATTGACTCTTGGTAGGTGACGCCTTCAATGCTCATCCGATCAGGCTGCGGCTCAGCCTGAATTACTTCCGTGTTCGGTGATACGCTGCTCGAGTCCTGGTTCCAGAACAGATTCGCTAGCGGCTCGTAGAACAGATCGAAGTCGCCCAGGAAGTCGCCTGCAAGTCTGTCATTCTCCCAATAGAGACCGTGCGAGAGAGGAGTAATAGCTTCGATGTCGAAACAGGCCACGATTGACGGCTTGTCTGGACGACTTGGGCTCCGAAAGAACAGTGGAACACAGAAGCAGAGATGGTTTGGGATTCCGGTTGGATCGGGGTTTGAGTAGGCAACAAGCAGGTAACGTGTTGCACGTCTCCCAGCATTGGGGAAGTCGAGGGCGGGACTTATATGGTAGGCCCATTGATGGGAGCCATGATTCAGTGATGCCAGCGATCGAACGATCTCGAAGAAGTCGACGCACCTGTCGCAATCGAGCGTTCCATAGCGTTCCTTTCTCGTGGCGAAGGCCGCGAGCGACGCTAGAAAGGCATCGATGATTTTAGGGTTTGATGTGGGGCCGTCCATAATTTTCTCCTCGGTTACGTCGCGGTTTTAGCGTCGGTGCGTTCCATCTTCCCGAGGCCGTGTCCTTGGTTCTCGGGAGTTCACGGAAACAACTGTCGCCCTACTGATAAGCTGCACCGCTGACGCGGCTTTTGGGGAATCTGACGGCGTTTTCTGTTGCCTCCACCAGGGAATCTTGGCCTAATGTTCCTCCCCAGCGACGTTGCGGGCGAGGAGCGGGTTAGCACGTGCGCGTCTCCTTGAGAGGCCGAGGTGTCACGCCTGAGGTACTTAAAAAAGCCTCAGAGATAAAGGGTGAAACCGCTACCAGGAGGTATCAACGTTCGGAAACACCCGCACCACATCAGTACGTGATTCAGGAGATCCCGATGATAGTTGACGAAGCCATAACAGCAACCCTAACCAGTCTTCCCACCAACGCTGCCAGTCTGAGATCCGCGATCATACCGGTCTTGCCTCAGGTGGAGGCCAAATCAGGACCCCCTCTCTCGCCCAACATGGCGCAGTCTCAGGACGGCGGAGCCGATGCGATTACGCCCACACATCCTTCAGTCACTTCTGGGTCGGAGAAGACGAGCGGCAACGCCAAACTCGACATCGGCCAGGAACATCCTCAGCGAACGTCTCTCCGGAGACCTGTCCCCGATGCAGGGGCAGCAGCGAAACGGTACCAAAAGAAAATGGCTCGTCTATCCGCCAATCTTCCCCCCGTTGGAACTCGCTCTCCTCGCATCAAACAGCAGGAGTTGTCCGACGAAGAGTTGGGTTTCCTGAAGACAATCGACGATCTCTGGTCCGAGCACAAAGAAAAAGCCGCCACTGTTCGCGGTGGTCGCGCGGAACTCAACGGTCTCAAGATGAGACTTGGCGAGCAGTTCTCTCAGTATAAAAAGCTGCTCGTCGGAACTGGTCGTGACGGCCAATGGTCCAGGTTCCTTCGGGGACGAGGAATTGCGAAGTCGACTGCCGATCGGTACGTTCAGAGATGGGATGCTGCGCAGTTACCCCAGCCGGAAAAGCTCCTCACTGAGGAACGTCCTCTTCCCAGCAGAGAAGACATCCTCGCCTTCGTCAAGAAGCTCAAGCCGCAGCTAATGCGGAAACTGAGGACGCCGGACGCGGCTTCTATCTTCCTTGCCGAAATTGCGATAGTCGTGCGGGCGCTCCCCGCTGACAAGTAGAGCCCAGCGCACTGCCGCCGAAGGGCGCACCGAGCGGCGGTGCGCTGTCTCTTCTTGATGTCCCTATGAGAGTTGTGACTTGTCGACGAACGGTAGTCAGCGATTTGAATCCGGCAAGTGACAGGCTCACATCGGTTGGTCGGGTTCGCCAGACTAGTGCTGCTTGCACCGCCGTGACGGCTTCGCGCTCCGTCACATGCGTCATCTCCTTTGTTGATCTGTCGAGGTCATCGCTCATCCCTACCGCTCTGCTTGATTTGCAGCACTACCGGAGGATGCGCGATACTCCCATCGAGTCCCAACAACGCAGCGTTTACGAAGAGAGTGTTGTCGCTGCTCGTCATTCCATAAGTTCCGTGGACATGGCCGAAAACATGCAGCCTCGGCTCTTTCTGACGCACCGCCTCAAGAAGCTCCTGGCAGCCTGTATGGATCGATGCTCCGAGAGGAACGTCGAGGATGCCGTAGGGTGGCCCATGCGTGACAAGCACGTCGACATCCGCTGGGATGGAGGCGTAGAGCTTCCTTCGATCCGCAGTGAGGCTCATTCCGAATGCGCCTCCATAAAGGGATGTCGTCGGCGAACCCCATATGCGCAACCCCTTGATCTCGATGCCTTCGTTGATCAGTACTGAGGCGTTTGTAATACGCTGGGATGCCAACCTCGCATCCTCCAGGTAGTAGTCGTGATTGCCAGGCACAACCACCTTGAAGGGATGTGGAAGCTCACCCAACCAGGAGTCGAAATGGGCGATGGCGGATGCACTTCGACTCATCATCGTGAAATCGCCAGCATGAATGAGTATGTCTCCATAAGGGACGTCGAGTTCACGGTGAAGCTCATGGGTATCGGCTATGCAGACGATCGTAAGAGCTCGGCTGCGAGCTTTCGACAAAGGTGTACGTTTCCTGAGGCTCACGATGTTTAGACTTTCTCACGGCTGGCCGTGTTGACCACTATCTCAACGCGCGGGCTATTTCAGACTCGCTGCTAGCTTCTTAGTAAAGTCAGAGACTTCAGACACTGCGTCGCTTGGCATTGTGGCGGCATGAGGGATAGATGGCCGGACTCTTCTCAAGAGCTCCGCGTGGACCCGAGCCGCATTTCTTGCATCTGGGAGCGCACCATGAACGATGCCATCGAAGGGCAACCCCAGCATCTGGACCGCATTTCTCAGGCTTACGTTTAGCTCGGTCAGGAAGAGGTCGCCGAACATCCATGCTAGATCAACTGGGCGCTCAAATGGATTTCGATGCCGCTCGTGATGGCACGCTTCAGCGAGCATCTTGAAGTCGTTTCCCCATGAGCAACATGGCATCCCGGCCAATTGAAACGTATCCGCGATCGTCATAAGCACCTCGAGCAACGGCCTGCCGGAGAGGATATCCTGCCGGGTGATACCGGTGAGCTGTTCGCACTCAGCGCTCAGTCCCCACCGCCGGGGTCGAACGAAGTACGACGCTTCCTTGATCAACGACAAGGTGACGAGATCCATCTCGACTACTCCTATCTCGATAATCTCCTGCCGAAGGCCGGGAGGAGGCGGGGAGTGCCAGCACAGCCATTCAAGGTCGATGTATACGGCGCGGGTATGCTGCGTGGTCGGGTCGATCACTATGGGTATTCTCCTGATTTCAAGTGAGGCACTCTAAAAGTGGTCCATTCCGAGGCCATGCGCTGAGCGTGGCCCCGAGCCTGGCTAGACTGTGTGAAACGACGTCCAGCCAGGTAGTCAGAGACGTTTATGATCGCTCGGACGGCTGATTAAAGAGACTTGGTCAGTTAGTCCTTCGACTCACACAACCTTCCCTTCGGACTAATTTGGATCTGTAGACTAGGTCACGGGTGTAGACGAGAGAGAGAACTTCATCGTCGCTTGCGTCTGGATGAGGGAGGCCCAACACACCGGTCTCGACGCCGTTCCCTCGGACGACCCAATCGTTCAGATCGTCATCGAACTCGACAGCGGCGATGATGTCGGGGCAAATGTGCTGCTCGATCTCCCCGCTGCCGCTTTGGCGGAAGAGATGGGTGTCGACTTGATAGCGTCGGAACTCTGCGAGGGTGCCGAGAGCGCCGTCGTTCCATACGAGGAGAATCGGTGGAGTTTGAGATGGGTCGTCACCCCGCTCCCACGTAGCAATCAGGCGGCGAAACTCAGGGTTGAAGTCTACGGTTGGCGGCGTGGGCGGAACGTTCTGCTGCTGGTTCATGGTTTTTCTTCTCTCTAATTCAAAGTAAAGGGTTGTCACTCAGATAAGGGTCGAACCATAGGCACGAGGCTTTCGCAATCCCGCCACAGGTCCTTCCGATCTCTTTGCTTCATCCCCTTCACTTACAACCTGCACCGCCGGAACGCTCGCTGGGGAATTTGATTGCACCTTCTTGCGTCTATGACGAACGGCTCTGTCCTGGAGCGTATCCAACCCCTAACGCGTCTAACCTGCTCACTGAGGAGCTCCCGATTGAAGACATCACCCCCTTAGTCAGGGAGGTAGAGCCGCAGATGACCCACGAGTTGAAGTGACAGAATGTCCTCCTCTGTCACCTTCTCTGAACTCGCGCCGGCGCTGTATCCGCCACCATCGGCAAGTAACACTCAGTGCACTGTCGTCGAAGGACTTCCCAAACGAGGGTGCGCGATTCCAACTTATCCGCTGTTCTTCGACTGATTTCTCGCCCTGTCAGCAATCAACGCTCACGTGGACGGCTGAGCGCCCCCACTTGTTCGCAAATACTGCCTGGCGAGGCAATGTGCTTGTAATATGCTGCTGTTTGGATTCGACTCCGCGACTTGAGAGGCACGATGGAATTTGATTTGCTAGTGGCACTTCCAGAACTTTTGCCGAGCGCAATCGCGTGGGCGGAACTACAGTCGCGGAGGGTGACTGAAGAAGGCGATCCTCTGGGCGAATCGGATCAATCGATGGCGGGGGAGGTAGGCGTGCGAAGACCTGAACTGATCCGCGTGATGCTAGTCGATCGAATTCCCATGCCAGATAATTCTTTTCTAAAGAGAGCCGCTATTGAGACCGATCTGCTTGGTCCCCATACGGCAGGCCTAACACTCGGGCACAGCATTCTCATTGTGAAAGAAGCAATGAATCTGCGGATTTTATCTCATGAGTGTCGGCATGTTTATCAATATGAGCGGTATGGTTCGATTCGGGCGTTCCTGCCGATCTACTTGCGACAAATCGCCACTGTCGGCTATGCCGATGCCCCGCTCGAGCTTGATGCCCGAGCCCATGAACGGTAGGCAAAGGCCAGAAAGTCCGAAAAGAGGCGGTCGGGAAACCGAATGCCATAAAGAAGCACGGGCGGCTTGAAACGGCTAAAGGGAAGTTCACGTGCGCACCATAGCGTCTTCTGAAGGCTGACGTCGGTGCGGTACCGGTCCAGTGAAGTGAGACGCAGCAGCAGAGTATGAATCTGTGATCGTCGCGCCTTGGGTTAAGCATTAGGTTACTTTGGTGGGCGAGAATGGCGGAGCAATCAGCGCGTTCAGCACCGCTTGCTTCTGGTCTGCTCGATGTTTTGTACCAGTTGGATCGCTAGTGTAGCGCATTGATGAAGGGCCCAGCATTTCTATACCAAGGTCAGAGTTAGTCTTCGACCGGTTTAGGTTCCAGCCAGTACGCGGCTAGCCGCGTACTGGCTGGCGAACTCGCTTGGCGTCCTGTCCGCGAGAGATGCGTGAGGACGACNCATTATATTCGCGTCTCCAGGCTTCGATCAGATGCTTTGCCTCCTTCAGATTCATGAACCAGTGGGTGTTCAGGCACTCGGCGCGGAAGGTCCCATTGAAGCTTTCTACGAAGGCGTTGTCAGTCGGCTTGCCGGGCCTTGAGAAGTCGATCTTTGCCCCGTTCTGATAGGCCCACAAGTCCATGGCGTGACTGGTGAACTCGCTGCCGTTATCACAGAACAACACCTTGGGGACGCCACGGTCGAGTTTCATCTTGTTCAGAGTGCGCACCACGTCGTCGCCCTTCAAGCTCTGACCAACCTCGATCGCCACTGCCTCCCGCGTATAGACATCGACGATGGTCAGGGAACGGAAGCGGGTGCCGTCCTGTAGTTGGTCCGCCACGAAGTCCATACTCCATGCCTCATCCGGCGCGGTTGGCTTAACCTTCTCTTCGCGCAGACGAGCGGCCTTGCGCTTGCCAGCCGGCTTCATACGCTTCAGCATCAGCCCTTCTTCCTTGCACAACAGGTACACCAGATACTTACCAACATCCCAGCCTTCGCGGTTCAACAGAACCCGGATCTTGCGGTATCCATAGCGCACTCGTGCTTGAGCGATCTCACGGATACGCATCCGCAGTTCCGTTCGTGGATCGAGGCAACTCCGATAGCGATACGTTCCGCGCGTGACGCACAGAACACGGCAGGCATGCCGTTCGCTCGCGCCATAGCTGCTCATCAACCGATCGACCATCGGTCCACGCCGCGAAGGCTTCACCATTTTTTTGAGAGCACATCCTGCAACATCGTCTTGTCCAGACTCAGCTCCGCTACCAGCTTCTTCAGCCGCAGGTTCTCCTCCTGGAGCTGTGCCATCTGACGAACCTGGTCCACCTCTAACCCAGCGTATTTCGACTTCCGTCGATAGAAGGTCTGCTCACTGATCCCAGCCTTCCGGATCAACTCCGCAACAGGTACACCCACCTCCCCCTGCTTCAACACACCAATCATCTGTTCCACAGAAAAGCGCTTCTTCCTCATCCAAAATCCTCCCTTTCAGGTCAGGTTTTGGTCGAAGACTAACATTTCATCTGGTCCAAAAATACCGAGGCCGATCACACTAGCGCAATGATACCGCCCCATTATGCATGATAAAGGACATTGTTCTGAGAAGAGGCGGCTCTACTCGACCGCGAACGTGTTGTAGCCAAGCTTCTTGAGGCAGCGTAGATGATGCTGGGCCCGCTCGATATCGCGGTCTTCCCGCGTGATCGAAGTATCTTCTCGGTATGGCTTCTTCGCTGATAGAACAGCGTGGATGGTCTTGAGCAGCGTGTGTCCGAGTGCCACGATGGCACGCTTGTTTCCGCATCGAGCTCTGAGCGCGTGATAGCGCGACTGCAGCCTTTAACCTTTGCGATTGGTGGCGGCCCATGCACTCTGCGTCAGCGTGGTCTTGAGCCAGACGTTTCCCCTGTTCGTACGAACGCTCTTTTTGACGCCAGCACTCTCGTGGTTGGACGGGCAGAGCCCGGCCCAAGAACTGAGTTGCGCTGCCGTCGGGAACTGTTCCATGTCAGCGCCCACCTCCGCGAGGATGCTGGCGGCAGATTCTTCCTTGATGCCTGGGATACTCTGCAGCAGATGGAACGCTTCGGCAAGTGGAGGGTCTTCCATGCGCCGTCGGATTTCGCGGTTGAGCGCTTCCACCTCTTCATCGAGGAACTCTAGATGACGAAGAGCATGCCGGATGAGGAAGCGCTGATGTTCACTCAACCGATGGTCGGCTACGGAAGCTGTGATCTGTGGGATCTTCTCTCGAGCCTTCTTCTTGGCCAGATCGGCGATCTGCTCAGCGGTCATCTGACCATCAAGAAGCGCTGCCAGCATCAGTCTGCCAGACACACAGAAGACGTCGGAGAGTACGTCACCGAGCTTGACGTTCGCATCTTCAAGGACCTTCTGCACCCGATTTCGCTCTCGCGAGTTTTCACCGATCAGCTGCCTTCGGCGACGCGTAAGGTCTCGTAGCTCACGGATGGCAAGCGGCGGGATGAAGCTCGGCCGGATCATGCCGTGACGCAGCAGATGAGCAAGCCACCGGCTGTCGTTCGGATCGGTCTTGTGGCCGCGCCTGTTCTGTACGTCGGCAGCGTTCGCAAGGATGACCTGAACGTGGGCTTCCAGCAGGTTGAAGACCGGCTTCCAGTAGCTCCCGGTGCTCTCCATCACCGCATGAGTACACCCCTCGGCTTCCAGCCAAGTAGCGAGACGCTGCAGCTCGCTGACGATCGTCCCGAACTTCCTGATCTGTGTGCGGGGTTCGCCTTGAGCTTCGCCTGTCATGACGCAGACCACGACGAACTTCTTGCCTACATCGATGCCGGCGCATCGCTCCAAAACCGCTTCGATCATCCACTCCTCCAGTGCGGACAAGCAGCCGGTGGCGAGTTGGGCATATTGTTCTACGGGCTCAGAAGAGGCACCAGTCAGGGGTACGTGAGCCGCCGGCGGGTCAGATTATCATTCGGGGTCAAACCACCAATAAGTCCGCGACCCTTTACCTGTTCGCACCTGAAGTCTGCAGCAATCCGCCGCTCAGGTCAACGAAACCCTTCTCATCCTCAGGTGCGGCCGCACCGCGGCCATCGATGATTATCATGCGTGAAAAGCTGTCTCTCTATAAGGGCCTAACCCGAAGGGATATGATTGGGCCGTGAGATCCCGATTGATCCTCGCTGGTCTGTGGCTTTTAGGGTCAGTCGCCGCGTCTGGGCAGCTCACGGGGCAGTTCTATTTGGAGAAGACGTTTTTTGCTCGCTGGGAACCGATCTTCCTCTACTACCGGATCACGAACGATGGACGGGAAGCCGTAGAAATCATCAACACTCGTAACCCGGAACAACCGGGCTGCTCTGGCCACTCCATAAGGGTCTCAAGTGATCCGAGTCCTACATCTGTGGGATGTGTATCTAACGGCCCACTTGCACAGCCGAGAACGCTGCGCCCCGGCGAGTCATATACGGAACGGTTCTTGCTGAACTTTTCTCATGAAATCAATCTCCCCGGCGACTACTGGGTAGAGGCCAAGCACTCCGGTATGTGGAATAAAACCGCAGGAGATTCGGACGTAAAGCTGCGTTTTCATATCGGAGAGGATACTGTCGCACCGAATCAACTTCAGTCGTTGCTTGATGCCCTGCATTCAACCGACCGAGAGAAGCGGATAGAGGCTGCCAGGATCTTGGCGAGTCTAGCTCCTCCGTCGCTGGAGAATGCCCTGTTTGGCTTCGCCAACGAACCCGAGTTTAGAAGATATGCTCCCCTTGCATTTCACCGCCTAAACACGACGAGAAGCATGGAAAAGATGGCCGAGCTGATGCAGGGGCCAGCTACGAATGAGCAACTTGAGGCGGCTCAATATCTGGCCGATACCCACGATCAGCGGTGGTATCCCCTGTTGCGTGACGCAGCCGTAAAGAACGCCCAAAATAGTTCGTTCCCCGAAGATGCGGCAGAGCTTGGGGGCGATAAAGCGCTTCCTATGTTGGTCACCCTTGCGCGGAGTCCAGACCGGGAGTTCACTGCTGGCAACGCGATTATGGCGATGGGAGCCACTGGCTCTCGCGACGCAATCCCGGTGTTGCTGAATTATCTGAACAGTCCAGACATCAACATAAGCGATCGCGCTTCATACGCATTGCACGTCCTGACCCACCATAGCGTTGCACAGGATCAGACGAACCGTAACCGGCGAACTGAAGCCGCCGAGTGGTCCGAGTGGTGGGAACGCGAAGGCAGCACCGCACGAATATATAAGGCCTCAGAATTTGAGGAGGATGTCCCACTGCAGTAGGTGTTCGGGGGCTAGGGGTGACCGGCTGGAGCACTTCAGCCGGTCAGCGGCGGCGAGATGCGTACTCATCTGAAACGGTGGTTTCAGACAGTACAAAGGGTGGGCCGACCAGGAGATATCATCCAGCTGCTGCCGCAACCTAGGCTACTAAGGACAAGCACGTAGCTTTTTGGAGCTAATCAGAATGAGCGTCGTTGAATTGCTACGGCAGTCGCGAAAACAGGCTGAGAGTGCAGCGCCTTTAGTACGGGCAGCGGCAAAACTGCGTATCGCACGGGTCGAAGCCGTTGCCGATCGCGCTAAGGGACGGATCACGCTGGAAATGGCGCTGGAAGAGATCGGCACATTGCCAGAGCCAGAACGCTCAGTTTTGTTTGATCACGCCCGGGTGTTTGCAGCAGCGGTTGAGCCTTCATTATTGCCTGGCATACCAGAGGAATCGACAGCTCCCCAAGGACATACCGGATGGATGCTGGGGAAAACGATGCTGGAGCATGGGCATGCTGAAGCCGCACGTCAGTTTGTCCTGCAGGATGGGCCTGCAGAATCCTTTCCCTTTCTCTTCGCAATGAACATACTTCACGACTGCGAGGATCAGACGCAACGTTTGGCAGTGATGCGGAAGGCTGTCAAAGCATGGCACGAGACAAAAGAACGCGAGTTCCTTAAGCTTTTCGGAAGGTACTGGACGGTGGTGCCTGCTATAGAAGCTTTGTCAATTCTGCACTCCGTTGTTGAATCTACCCTGAACGATTCGGAATGGCCAATGCAGGGCTCTTTCGACAATGGGTTGCTGTTATTTACGTCGGGTCGGGAGTTCATGCTCTTTGAGATCCTCCATATCTTGCGACCCCTGGACCCTACACTTGCGGCAGAGCTGATTGCGACGCATGAGCAGTTGGCGGCGGGTGCGCGACGTTATCCCAATGGATGGGATTCGATTCAGCAGGAAGCAGAAGAAGAGCAGAAGCGCCGCAAGCTTGAAGGGGGGCCGACCTGCGGCGGTCGTGCTTATATCGGCTCCGGCGCTTCACAGGATATCGCCTTCCAGTTCGCATTGCAGGACGGAGACTTTGACCGCGCTATGGAGCTTGCCCAGGAGCTATATCGGGAGGATACCGATATAGAAGCACCAAACTTTGCTCCCAAAGTGCTGTGGCCTTCGGCGGCAAGATTCCGCAGCGTTCTCTACCATGCTGGTAGACGGAGGGGACTTGAAAAGCGGGATTTGCTGGCGCGAGTTCCCGATGAAGACCTGCAATTGCTGGCTCGTATTGAGTTCGCAGCTGCGGTGGCCGGACTGACGGAGATGCCTAATTCCTCTCGGCGTCAGACTAAGGTGCAACATGGTCGACTTCGGGGCAAGGTGCGGCGTTTACCTGAGGCGGACGGCCCAGCCATGATCGTTGATGGGGCACCTGTGCGGTGTCCGGAGTGTCAATGGCGTCCTAAAACAGGCAACGTGTGGGGTTGCCGCTGCGGAAATGTCTGGAACACATTCACCTCGCGCGGACGGTGCCCCGCTTGTTCGTATCAGTGGCCTGTGACGCAGTGCATGCAATGCGGGAAGGTGTCCCCCCATGAAGACTGGTATGGAGAAAAAGAGGCTTAGCCCCCATCGGCGCTTTCTTATTTCTCCAGCACCGAGCTGCGGTTTGGAGGAGAGGTCTCTATGCTCGTTCCAAGCTATGGCTGCTCTGCGTTACCCACGACAATGTAGATTGTCGGGGGTAAAGCCGTGCTACGCTGATTGCAGCCCAATCGAGTTCGGCAGCTCAATTGTGCAACAGCCTGTTGCACAATGACCTGAGATCCACCCTTGACACTCATGAGCGAAATTACCCCAGCCGCGAACCTGCCCGAACGCCTGATCCCCGCAGACCTGGTCGAGGACCTACGCCGACTCATCATCGTCGCCGGACGTCAAGCTGCGGTAGCGGTGAACGCTGGGTTGACGCTGCTTTATTGGAAGGTCGGCGACCGGACGCGTAGGGAGGTACTCGGTTCGGAGCGGGCAGGCTACGGCGAGCAGATTGTTGCGACGCTGTCGCACCAATTGGTGAGCGAGTTCGGCCGGGGCTATGAGCGGACCAACCTAACCCGGATGATGAAGTTCGCCGAGGCGTTTCCCGACCCGGAGATTGTCGCCACACTGTCGCACCAATTGAGTTGGTCGCACTTCCGTGAGCTCCTGCCGCTCTCAAAACCCTTTCAGCGCGACTTCTACGCCGAGATGTGTCGCGTCGAGGGCTGGAGCGTCCGGACCCTCCGCGGTCGGATCGACTCGATGCTCTACGAGCGAACGGCGCTCTCGCGCAAGCCGGATGAGCTGGCCGAGCAGGAACTGGCCCTCCTGCACGCGCGTGGGGAGGTCGGCCCGGCCATGGTCCTTAAAGATCCATACATCCTCGACTTCCTCGAGCTCAAGGACCATTACCTGGAAAGGGACTTCGAAGACGCGATCCTGCGCGAGCTGGAGCTCTTCCTGCTGGAGCTTGGATCGGGTTTTTCCTTCATCGCCCGCCAGAAGCGTATCCAACTCGACGGGGAAGACTTCTTTATTGATCTGCTCTTTTATAACCGCAAGCTCCGGCGCCTGGTAGCCGTCGAGCTCAAGCAGGGAAGCTTCAAGGCCGAGTACAAGGGCCAGATGGAGCTCTATCTGCGCTGGCTGGCAAAGTACGAGAGGGAGGGGGAAGAAGGACTTCCGCTGGGAATCATTCTTTGCGCTGGAGCGAGTTCGAAGCAGATCGAGCTGCTGGAACTCGATGGAACCGGAATCCATGTAGCCGAGTATCTGACCGTGCTGCCGGCTCGTGATGTCCTTGAACGCAAGCTCGAGGAAGCAATCACCATCGCGCGGGCGCGGTTCGAAAACAGGGAGCCTGAGGATGGCACCCGGTGAGCACTGCCCTCGTTCCTTTATCCATCGCCTCGGAGGTACTGCCCGAGTCCAGCCGCTTCAACGAACTCCGCCTGGCAGTTCTCAATGGCGACACCGCCAATAATTCCAAGCGCAACTACGCACTCGCGCTCGATGAACTCGCCTCCTTCTGCAAGGAACGCGAGCAGCCTATCTCGCGCAGTCTCGTACTCGCCTTTCGAGAGGCAATGGTGGAGAGGAAGCTCGGAGCCTCCACGATCAACGTCAAGCTGTCGGCCGTCCGCAAACTGGTCGGCGAGGCCAGGCGTGCCGGTGTGATCACTGGCGAAGAGGCCTCGCAGATGACCGACGTGCCGAACATCCCACAGCGTGGTGCCCGGCTGGGAAATTGGCTGACCAAGGAGCAAGCCAAGGAACTGCTCGCCGTCCCTGACCGCTCGACCCTCAAAGGCAAACGAGATTATGTGATCCTGGCCCTGCTGACCGGCTGCGCTCTGCGCCGAAACGAGCTGGCCCAGCTCGATGTCGCAACCATCCAGCTGCGGGAAAGCCGCTGGGTGCTGGCCGACCTCGAAGGGAAGGGAAGGCGCATCCGCACCGTCGGGGTGCCGATTTGGGTCAAGCAGGCGATCAACGCCTGGATGACGGCGGCCGCGATCGAAGACGGCCGTCTGTTGCGGAGCATACGCAAGGGTGGCAAGAAGATCGGAAACGGACTAAGCGACTGGGCTGTCTGGTCTGCCGTCGAGCAGGCGGCTAAGCAAATCGGGATCGAACAGTTCGGTGCTCATGACTTGCGCCGCACCTGCGCCAAGCTCTGCCGCAAGGCCGGAGGCGATCTCGAACAAATCAAGTTCCTGTTGGGACACTCATCGATTCAGACAACAGAGCGGTACCTCGGCTCCGAGCAAGAGATAGAGATTGCGGTCAATGACAACATAGGTTTGTAAGGACGGAAGCTGTTCGTTTACTGCAACATAAAGGACGTTATGTTGTAGTACTTTCACAACCTCCACTGCTAAGCTGCCTGCATGGAATATCCCCTATCCATCTCCTCCCTCGCCCACCCCTCTGAGGGTGCCACGCGCCGCAACCCGCTGACCTGCGTCACGGCTGAAGCCGACCTGGGGCCTTTCGCCGACTTCGGGTCGCCCGAGTTCTTCTTCGGCCGCCTGGTCGAGGTCACCGGCGACGAGATCGAGCACTTCCGCAAGGCTCCCGGAGTCGAGGTCTTGTTCCGGGGAGCGGCCTACGTCTTCGAGGTCCTCGAGCCGACCGGCTCCTTCAAGCTTATTCGGAGAAGCTGAAATGGAAATCGGCGCGACTCTCGTCTCTCAGAATAATGACCTCAGAATCTTGCTGCCGGCCCTTGTGGGCAGGGAAGGGGAGAGAGCCGCGAGGCGGTTCCTCGAGTTCTTCACCGTCCACATCCGCAACGCCAACACCCGGGCGGCGTATGGTCATGCGGCGGGTCTGTTTCTGGGTTGGTGCGAGGCGCGAGAGATCACCGAGCTGCGAGCCATCCAGCCGATACACGTCGCCGGCTACATCGAACAGCTCCAGAAGGAGCGATCGGCCCCGACCGTCAAGCAGCATCTCGCCTGTCTCCGAATGCTCTTCGACTGGCTGGTCACCGGCCAGGTCATGCCCTCGAATCCTGCTCACTCGGTGCGAGGCCCGCGGCACTCGGTCGATAAAGGAGCGACCCCGGTCATCTCCTCGGAGGAGGCACGGGAGCTGCTCGACAGCATGGACGCAACCTCTCTCGTTCGCCTGCGCGATCGCGCCCTGGTCGCCGTCATGGCCTTCACCTTCGCTCGCGTCTCGGCCGTCGTCGATCTCAAGGTCGAAGACTACTACCCGCAGAAGAAGCGCTGGTGGCTCCGCCTGCGGGAGAAGAACGGCAAGGTCAACCAGATGCCCTGCCACCACAAACTCGAGGCCTACCTCGATGCCTATATCGCCGCTGCTGGAATACGTGAGGACAAGAAGGGACCGCTCTTCCGCGCGGCGATCGGACGAAGTGGCAAGCTCTCGAACCGGCCGGTCTCGCGCACCGATGTCTGGTACATGGTCCAGAGGCGAGCGAACGACGCTCAACTGGAGACGGCCATCGGGTGCCATACCTTCCGCGCCACCGGTATCACCGACTACCTCACCAATGGCGGCAAGCTCGAAGTCGCGCAAAAGATGGCAGGACACTCGAACGCTAAGACCACTGGGCTCTATGACAGGAGGAGCGACGATGTAAGTCTGTCAGAGGTGGAGAAGATTGGGATTTAATCTGAGTGCATCATCGTTGGGTCGGGAGCGTTCGTCGAGCGTTAGAAACGCTTCCGGTAATAGCTACTTATCGAAAGCGTTTGCGGTAAATTGCCCACAGAGGCGTTTTTCGTGACCCCTGTCGATCTGTCGCCGCCTGCCTCGATAGACCCCCGTTCGCTCGAAGAATCCGGGGCTGACAGCCAACATCTCTGTCACCAAGGGCAATCCGGCCCCTCCAGCGCCCCATGCGAGGACGCTTTCGAAGATGCTCTGGGCTCAACCGGGAGCCGGCAGGAGCGCCACGGGCCGTCTGCCGCGATTGCGCTTTGCGAGTCCGCACTTGAATCTGAAGTTGCGGAGCTGCGAAGCCACGCGCTGGCCGCCAACAGCCAGCGCGGCTACGCCGCCGACTGGAGAAACTTCAGCGCCTGGTGCGGCGCACAGGGCAGGGAAGCGCTCCCTGCATCCCCAGAGACCGCCGGACTCTACATGGCCGACCGGTCGGCAACGCTGGCGAATGCCAGCCTGACCCGCGCGATCGCGGCGATCGGCCGCCAGCATAGAGAGGCTGGCTTCCACTCTCCAACTCAGGACGCCCGCTTCCGGCAGCTCATAGCCGGCATCCGGCGTAAGAACCGAGCGCCGCAGGACGCGAAGCAGGCGCTCCTGGTCGAAGACCTCTTCGAGATCCTCAAGCAGATCCCCGGCCTCGGCAAGAGCGAGGCGGTCGAGCATCGCGACCGGGCGCTCCTGGTCATCGGCTTCTGTGGAGCCCTGCGCCGCTCGGAGCTGGTCAATCTCGATGTCGAAGATATCCGCTGGGCCCCCGAGGGAATCATCCTGACCCTGCGCTGGTCCAAGACCGACCAGGCGGCGGACGGCGTCGAGATCGGGATACCGAAGGGCCGCAAGCCTGCAACCTGTCCGGTCACAATCTTGCGGCGGTGGCTCGACTACGCGAAGATCGCGTCCGGCCCGATCTTTTGTCCGGTACGGCAGAACGGCAAGATCACGAACCGCCGGTTGACCGACGCGAGCGTCGCCCTGATCGTGAAGCGTCATGCCGGCCACGCCGGATTCGGGGCCGATGCGTTCAGCGGACACTCGCTGCGCGCCGGCCTCGCAACCTCGGCCGCCGAAGCTGGGCAGAACGAGCGCGAGATCATGAACCAGACCCGGCACAAGTCAGAGAAGATGGTCCGGCGATACATCAGGAAGGGTTCGCTCTTCCAGGGCAATGTCGTCGGGGAGTTGGGATTCTGATTGATCGATCATCAGGATATCTCTTGCCTGCGGCCTTTTACCCGACTTGGATGTAGGGCAACGATTCAGTACAAAACGGGCCATATCGCGCTAAGAGCAGAACTCGGACTTCGGATCTCCTTGGTAACGCCACTTGAAGGGGGGCCAGGCCGTGGAAACTGCAAACTTCGCCATCAACGTCGCCTTGCTCGTCGTCGCTCTAATCGAGCTTCGCCGCCGCCGCTAACGATGTCCGGGCCGCATAGCGGCCCGGAACAACTTTAAACGCTCCAATCAGAGAGTACATAACACAGCATTAGCCGCTCTCAACCATCTCTGCTCGCCCATAGCACTTTCGTGGAAGTACATCGACGTTTGCAAATCAATATCCTAATGAGACTGACCATGCCGACACTTGAACTTTCGATGATAGTGAAGAATGGTGCGGCTAGCATCGCCCGCTGTCTTGAGAGCGTCCGTGGCATCGCTGATCGCATCACGATCGGCGACACCGGCTCAACAGACGACACGCTGCAAATTGCGCACTCGTTTGGGGCAAACATTGTCTTGGTGCCTTGGCAGGATGACTTTGCCGCCGCGCGTAATGCGGTTCTCGCACACGCAACCTGCGACTGGATCATCTTCCTTGACGCCGACGAGATGCTCGATCAAGCAGCGGCAACACAAATTAGATCACTCATCGCCGACCCTAGGACCTTCGGCTACGATGTGACAACCTGGAACTACGTAACGGACGCAGGCTTCCGATCAAGCGGCGAGCAAGCCAGGGTTAACCCAGTCATTGCACCGGAAACCGGTGCACACCCCGCCTACTTTCCATCTAGCAATACACGTCTTTTTCGCCGCGATCCCCTAATCTACCTTGAGCACTGCGTCCACGAGACAGTCGCCGACCGAATCGACAAGCTCAATCTCCACCGTCGGAGAGTCGATTTCGTTATCCACCATTTCGGATACGTCGAGGACGCGGCAGTACGTCGCTCCCAAAAGGAGAACCTTTACTATAGCCTTGCGCTTAAGAAGGTTCTCGGTTCCCCTAAGAGCTACGAAGCTGTCCTTGGGGCGGGCATAGCGGAACTTGATCACGCCAAACAAGCTAAGGCCGCTCTCCCTTACTTCGAAAAGGCTATCGGCCTCAGTCCCTACAATCCCGGGGGTTGGGTCTATAACGGCATCTGTCTAACCCGTCTTGGTCGTTATGATGAGGCACTAAAGCACATTCATCACGCCATCAGCCTAGATCCTGCCAACGCGCTTGCGAGTAGCACTCTGGGCGACATTTATCTTCAGATGGCGGATCACAAGAACGCTTGTTCCGCTTACGAAAGCGCCATTAAACTCGGCGACGCATCCCCGCTCTCACTTGCAAAACTAGGTGCGGCAGAAGTCAACCTCGGCCATACCGAATCCGGCATGGTCCGTATCGAGACTGCCCTTAGTCAGAGTCCCGACAATACCGAACTTTACGATATATACGCGACGGCAGCATTTCTTGCTGGCCGACCTGTCGACGCTTGCGAGGTTGCCAACCGACGCCTCTCAATGAGAGGCGTATCAGCGTTTCACTTCGTTTTGGCAGCCACACTGCACCTGCATACAAACATGCACCAGAAGGCCCAGGCAATCCTTCACGACGGTACACGGTGCTTCCCAGAGGACGCCGAGCTTAGAAACATGATAGCGTCGCTCGGCGTCCTGGCCTGCTGAGGCAGTAAACATTAGGGAAGCTAGGCTGATTTAGATTGTGACAGTACAAGGACTGAACGGCATCTAGTCAGTGATGATGGCTACCGAATTGCCATATTCGTTGACCACATAAGACTGCCGAAGAGTAGAACTCGACGTAAGATCGTTACCTGCTATCGAAAGCGTTTTTGTCACGGCTAAGGTAGAAGGACTAATAAAAGCGACTGAGCCAGCAGTGCTGCTGAGTGCGACTACAAGATTCGCACCAGAATCGAACGTTATGCCCGAAGGCCCCGATCCGACAGCCACGGTAGTTACTGCATAACTGCTTGACGGATTTATTATGCTAACAGTGCTATCGCCATTGTTTGTGGTGTAAACCTTACCGCTGGAATCGATGGTAATGCTATTCGGAGTTTTACCAACGGGGATTGTGGTAATCGAGTTTTCATTCGCTGGATTAATGGCGTATACATTATTGCTTGATGTGTTGACCACATACAAGACACCAGCCGTAGCATTGAATGCCAACGCTTCAGGAAGCTGCCCTACGGTAAGTGAAGAGGCAGCGTTGGTTGTTGGATCTAAAATCGTTAGAATTGTATTGCACTGGCAATTAATGGCGCCTGCAGCAGCTACATAGACAGTGCCGGAATGAATGTCTACCGCGATCTTCCACGGATACGGGGACTTGGCGACTACGCTGGTAACTGCATTTCCGCTAGCAGTGTTGATAATGCTGATGGTTCCAGCTGAAGCATAATTTGCGGTGTAAACCTTATTGTTGAACGAATCGAACGCTATATCTGTGGGGTACTGACCAACGGTTATCGTCTGAGTTGCATAGCTGGATGCGGGGTTTATCGAGGTCACGCTTTTTCCGAGATAGTTTGCTACATAGACAATTCCAGTGCTTGGATTGATCGTTATAGCTTCAGGATTCGAACCCACGGCAACTGTGGTCACCAACGTGTTTGTATGGAGATTAAGGACTGATACCGTGTTACTTCCAGAATTGGTTACGTAAAGTAGGCTTCGTGAGTTGTCCACGGTAGAGGCAATTGGATATGTACCTGTGGCCAATGTGGTGGCCAAGGACTGCGACATACCGTTTTGAACCTGAATGCAGAACCCAGAAATAATAAGTAGCGAGAACATGATACGGAGGCCCAACGCTTTATTAAACAATTTAGCTCCTGAAGCTTTGGTTATGATGCAATAAATATCTTTGTAAGGTGCAACGCGCTTTCAGCCTACCACGAACATGAGACAGCAATATGTTTGCGCCGCTTCCTTTGGGCTCTACCGTTTATGTGCCTTGCGCATATCTCACAGGTGCTTGAAGCAGTTCATTCAAAAGCTTTTCAAGAAAGTGTGTATCTGGATTGCGTGACTTTTTTTACCAGTGGCTCAAGCCAGCCTTCCTTGAAGAGAATCTGCCAGGTCCATTGTGCCAACTAGGTAGCTAAAGAAGCACGCCACACAATTCGTCAGACAACACCACACCGAGCATGTTTGTGAGTAGCCCCGTAGAACGCCCGTTCTTCCTGACCAACGATCGATTCCCGATACCATGGAAGATGCCGGCAGGCATATCTACCACCTACGCGAACGGCGTCAACAAAGGTATTGGGATTGAAAAATTTCTTATTATAGACAGCAAACGTCGTGCCGAGACCCGCTTTATACACCGGGCTGCCGTCTTTGAGAATCCCCACTCTGGTCTCCCAATATTGCTGTTCCCATTCAGTGGGGTGATAGGTTTTCCTGTTAATTTCGAACGTCCCCGCGTGCATCAGGTGGGAGTCGTCAATTTTTAAGGCGAATCCCGCCTTTCCCACCTTCAATTCGTTCGTCAGCCGAATGAGGTTGGCCAGAAAGTCTTCGGGCAGTTCGGCATTAAACTCCAGATCTGGATCTGTAATGCAGAACAAATCTGGCAAAAGATCGTAATACTCGGGACATTCGACAATCTGGCGGGGCCCCTTGTTCTGTCCTGTTCTGATTACCGATACTTTGTCTTGTACGAGCTCCAGAAACGCTCTCATCACGTGCGATGTCGAATCGTTGTCAACAAGGCAGACATTCCTCATGCCGATGTCACTGAGCTGTTGCAAGGTATTTGCAACGTACGTTGGATTGTTGAACACAGGGATAAATACTGGGACCTGCGCCGTAAGATGGGCGCCCAAGGTGCGATGAGTCAGCTTTCTCGCGGGCGGAGCTGCCGTAGCGTTTACGGGGCCAAGCACGTAGTTTTCCGAATAAATAAGATGAGCAAAGCTGTGGTGTATGAAGAGTGTGTTGAACTGCTTGTCTCCGTACTCGCGGTCGCGATCCAACGGGATGAAGCCCGCTGAAATGATCAACTTCGCTACGTCTGCAGCTTGCTTCTGTCCGCTCCAGAATTCATAGTTTTCTGCCTCGATCAAGATGACCGCAGCCCTCTTCAATGCGTCCTCGCCGCCCGTCAACACCTCAAAAGCGGCCCCCTCCACATCGATCCAAAGCGCAGCGTTTCGTTCCAGCATGCCATCGCTCCACTTGGCAGCCATGAAGTCGTTAAGACTAATCGCATCGACTGAGAATTCGCGATATGTTGCGTTTTCGTTCCGCTTCCGCATCGAGGTCTTACCGCTGATCTCCGGCTCGACCGAAGCAAAATCTACCACTTCGCCGTTGACGATAGTCCGAGAGAGTGTCTTTGGCGCGTAGAGGGTCACTTTGCCCGTAGCACTAGAGATGGCCAGGTTCACATAGTTGACTCCGACCGAGGTGACAACCGAGGCAAACCGTCCATGTATCTCCGGATTCGCCTCGAACGCCCACACTTCGCATGTGGGCAGCATTGCCTTAACGCGGCAGGCAGTTGATGCGTCATTCGCGCCGATATCGAGGAATAATTGGGGCTGGATTGAGCGGACAAGACCGAGAAAACGGTCTATGAGAAGTCGATTAGAAGCTGCCCCCGTCGCCCGTGATGCCTTCGCGTTGAGATTGGAGATCAGCAGGTATTCGAGCGCGCTCTCCAGTTTGTGAATCCGCTCTTCCGCGGAGATGTCGCTCTGTTGCACTTGTGCCGAATGCGAGCATTCTGGCTGTAAGTCAATCAGTTGCAGACGCTTGAGTTCAAAATTCTTTATCGCAGTGTTCTCTTCGTCGCTCAGATTGTGCAAGTGGCAACTTAAGATCTGAGTGGCTTCGTCGTACCGTCCTTGAGCCAGTAGGAACAGCCCTAGATTTACCGAGGCGTCGCGATTCGTCGGCGCGAGGGTAATCGCCCGGCGAAATCCCTTCTCAGCCTCTGCGGGCTTGCCCGCAGCGTGTTGGACTGTCGCCCAATCATTCCACAGCTCTGGGCTTTCGTTTTCACAGATGGCCGAATTGAGGAGGCAGATCGCTTCTTCAAAGCGAGAATCTTGGATAAGCCCCGTCAATTCACCCTCCAGTCTGGATACGTCTATCGACTCGGATTGAGGTTCTGCCATCACTACATCGGTATCGATGCGATTCGTCATTGCGTTCATTCACCGCCATCCCGTGTCGGGCACAGTCTTGAAGTAGCTCTTGTCCGATCATCCACAGCTAAAGTTGGCACGATAGAGCTTGCTGAGTGTTTGATGAGAACGGTTATGGAAGCTGCAATTCGCATGCCAAACCGCTAACAAAGATCGTCTCTAGTCAGAGACAGGTCGATTCGTCTTCTATGAGCTTCTGTCGCCCAGATCTTTTGCGTGAAGAGAATACTTTCGAGCGCGTCAACCGACGTATAGTGCCAAAGTTTTGCCGGTATGGGAGTGGCAAAGAACTCGGCGATAGTCTGGGCGGGCATGCTTATGATGCTACTGCCTGGCTAACCGTAACCGGCTGAAGTGTCCGTGTCAGGGGTAACAAGATGACCTACACCTCCTGAAACATCGAGCTGCTGGAAGGACAGGCAGCGTAACGTTGAAGACGGCACCATTTGGTGAGGACCTCATGAATGATGGCTCTCCGGTCAGACCTAAGGGGCGGCCAGTGAGCAGCTATTCAGGTTCAGCGCGTACTCAACTGATCCGTGTCCGTTAAGCTTAGGGGTGCGGTGGGCTCTACAAAGTGTTGAACGATATTTAGAGGGAGCAGGGAATTGACGCGACTGCTGATTGGGAAAGACGGCTTCACGCTTCCGATCGAACTGGTCACGTCGACGCAGGCGATTCTGGCCCGCAAGCGTAGCGGCAAAAGCTATACGGCGTCAGTCCAGGCTGAGGAGCTGCTTCGACACAAACAGCAAATTGCTACGATCGACCCAACGGGTGCCTGGTGGGGCTTACGATCCTCGGCTGCAGGCGATGGGCCGGGATACCCGGTCGTTGTCTTCGGCGGAGATCACGCCGATGCTCCGCTCGAACCGCATGCCGGTCGAATGCTGGCTACGGCACTCGTCGAGCACGGCTTCTCGGCGATCTTCGATGTTGGTCTTATGGTGACGGAAGACCAGATCCGGTTTACCTCTGATTTTGCGAGTGAACTACTTCGGATCAATCGGACGGCGCTTCACCTCTTCATCGACGAGGCCGACACGTTCGCTCCGCAGTTGACAGAAAACCGGGGCCAGAAGGTCTGCCTTGGCACCGTGAGCCGCTTGGTCAAACAGGGCGGAGTGCGAGGCGTTGGGGTCACCATGATTACGCAGCGGCCAGCGGACATCAATAAGAAGGTCCTCAGCCAGGTCGATATTCTCACCGTACTGAGGATGAGCCATCCCCTCGACATCAAAGCCGCGACAGATTGGATCAAGAGCGAGGTCTCTGTCGAATTTGCGGGAGAGGTAGAGAGTGCTCTGCCAAGTCTCCCGGTTGGAAGTGCCTTCTTTTGCTCAGCCTCGCTCGGCATCGGCCAACGCGTGGAAGTACGCGAGCGCGAGACGTTCAATTCCGGCGCGACACCAAAACCGGGAGAGAGACAGCAGTTGCCGAAGGTATTGGCTCCGATCGACATTGAGCAACTAGGCCGTGAGATCGCGGATTCGGCGCGACATGCTCAGGAGAACTCCCCAGAATTCCTACGCCAACGAATCGCCGATCTGGAGCGGCGAGGGAATCGCATTTTACCGGACAGCAGTATCGAACTGGCAAAGCTTCAGGCGGAGATTGGCAAGCTTAGGCCGGCGGCTGAGGCGGCCGCCGGGTACCGGATCAAACTCCATGAATCCAATGAATTCAGGAAGGACGTCCTTCAAGAGCTTCAGGCGCTGATTGCCAAGCTCGAACACCACGGAGAAGTGGAGCCGGCATCGGTTTCGGAGATGCGCACTCCACAAGAGCTTCCTTTGAAGTTCCCGCCCCGGCCTGTGATGGTTCCTCGGACGATCACGGAGGCATCTGCGGCTGACCATGCATCCGATGCGGAAAACCCTGTCTCAACTTCAGAGCAAAAGATACTTGATGCCCTGGCGAGCCTCGAGGCAGTCGGCGTCACCGCCCCCTCAAAGACTCAATTGGCCGCTTTCGCCGGGTATTCAAACCCTAAGAGCGGAGGGTTCGCCGCGCCCGTCGCGGCGCTGATCCGCAAAGGACTGGCGGGTTCGAGCGGCGGCAAGGCTACGCTGACTGCTGCCGGCCGATCGGTTGCAAACATGCCGAATCGTCCCGCGATTTTCACGGACTAAACTTTCTCAAAATCGACTCGAAACCACCCAGGTTTACGCATGACAACGCACATTATCATGCGCGATGCTGGTCTCGAGTTCTACCGCAATATGGTCAAACAGGACAAACGGGTGATCGTGGTTGCTGGAACATACAAAGCGAACGCGGTCCTCGCCGCGCTTAAAGGGAAATTGTTTAACGTCTGGGTGACCGACGACCGTACAGCCAAACAGGTTCTAGACGCTGGCTAGCGCTGAACCACGAGAATTCCGAAATCCGGAATTTTACACCGAACCCGCGCTTATCTTCGCGACTGGTTTAGCGTCTCGGCCGTAGTCGCGCTGAATGCCGGGGACTACTACCAGCAACGATAGCGTTGGTGGCTGTGATTGCATGAAAAAGACGGCAAGATCGAAGGGACCATCGCCGCGCATAAAAGCCCGCGCACAACGAGGTTCTAGGACTGGACCTTGGACGAATCGATTTTGACGGACATTGAGAGTAGTTATTTCTACAATTGGCCGTATACATTCAAGGAAATCAGCTATACTTCCGCCCATGACGGAGAGCAGCGAACAGAGCACTCCCCCCCTTGCTGCGCTGACAATGAGCGGGCATACTCCGGCTTCTCCTCCTGCTTCTTCTTCCTCCCCTCGCTGGGTGGGCAGTCTTAGCATCGCAAAAGATGTGGTTGGAATCATTCAGAACATTTTGGCCATTGGAGCGATCATCGCTGGTGGCGTATGGTTTTGGATGCAAGCTCCCTTTAGCCCGGTGGTCGTCTCGACGATTAGTACCGAAGTGACCCCCGAAGCTGGACAGATGCATGTCAACGTCATCGCGACGTTTCAAAATACGGGTCATGTGCCGTTTAGCTACTCCTGCTTTGGTATCGATATGCAATCGACAGACGACTTCTATCCACCCCCGGACTGTACGCAAGCGGGCGTGCTAAAACCGGGAGAGCAGACGGTGCGCGGGCAGTTGATCAACATCCCCGAAAATCAGATTTCCAAAGACAATTACATCCACGTCAAGATCGGCAATCTCACACGGGATAAGGTGTGGCGAACAGACGCTCCTGGATCGGTTAAATACCTTGTTTTAACGCCGCTTACTCCAAATCCGAAGGCGATCGATACTCCAATCTCTACTCCGACAGCAAAGAAGCCGACACTATTCGCACCGAAATCGACGCACAGGACCTCCACTATTTACAGGAAAACTCTGACTAGGCCCCCCAAGCCAGAGAGCCTAATGCCATAGGTTCCAATGGCCTCACTAGAGCTTTATCTCTAGGCCTATCGCTCTCTAAAACGACGCCACTGCTGGCGACTTTGGACAACAGGATAAGTCCGCGAGAGGCGCGAATCTCGGAGAATCGCGCGCCGATAGCGATGACCTCTTAGACGCGGTGTTCGATGCCTGCGTGATGGCGGCAAGGATGGATAAGTCCAGAGCATAGAAAAGCCGCCCCGGAAGGCGGCTCTGAATCATAGTCGCTGCAGAGCTTAATGGGGCTGATGATAACCGGCCGGTGCACGGGGACGCGAGACGCATCCTCTGCCGTCGACACAGGCCGAACCAAAGGATTGCCCGCTCTGAATTTCATTGTATCTACTTTGCTTGATCCGCTGATCTTCATCGTGCTCTTCCTGATATGCCCCGTTCATAGCCTGTATGTTCTTGTCTAACAAGGCCCTGACTTCAGGGTCTTCCCTGGCTTTGTCGCTCCAGTACCATGCCGCCTCCAAATTGAAGTCGGTACCGATGCTGTTCACGAAACATTCAGAGAGATGCATCTGCCCGAATGGCTCTCCTTGCTTGGCGGCGTCAAGGAAGTAATGAAATCCACGCACCGGGTCACGCGCAGGATTGTTGCCCTCTGTATAAATGACACCCAAAAGAGTGAGTTCGCGCCTGTCTCCAAGGACCGCTCCTCCTTTAGCGATGCACTCCGCCAGCGCCAAATTCCCTTTATCGAAGGCGTTGAGAGCATCCGCATACAGGGCATCCACGTTGTCGCTGGCAGTCGCCTCAGGGCACGACTTGCCAACTGAAATGGCGGGCGCTGAGGTTGTCGCCGAAGCTTCCGCTCTCTGCCGTGCAACCCGATCAGCCTCTGTTTTCTTCGCTTTTGCGATGATGGCGTCAATATCCACCGGCTCAGGGCAATAGGTGTCATCGTAGGGAAGCGACGGCCCCGCTTGGACGTGGTTGGAAGGGTTGCTATCCTTATCTGCACTCGCGGACGGCTTGGGTCGCGGGACACAGGGTTTCTCGGCCTTTGGCGGAGCGTTGTTGTAATACACACCGCCTAAATTAAGTCCTGCGTCGGGATTAGCGCCCCTCTTCTCCTGCTCCGCTTTCTCCCGCTGGTACGCCTGTTCGTAGGGCTTGGAACTGGTCGAGTCAGACGTCTGGGCGACGGATGTCAGGTTGACGCCGATAGTGGCTGTGACGATGGCTACTGAAAGAAAAGTCCGGGGAAAGAGCATATTGCACCTCCGACTGATCTGATCTTTGATCAACTCCGGATTTTGCGCAAGGTCTCAGACCTGACATCGCCTTTTTATTTTCAGGCAAAGGCGGCGAAGAACATGCAAGTCCCGTAAGTCCTTTAGAGCGGGCCGAAGATTCTCCACATTCGTTTTTCAACTCAAGTGTTGATTGAATCTTTCTGTTCCTTTTGGAGCTTGGTGTCGTATCTCTTTTGTCGCTATTTGGCGCGCACGGTTCACTGCGAGACGCTTAGCGTGTTGAGCGTCTGATTCATGAGTCATGCCTGGCCAATCACCAAGCTCTCGCGGGCGGCCTGAACGGCTGCAAGATCGATCTCATCGAGGCCATTGACCTCAAGGATGCGCTCGATCTGAGTCAGAAGTCGGTTTAGCAGCCGGAAATTACCTCCGGTCATGCGCAGGACGGCGGCCACAGCTTCGGGGCCGAGGCCGGATTCTGGTAAGGTGACGCCTTGAGGAACCCAGCGACGGCCGAGAAGTTCACGCATCTCGGTTACTGCCAAGGCCCGAAACTCGTGGACGAAGCCGATTCCGGAGTAGAACTGAGGGTATCGCGCCATGCGTTTTTTCAACGCCTGGCATTCCGATGAGGATCAGGCCGATGGTGCCTTCATCGAAGATGTCGCGAATTTGTTCAAGACTGGCCATGCGAAGGCGGTCGGCCTCATCGACGCAGGTGACATAGCCCGAAGACGTGAACGCTGAAGCCAGCAGTGTCGGTGCTCCTCGATTCGCAAGTCGGACTCGTGGTAAGGCAGCCCGTCGAGAACGTGCTTCGCATCCCGAACGGCGGCATTGATGACTTGGTTTGGGCGTTCGGAGTGGCCGGAAGCTCCTTTGGCTACCTCTTATTGGCGTGCCAGGTGTAGTCTCCGGTGAGATTGATGTGCTCCCAGCCGAGCGGCGACACGTGTTGGGGCTGAGCGGGATCGATGGACGCCGTCTTTGCAAGCGCATTCACCGCAAAGCTCAGCCGGTCCTTAGCTTAAGTAAATTCCCCTTCTTTAGCTGTTCCCCTAGTCGGCTGTCGTCACTGTTCATCATCGAGCGGCAACCAACCCTTTCACCCGGGCGACTGCCCGCCGTTCGTAGGCGTCAGCTTCTGGTTTGGCAAGATAGGGGGCTGCTTTGTCGGCGTAGAGTTTGGCGGAATCCAATCTGCCTTCAAGCAGAGCAAGTCGTGCTTTGTCCGCGTCGACGTTCCCTTCGACATTCGCATAACCAGGAGTTTGCGCCATTGCTCCTATATCGACTGCGCTCAGCAGCCGGTCCGCTTCCGCCAATTCAGTTACTGGCGGTTTGTGCTTTTCGTTTTCCATCAGGGCAATCCTGCATTCTGCAAGCGCAAGCGTCCCAGCGCTTAGGAAAACAGGCTGACGCGAAGCGCCATTGCCGCTCTCTGCCATGACTTGGCGAGCGTGTGACATCCCGGCACTAATATGGTTGCTGCGGCACTCCATCATAGCCACATCTGAGAGATTGCTCTGAGCCAGGTATGCGCCTCCAGGCATTCCTTCTGCCAGTTTGCCCACAGCAAGTTCGTCTCGGATGGCGTCTTCATAGTCTTCCATGGCGCCTTCGGTCTCGCCCAGCATGGTCAAAGCAGCCAGAGTGAGCTGGTTCTGCGGTCCAAGCGCCTTCGAGAACCGTTGCTGGTTCTTTCTACCCTGGGCGATAGCTTCCGAATACTTGCGCTCAAGATACAGTGATTCCTGCAGATACATCTCCGGTTGTAGAAGTGCGTTGCTCTCAGGCCCGTCATTCAAGGTGATTGTGGCAATTACCTGGCGAGCAGCCAGCTCGGCTGCGACACCGTCGTCGAGCCGAAGGTAGATACCGGATAAGCGTCCTTCAAGGGCGATTAGCAACTCCGGGCTGAAGCCCGGGGTAGTCTGAGCCCTCTGGATTGCCTGATTCAGCGCATTCACCGCCAATTGCGGACTGGAACTGTAGATCTGGATTCCGGTTGCCACCAGAGCCTGCCATCCTTGAACTTCGGGACTCACCTCATGCAAACGCGCAATCGCCTGCTGTTGAACCGCCAGCCCTGCCTTTGCGGAGTCAATGGATCCGGAGAGGTGACTGCGTAACTGAACATTCTCACGACGCAACTCGGCTACGATTGCATCCTGTGAGAGCGACCCTTCCGCATCTCGGAAGCGTGCGGCGGCCTGCGCAAACTGCTCCTCCGCACTCGTGTAATCCGTGCGCGCATCGAGAGCACCACCAATGGCGAGGTGCAACCGGGCCGCGACCTCCGGAGCATTGGCGAAGCGGTGGTCAATCTGCGGAAGCACTTTATCGATTGCGTCGATCAGAGTCACCTGCGGTCCAGAGCCGGCCGGGGACGCGAAGGGATTACTCTGTCCAAGTAGGTCATCAGCGAGAAAACGATTCATCTCCGTGAGAGTTCTGTTGCTTTGCTCGGCTGCATTTCGAGCACGCACGGCGCGGCGTCCGAACCACAAGCTCGTACACAGCCCTAACGTCAACGCCAGCATCGCGAGCACAACCCAGGGTCTGCGAAGGTGCTCCCGTTCAAGCGCGCGCCGATCACGTTCGCGCTGACTTATTTCTACCAGGCGCATGGTCCGCTCTGCGTGCCGCGATGCAAGGGTGTGGAGGCGGATGGCCAGGTCGGCCGCCGCAGGGATGCGTTTGGCCGGATCTACGTTCGCAGCGGCCGCGATGTCCTCCCGCAGTAGCGGATCGTCAATGCGGTCTTCCCACCCGGGTGAGAGAGGTTCGATAAAGTCGCCGCATAGAATCTGATAGAGCATAACGCCAAGCGCGTAGACATCGGCCAGCGTGCTTGCCGAGCCGCCGGCCATTGTCTCGGGAGCGCGATACATCCCCGTCCCTACGGGCGTCCCGGCAGACCGGTCTCCGTCCGCAAATCCGTGCTGGGTGATTTCCATCTGGTGCAGACGTTCCGGCTGAGTGAGCGAGGCGACGCCGAAGTCCGTGACTTTGATTGCCAAACTACCAGCCGGCTCGCCTCCTTCCGCAAGCTCCACTCCGGCGCCATCTTCCAGAATGAGAATATTAGAGGGCTTGAGGTCGTTATGCAGAATTCCAAGCGAGTGCGCCGCCGCGACTCTCTCGGCCAGTTCCGCGACCATTGCGACCCGCCCTTCCCTTGAAAGCGACTTAAACCAGTCTCCTTCGGCAAATTCGAGCAGATTCACGCCGCCGTATTCGCTTTCGGTGAAGTAGGGAAGATCCTCAAACTCCCAGTCCATCACGCGGACGAAACCGTTGTTGTTTGCAAGGGACTTCTGCAGCAGCCGTGATAGGGTTACCTCTCGCTGCAGGGCGCGCAGTCGCACCCCGTCGACGGCAAACTTGAAGACCCGGACCTCACGCGTTTTCATGTGCTCAGCCAGCCACACGGTTGCCGAGAGGTCGAGGGAACGCTGCGCTTTCCAGTTTGGTCGACCAGGAATTGTCTCTCCAGCTTCAAGTTGGAAGACTGGCAGTTCCGGCCCCTTGGCGATCGTCTCGACCACGGGCACCGCCATGCGATAACCGACGTTCGGCACGGTCAGAATGATCTCATCCCTCCCACCTCCGAAGGCTGCACGAAGCTTGCGAATAGCGGTGGTGAGCGAGGCATCGCTTGCTCCGGCGGGGGTGTTAGGCCAGTTGGTTCCAAGAAGCGCGTCCTTGGTATGCACCTCATCCGGTCGCTCTAGGAGCAGGACCAGGAGATCCGCCGGTTTGGCCTCGATTCTCACCGGCTCTCCATTAATCAGGAGTTGCCGGCTGAGTTCGATGAACTCGCACCAAGCAAACTGCCACCTTCTGCCTTCTCTTACTGTGCTGCGCGGCCGGTTTTCCAAGATTATTGGCCCTCTTCATATTTCTTCAGAACCCGCTAGGACTCGCTTGACGTGTTTCAGCCATGCTCACTTCGGAAGTGGGCGGTTGCATTCCTGAAATTGCATTTCCGGAAGAGATGCAACCGAAATGGGAAAAGTTTGCCGTTACGACCAGGAGTGACTCAAGCAAGCCAATAGAAAGGAGCAAACGGATGACCAAGCGAGGAAGGGTTCTTCGGGACACAAATATAGGTCCCGGGCTGTTAACCGTGGAGGGCAAACAGTACTCTTTTCGGCTAGAGGGGATGTGGCGTTCGGAGGTGCCGCCGCGCCTAGGTATGACGGTCGATGTGAACTTCGACGGTGATGGCGCGCCAGCCGAGGTCTTTGCAGTCTCTGAGAGTCAGATCGCCAAAGAACACGCACAGAGAGCATTCGACGGCGCTCTTCGGCACGGAGGAGCGGTTAGAGGCGCTATCGGTGCGTCCGTCGGTGGGGATCTGAAGCGGCGCTTAGGGATGTTGACGATTGCCGCCGAACTGATACTGCTGCTGGCGTTCTTTGTTCTGCCCGATCTGCAGGTCGGCGGTTTTGTATCGCGCGCGCTGTCTGGATGGGATGCGATCGGACTCAACCCCCAAACGCAAATGACGAATGATCATGGCTTTCTTAGTTTGCTTGCGATGATCGCTCTGTCAGCTCCATTGGCCGTTCCCTTTCTCAAGCAGGTCTGGGCGAGATGGCTCAATGCTGCCCCGATTGCTTTCCTGCTACTGGCCGGCATCGCGATTGGAAGCCAGGTGCACAGTGCCGCTTCGGCGGCTGGGAATATGGGCGAGGAGCTTGCCGGCGCGGCTGGACGTCAGATGGCCAGTCAATTCGGCCCCTCTTACAGCTTGGCGGTGGGTGCGTATCTCGCCATCATCTGCGCAATCTATCTCGTCACGCGAGCGTTCAAGAGTAACTGACCCTTGGCGCTTGCGCCGTGTCTACTCGGCGCAATACCTCTCACGACAGTGCAACCCTTTTGAAAGGAAATCCAATGCGTCTTTGGAAGTACCTCCCGCTCCTTATAGTCATGATCTTGTGGGTTGTTAACCCTGCTTTGAAGGGTTACGCGCAGAACGTCCAGGGTGCAGCCGTTGGAACTGCAATAACCAACGCGGATGTGATCGCGCTCGTTCGCGCAGGAATGTCGGACGACATCGTGGCCGCAAAGATTCAGGCTGCCCCGGCCACGGCCTTTGACACAAGCGTGAGCGGTCTCACGGCTCTTAAAGCGGCAGACGTCTCATCCGTTGTCATCCGTGCCATGATCAGCCCGCATCCGACCGCAAACTCTTATATTGGCGCGAAATCTGCTGGAGGAGTAGATCTCGACGATCCCACGGCACCTCATAGCCCAGGGGTTTATGCGCTTTATCGCAGCGCGGACGGTCAGGTGCACCTGGTGAAGCTTGAGGGTACGAGGCCACGCGGCGCGAAGAACAGCGGCCTGTTTCTTCATGCGCTTACTCAGGGGATCACCACTTCAAAGACCCAGCAAGTGATCGAAGGTGCCAAGGCCACGATCGAGTTCACAGAGACGAAGCCAGTCTTCTATGCCTATATACCGGATTCAGGTGGTTCTTTTGCCGGCGGGATGAGCGTGAAGGACCTGGTTCTCACCAAGTTTGAAGTGAAAGGGGATACAAGGCTCTGGACTTACGCCGCCCGCGGGCTGTTCGGCGGAAGCAGTGAAGTGGGCAGCAATGAAAAAGACAGGCAAGGTTTCTCGACCGAGCAGATTAAGCCCGGCATTTATAGGCTCACGCCTGAAGCTGACCTTGCGACGGGACAATATGCCTTCAAGTACGCGTTCTCTTACTTCGACTTTGGCATCCAGCCAGGGGCCAAAAGTCAACCTGTAACCCCGCCTCAGACTTCGACTAAAGTTCCATCGCAACCGCAGCCTCCTCCAGCGCCCGTCACAGGCAAAGCGGGCGACTTCTCCGCAGGGCCCGGTTTGCCAGTCCTGCACACCGACCGGACACCCTACGACGGCTGCCACTGGGTTCCGGTTGTCAGCAAACGGTATGGGTTCGCCATTCTAGTAATGAGCTGTACAGGGCCGGGTTCTGAGAACATGCCACAATACTCCGCCGACGACCCCACGTTCATCAACTCCTACTTAGAAGACCAGCGCCTGCAAGCCGCAAACCCGAAGACCTATAAAGCAGTTGCCATTAGGGTCTTTACGAAACCTGCCGCGCAGTCGCTCGATGCAGCCGTGCGGCAACAGATTCTGCCGACGATCAAGCTTCGCTGGCGAACTTCTTGTCACGTCAAGCTAAGCCAAGGACAGCAGGCCGGTACGGGCATGCAGACCTATGACTTCACTTCAACAATGGGGCCGGGTCTGCAGGCCGCTAAGAAAGCAGATTTTAGTGATGCGCTGCCCTGCTCGCCCTGGGAAGACAACGACTCCGCCGCCAACTTCTACTACAAGCCCTCCGAGTCGAAGACCATCTTCTTTTTCAGCGATACAGGCCAGGATGCGCCGAACTATGACATGGATTCCATACGCTTCTTGAGGCCGGATACAACAACGCAAAACCCGCAATAGCAGAAGACAACATCGCTTCCCATCTGTATGGAAAGCAATTCACCTCACCGGAAATACTCCCAGGAGATCTCATGAAACATCGTCTGAGCCTGCCACTCCTCCTTGTCGTCGTTGCCATTGGGTGCGATAAGAAGGTCGCCAACTCCTCCAATCTGGAAAAGGGACTGAACCACTACCTAACTGCTCAGCAGCAGTGTCCAAATACTCATGCTGCCGATTTTCCTACTCAGCCCATCGTAGCCCGAACTGACTATGACGCTTACGCCAAAGTTGGTCTTGTCTCAAAGGTGCCCAGCGCTTTGGATGGAAACGGGCAACCGCGTTTCATCTACGACCTTACAAGCAAGGGTAAGGACACGCAATACAAGGGCAAGATACTGAGTGGCAACGAGACCCCGCGAATCTTCTGCTTCGGCACTCTGAAGGTCGACAAGATCCTTAATTTTACCGATCCAGCCCCGAATCAAGGCGTTAGTGAGACTCATGTCTATTACACGACGAAGCTTGTCGACACGCCAGACTGGCTCGCCGATCCCGATATTCAGGGTGTCTTCCGCAACTTCCCGACCATCATGGAAGTAAACCGGCGCAAGATCCGTGCATCCCAAGGGCTACCTGACAACTCTAAGATGGAAGCGGCGATGGGTCTGACTGCGGAAGGCTGGCGCGTCCCTCAGGACATGTAGATCAGCTATACACTTCGCTCCTGGCCAATGAAGCTCACACCGCCAAAGAGAAGATAAGTGAGACGGTCACGCGGGTCTTCCTTTCAATCAACCTGAACAGATCGGACCTGGAATTGCCTATGTAGATGGGGTTCTGTCAGAAAACGGAAAATAAAGCACGGTAAGGGCCTGACGGCCTGCGGGAGAACCAACTCCTTACGGATGCCCCAGCGACCGCACAGAGGGCATCCAGACAAGCCCTTCCAGCATTGGAAATGCCGGTTGCAACATCCGCTGTTCTCACTAACGCTGGTTTGTGAGAACACTTGGAATTGAGAAAGGCCTGGCCTAAAGTCCCTCATCTTGCGTCCTCGAAACCTGTTCTCGTTTGCTGTTTTTGCCTGCATTTGGCCACTTCATGGGTTCTGAGTAGAGGGGAGGCAGTGAGCGTTCGAGCTGAGCAGACCAATCGCTAACGTGCCTTATTATCCGTTTTCTGACGGGGCCCCTGTGTAGGCATCTATGGCGAACGAGACAAGCAAGCTGACTAAAAGTCCTTTGGAAACGAACGGACTGCTTCATATACTTCGCGAGCTGATACAGGATGCTCGCCAGAAGGTACTCCGGGCGGTCGACGCAGTTCAGGTGCAGACCTGTTGGAAATTGGCCGGCATATCGTGGAATTTGAGCAGCGCGGGGCTGCTAGGGCGGAATACGGTGCTTGCTTGCTCCCAATTCTGGCAGAATCCTTGAGCCGAGATTTCGGCAAAGGGTTTGATGCCTCGAATCTCCGGTACATGCGTTTGTTCTACCAGGCGTTCCCGATTCGTGACGCACTGCGTCACGAATTGAGCTGGACCCATTATCGAACGCTACTCAAGGTTGAACAGGAGGCGGCCAGAACCTGGTACATCACCGAGGCCGCGGCTCAAGGTTGGACGACGCGGGCGCTGGAGAGGCAGATCAACACACTCTACTATGAGCGGCTGCTTGCAACCTCAGACCGGACACGTTACCGGCAACCGCCAGTACGAATCCGTCCGTAGAATAGCGACTACAGTTTGTTGACAATGTCACTGTCTGTTGCTGTGCGTTCGGAGTGCCTGCCGCTCTTATCGACTGGTGCAGAGGTATATCTGAAGCGTCTGCACTTCTCCTTTTTGCACGGTCACTCGGGTATTGCCTACGTGAAGACTCTAAGAGTCAGCAACTTCGTGGCCACCTGAGCGGGGTCTTTAACTGTGGTGTCTCAACAGGGTGTTGACATCGAAACCTGATCGGCTGCTGGGTGGCGACTGACTGAGGCTAGCATTTGGTCTGTGCCAGTTGTACTGGTGTGTCCCGGGTTTTAGCGAAGCTGTTCGTTCGGCGGAGTTCTCGTACGGCGAACGTAGGCCCACGTTCGGATAATTGTCTGGATGAACCGTTCTGCCTTGCCGTTGGTGCGTGGTGTGTAGAGAGGAAGCACATCGCCAAGAAATGCAATCCCAAGTACGAGTTTTCAGTTGGGGGGCATGGTAGTGCTGAGTCACGCCGGTCTTGAGCAGATGGAGCAGGACCTGAGCGTCCTTCGGATCGATCTTGTCCCAGGAGTTGTGCATGGCTTCGCGGGTACAGGCCACAGCCAGCGAAGCGATCAACTCCAGGTGGAAGCCTTCGGCCTGCAGGAAGTGCGCAAGCGGCCGGTGCTAGTTCCCAGTGGCCTCGAAGGCGATGCGCACCGGGTGCTTCAGGCCATGAAGAAAGTCGGCAAACAACCGGAACTCGGCCGAGGTGTTGGGCAGGATCAAGCGCTTGCGGTTCTTCCATCCCGGCGCTTCGATCAGGACATCATGACGGAGCTTGGCGATATCGATCGCTACCAGAACGGTGGACGGTTGAGTAGGCTGGACAAGGGACATGGCTGGTTCTCTCCTGAAGTGAAAGTAGGCATACGTTCAGCTTAGGAGACCTAGGCCAGCCATGGCCCAGCGAATCGGATCTCGGTCGCTACGCTCCCTCGATCCGGTTCGCTGCCTTCCTCCAACCCTTCCTTCCAAGTGCTTCGTGTGGTGCAATGGTCCGGAGTTCGTCGCGAAGGACCTAAGGAAATGGCTGGCAAAGACAGGAGCAAAGACGCTGTACATCGAGCCCGGCTCTTCCTGAGAGAACGGCTACTGCGAGAGGTTCAACTCCAAGCTGCGGGACGAGTTCCTCAATGGGGAAATCATCTACTCGATGAAAGAACTGCGCGTGCTGGCCGAACGCTGGCGCGTCCACTACAACACCATCAGACCGCACTCCTCGCTTGGCTACAGATCACCGGCACCGGAGGCGTGACTGACAAACAACATGGGGCATGGAGAAGTGGAAACCGCTACGCGCTTCCCACTTCTCCACACGCCCGACGGCGGCCACTTGAACTCAGAAATAGCTGCGCTAAACTAACTCATCCAACGGCACAGAAGATCGAGCGCTCCAACGTACGCAGGGCGGAGGGCGGATCGAACGCCAGATAATAGCCGGAGACGGCTCGACTGTAGTCGTCGATCGCGATAGTCAGCCATGGTCGGGCGGAGGTTCCGTCACCTTTTGGGATGCTGATGCGAAGCTGGCAGTGGTCAACCTGCTAGATCCCATTTGGTTTTGAAGCCTCTCGCCGATGGACGAGATCGAAGGTTTCGCTGTAGATCTTGCCGCCACGATGGGCCAGGGTCACCAAGCTCGGGGGTAATCGGCGGATCAGGTCGTAAACCATCCAATAACTTGGTGACGGCTCGCCTTCGAGCTCGGCAAATCGGCACACTTGGCGATGAATTGAGGCTGCCGGCAACGGCGGGCGCTCCAGAGCCAGCCCTTCGATCGCCTCGCGGACTTTCGGGGAAACAGCTCTCCTTACGCCTCGATCTCCGCGCGCCCTGCGGGCTAGACCTGCAAGCCCAAACTTCCGGTAATGCTCGACCCAGCGTTGCGCTGTCCGGAAGGGAATCTCAGATGCAACTGCGATCTCACGCAGAGTCTTTTGTTCTGTCAGGTAAGGTTCAAGCAGATGGAATCTTGATAAAGCCTGCTCACGTTCTTCCGACGGCAATTCCGTGAGCGACCGCATGTCCGGAGCATACGCCACATAACTCCACAATGAATACGCCACATAATGTCAAAAGCTACACCATAAGCCTACGACAAATAGCGCCTCAAGAGCTACGACGAATAATTCCACAAACCACACCCCGGGCAGCGCTGACTCTTCGGTTTTGACTCGTCGGCAGGGCTCTTGACTTTACTGGAGAGACAACTCAGAACTCCTCAGGCCTCTAGCACTATTAAGGTCTTGGAACTGCCCATTTGAGTCTTTGCATAAGCGGCTTCTCCATCCATCGATAGGTTAGTGATGAGAGCCAGATGGCCACGCAGGCGTAGCCCAATACAAGAAGATCGGCCTGTACCTGCGCCAGTTGATGTAGATGCTTATAGGCAAAGACTAGCGCGAGCAAGAAGAGGGTGTGAACGAGGTAAATGGAATAGGAGGCGTCACCTAGATAAGTGAGCCAGCGCGGCATCTTTAATCCGGCAAGGAACCGGATTGCACCGGCATATTTGATTGTGATGTCGGCAATGACCATTCCAGCAACGAACTCCAACATCTTCCAGTTTGTGAGGACGTGACGGGTTGGTCCATCTGGTAAGCGGAAAGCCACAGATGCGGCAAGAACTAACATACAGATAACGAAGAAGGTTCGGGCGCGCCAAGCTCCGGCGATGGCGATTCCGAAGGCGAGGTAAAACAGCAATTCAAAGGTGAGCGTCCAGCCCTGCGCGAGAAGAGGGCTATATACGCGCCCGTCCCATACCGGCAGAAGCAGGTACGAGCGTAGAATAAATCGCCAGATCGACGGGGGATGCAGGTCGTGTCTAGCGACACCGCCCAGCCACAGAAGTAGCATGACGGACGTCCATATCCAGTAAATTGGATATATGCGTATTGCGCGCGCACGGAGGAACGTGAGGGTGTCACGCCAGCCATTTCGCCGTGATGATGTATAGGTCATCACAAATCCGGATATCACGAAGAAAACATCAACGCCAAGAGCCCCGAAGGGATATAACGTAACGAATAGTCCCGGACGGGCCGCGTGGTTCATGACTACTTGAGATGCATGCACCATAACTACGACGCTTGCAGCTACTGCACGCAGCGCTTGAAGAATAGGAAGAGACGGTCTTTGTGTCATTAGGAAATGCCCAAATCATACAGGAGTGGGCCACCTGACCCAAAACCCAAAACTGAGCCGCTTTGAAGTTTAGGATATCGATTTGTGACCCGCCCTGGAAAACTGAGCCAAAGTCTGCTGGAGATTTCGCTTGCGAGGTTCGGTTTGTGCCCGTTCGACGGGCAGATTTGCGGCGAGTGTAGCTCAAGTGAGTGCCTCAAGCAACAAGGTTGACGGGTTGTTGTTGTATCTCTCTCCTATCGCCGCCGTCGTACGGTGGAAAAGTGGGAGCCGCGCAGCGTCTTCCAGGGCGGTTGTACCGCCGTCTTTTCCACGGCTGCAGATGGCGGCGAACTCGGCCGGGGTGCGGTCGGCAAGTGGCGAGTGGGGGCGGTAGTCGCGCCGCCAGAGATAGAGTTCTCTTCTCACGTCGGCCAGGTTGAAGAGTAAGCGTTCGGTGATGGCCGTGGCTTTGGCTGGTCTGAGTGTATGAGGTCGAACGCCGCTGAGTGTCCACGTATCTTTATGTGGGCACTTATTTAGGACTGGTCGTTAGCGCTTTCGATGGATACATTCCAAGGCAGGAGATCGTTGATCTTGCTGATGGGGTGGTCGGCGATTCGTTCGAGCACGTGCTGGAGATAGATCTCCGGGTCTAGTCCGTTGAGCTTGGCTGATCCAAGCAGCGAGTAGATGGCCGCGGCGCGTTCCCCTCCGTTGTCCGAACCAGCGAAGAGGTAGTTCTTGCGTCCGAGGGCGACGACGCGCAACGCACGTTCGGCGGCGTTGTTGTCGATCTCAAGCTGACCGTCGTCGACGTATCGTGTCAGCGCACGCCAGCGAGAGATCGCGTAGCGGATCGCAGCCGCAGTGTCGGACTTCGGAGAGAGCTTCGCGAGCGTGGCTTCGAGCCACGTGTGCATGCTGTCCAGCAGAGGCTTTGCTCTGGCCTGACGAACCGTCTTCCTGACCTCTGGCGTACTGCCGCGTAACTCCTTTTCGATGGCGTAGATCGTTGCGATGCGCTCGATCGCTTCTGACGTTATGGGCGAAGCGTGTGCGAGATGGATCTCATGGAACTTGCGCCGCGCGTGCGCCCAACAGGCGACCTCGTAGATCGCTCCTCCTTCGTAGAGATGGTGGAAGCCGGCGTAGGCATCGGCCTGAAGAGCACCGCGATAGAGCTTGAGGTGTTCGCGTGGACGTTCTCCCTTGCGGTCGGGCGAGTAGGCGAACCAGACGGCGGGAGCATCGGTCGAACCGGATGGCCGGTCGTCGCGGACATAGGTCCAGAGCCTTCCGGTCTTGGTCTTGCCGGTGCCGGGCGCAAGCACCGGGACCGGTGTGTCGTCGGCATGCAGCTTGCTTGCCGCGAGAACATGATCGCGAACGGCTTGAACCAGCGGCGCGAGCAGCTCACTCGTTGCTCCAACCCATCCGGCCAGCGTGGAGCGGTCGAGATCGACGCCTTCGCGGGCATAGATCTCCGACTGACGATAGAGCGGGACGTGATCGGCATACTTCGACACCAGCACATGCGCGAGCAGTCCGGGTCCTGCGAGGCCCGATGGGCCGCGACGGCGCCGGTGCCTGCACGATGCGGTCGCAGGCATCGCAACTCAACTTCGGACGAACGTGCCGGATCACCTTGAAGCAGGCTCGCACGTACTCCAACATCTCGGCCACGTCTTCGCCCAGCGGTCGCAGACGCTTGCCGCAGTCGGGGCAGGCCTCCTGCTCCGGCATGTGGGTGTGGACCTCGCGCGGAAGATGCTCCGGCAAGGCGCGGCGAGACGGCTTAGCCGGTGCGGGCCGCTCTGCGGGCGTGATCGCGTGTGTCTCTTCGACGACGGTGGCGACTTCAAGGTCTTCGATCTGCAACTCAAGCTGTTCGATCTGGCGGAGAACCTTTTCGCTCTTCCTGCCGAAGAGCATGTGCTTCAGCTTCTCGACCAGCAGCGTGAGCCGTTCGATCTCGGAAGTACGCGAGCTGAGAGCGGCCGTATAGCGCTCATGCTGCGCCTTGAAATGATCCTGCTGGGCGAGGATCATCGCCTTCAACGCTGCCGGATCGAGAGCATCCAGATCGGGCAGGCTGAGGGCTGAGAACATGAGCGAAGTATGCCACAAAACGAGGCGGCTTAGCAGAAGAAAAGCCGCATGAATACAGGAGAAAACACTTAAACACTCATCACCCGTTCGGCGGTTCTGAGAGGCGCTCTCCAGTCGATTCCTTCCAGCAGCATCGACAACTGCGCACCGCTCAAAGAGACTGTACCACTCGACGCCTGAGGCCATACGAAGCGGCCCCGTTCCAGCCGCTTCGACAGCAGACACAGACCGTCGCCATCGAACCAAAGCACCTTCAAAATGTCGCCTCTGCGACCGCGAAAGACAAAGACATGCCCCGACAGCGGCTGCTGTTCAAGCACCGTCTGCACCTGGGCGCTCAGGCCATGAAAGCCGCGCCGCATGTCCGTCACACCGGCAGCAATCCATATCCGGGTGCCCGCGGGAAGCGAGATCATGCGCGAAGACTCTCCAGCACGGCACGCACGACTGCCGGATCGAGATCGCCTTCCAGGCTGATCAGCGCACGTCCCGGCAGCTCGACATGAATCGCGCCAGCCCGAGACGGTTGAGGCTCAACAGGCTTCGCCAACGTGACTTCTTCGCCGATCGAAACCGGAAGCAGCTTCAACTCGGAGGCAGGAGTGCCGCCCAGAGCTCCACTCCGATACAGCCGCCGCCACTGAAACACCTGGTTCGCGTTGATCCCGTGTCTGCGAGCCACGCGAGCCACCGAAGAACCCGCCTCCAGCGTCTCTTCCACAATCCGCCGCCGCTCCTCCGCACTGCGCCGACGACGACCCGACCCAGCCAAATCACCCACACTCTCAACGTCAACCATCAGCACATCATCATCACCCAAAAGCAAGATGTACACGCGGCCAACACAGGACGCTTACCGTTCAGATCAAGTTCTGCATACTTCTTCTTCCACAGATAGAACGTCCGCTGGCTGATCCCTCCATCGCCGCGTCCCCGGACTCCGCCTCACGTAAGACGCGCGGACTCTCCTCTTCGCTGTGTCCCTTTTTGCCCATAGACCGGCTCTCCTGTCGCCCTTTAAGAGAACCATCCCAAACGAAACTCCTCAACTTAAAAACTGCCTAGTTTTGGGTTTTGGGTCAGTCGACCTACAGGCAAGAAAGAGATCCAATGCTCACACTACTCGCTAAAAACTCTCTACTGTCCTGAAGCCGAAATCTAATTTGGCATTCGTTTTTGACCCTGCAACGTGACCCACGACGCAAGATCTTGTGGGGAGACGATTTGCTTTGCCATGATCGCATCGAGGAGGCTTCGTGTATTGACGGCTGGAAAGCGGATATCGATTGTGGTTCCGACTTTCTGTTTTGGAAGTTTTACGATATAGCCTGGACGGTCATCAAACCTGCCGCCGTTGCTTGCCTCTTGCTCCTCAGGAGTCCAGTCCGCATTAGCAGCCCATAGCAATTCTGTGCGCCAAGAATGATCACCCATGATGACGATCGCGGAAGAGTCCCACTGCCCTTTGGCTTCAAGCAAAGATCGTACGTGACCAAGATATGCATCCGCTAAAGCTAAGTTGTCTATATAAGTGGAATTTCTTGTTGTGAGGATGTGCTTGGTTCGGTTGTAGATGCCGCCTGGATGAGGAACAGACATATGGATCAGGATGAAGTCAAAAGCGGGGTCGCGAAGGAGTTGATCAGCTGAGTCTGAGATCAGCTGATAATCCAAAATATGCGGCTTGTTAGCAGTATCCTCAGCGTTATTTCCATGAACAATGGCAAATGGCAGATGATCCATGACGCTGGAGCTTAGTAGCAACGGATTAAAGATATTATCTGCTGTCGAGGCGCGTGGCAGCATTTTATTTGGGGCGGGCAGGCCCAAGGTCCAATAACAGGAGTCAAGGACCTCCGGAAGAGTGCGGCAATAGGGATTGTACCAACCTGCGATCGCCGTGTGGTATCTGGCAGCCAAGGCATCGCTGAAGACCGTGTCGTGTTGGTCAAAATCCAGCCACCGTTTCGTTAGAGGATTGTGAATCTTTAGGCGAACCCCATCTGATGAGGGGTGAATTTGATCTACCGCCAGACCAGCCAAAAGGGACGGCATGGCGATCTCCGTCATGATGCCAGCGGGCACAACGCCGGTAAATACTGTGGACTGTTTGGCAAGTTGATCAAAGGCTGGGAGATTGAGGTTGTGGAATCGGTGTTCATACGTCTGTTGATAGGAGAGTTCGTCTAGTACTATCCATATGATGCGTGGATGGCACACCATCTCTTGATTAGGAGAGATCATGGTCCGATGCAAAGGTAGTGGCACATTGAGCCCACGCGCCTGCCAGCCGAACCAAGCTAACTGGACTAAGACAACGGATCCCCATATAGCCACAATACAGAGTGCATCTAGCGTAAGCGTTCTCAGACGCTCCAAGGTTGCCCGATGGACAGATCGGTAACACATACAAAACGACATAAACAATATCGTGGACAGTCCCAACAGACTAGGACTGATCCAATGCGGCGGGTGCCAAGTTACGAACAATGCGACGCTTTTGAGAGTGGCCCATGGCAGGAATAGAGAAATTCCCGCCCATAAGGTTATTGCTTCTCGTCGTGCGCCCTGTGCGAAAAACAGCAAACACGCAAAGAGAAACCATACGAAGGTGAACTCAAACACTGAAGGGATGAATAGCGCGCTGGCGGTGCCACTCCAGTGATAAATCGCGTTGTGGGACGGGGCGACTAGAGGGCCTACAATCCATAGGCAGCAGAGTGTCGTTACACCTAGAGCAGCAGCGGTTGAGCGAACCAAGCGCCGCTTCATTTCTTCCTCAAATGCAAGAGAATTCTGCCGTTGCGCAATGTTTTCTCTTTGATCGTCTCAAAATAATTGCCAAAGACATCGCGAAAGGATGGCTCATCGATGTGCTGGTAAATGCTTTTTCGACCGCGCAGGATTTCAATAAATTTCACGTCTGAAGGGGGAACCCACTCTATGATGAGATCCTTGGTTGTGAGGCGACTGCAAAGCGAAGCTATGAGGGACAAGGGAATTTGGCTGCTTAGCAAGAGATGATGAACCACTGCGAGCATGAGGACGGTGTCAAAGTGACCAGAACAGCGATCAAGAAATGAGACCGTCTCTCGATTGTCCCAGCCGGTTGCAGGTGTTGGATAAGCAAGATCAACACAGAGTGGAAGAATGTTCTTTCCGTGGTTCAGCGCATTCATCGCAACGCGATCGACGGCGTTCGAATCAGTGTCAATCGCAACGACCTCCGCGCCCAAATCGGCTGCAAGGTTCGAGTAAACGCCTGTATTACAGCCAACGTCCAAAACGCGGCGGGGATGCAGTTGCGATAAGGTGGCCTTGACGAACGCCAGCTTGTTTGTGTGGTCTTCTGCTTCGTAGTGGGTTGCGGTATCGACATAGTTGGACCACAAAGACCCTCTTTGAGGGGGCATTGCTCGCTGCATATCGCGTTTCAGAGATGTGAGCGCTTTGCGGATAATTTCTTCCACGATCTCGGGATCATTCGCTATCCGAGATCGAATCCTGGATGTAGTCGCGCCTTTCGTTTCAGTGTTTTTAGCGAACAAAAGTGGGAGAGTCACGGAGGTAAGAGCAGGCCTTTTGATCTTCCGGGACCAGGGGAGTGCCTTAAAAAGATCCTCAGGCTCGTAGCCATCACGCCTCACGATGGTCGTCTGAAGGGGCCACCCCAACTGAGAATGGGCCAACATAGGAAGAAGAAAGGTACGAACAAATTGCCCATACGCAAACCAAAGAGGGCATTTCCGATCCATTCGCTGAACCGAAGGCACATCCACGAAAACGGGGCTGGCTCCACGGAACAGCACGTTGAGCGGAGTCGCGTCCTTTAAAATCCACCCCTCAACAAGCAACTCTATACACAGATCGAGTGTCAACTCAGCCGCCGATAGCCATAGCGAAGGGGGCCACTCCCAGGGATAAGAGCGAAAAGCAATGAGGGGGTGACGCAGAAAGAGGTTTTGATCTGCAACAACCGGATATACAACCTGACTAGCGACAATAAGATTGCGCGAAACAAGGCTAGCGTATCTTGGTGTGTTTAGAAATTCGAGAAGGTCGTTTGCGAACGGGCTATTTATAGAGCGGTAGACGCTGTCTGGACGAATCGTGATGCTACCGGCAGGGTCACGAAAAGTAGGGAGGGAGAAGGTCGAAGCCTCCATCTACTCTGATCTCTTCTCCGGTCTTTTGACCTCATTGATGAGCTTTCTTAAGCGTTTGCGAAAATAGATTAGAGAGCCTGTAATGAAAGCGCTTAGGCCCTGAAAGACGAGGATTGCAGATCCGGGATCCGTATAGCCATAAGCGGGGTGTTCAAAAGTCAGAGCAAGAAAGAAGAAAAGTGCGCCCATCGTTGCCAGATATTGAAGTCTCAAACTCATCAGCACGTCCTTATGGAGAGGCATCCAGGGGATGCCATTAGCTATGTGTGACGATTCAACAGAATGAAAGTTGCATTCGAAAAGTATAGCGCTCATTCCCCGTTTGAAGGTAATCCGGATCAAAATTAGCGCACGCGGGACCAGCGGGTCAGTATCCAGCTTCGGTCCTGCTCTCTCTTCGGGGTGAGCAAGCGCCCGAGAAGCCGGCCGGAGGCGCACGACTTCAAAGTAGTTGCCTTCTATTGCTCCTGCAGGAACCTCGCGGGGATTGCCAAGGCCGACAGCTGCGTTCGAGATACGTCACAAACGGGCGGCGCCGAGAAGGCTCTATAATGTTTTTCTCAGCACATTCTACAACATCGTCTTGTCGAGCGAAGGCTCGTCAACCAACTGGCTCAAGAGCGTGCTCCCATCGCGTAGATGCTTCAGTTGACGCACCTGATCGACCTCCAAGCCAACGTACTTCGCACTTCCGAAGTCATAGCTCCAGACATGGTTCGCATGCTCAGGCCGGAAGCGAATGGATTGCCCGGCTTGCTGTTCTCTCGCAGCCTCACAGCCATAGTGGTGGCCATCCAGAAGGCGCTCCGCCGCACTCCGACGGCGACGTGGCCCAACAACACTCAGATCAACCTCATCCATCCAATCATCTTAACCACGCACACACACAAAGTACATATGGCCAACACGAGACGCTTACTGAAGGAACGCGAGAAGCCACTCAGAACGCGTGGCATGGTAACCGCTCTATCCCAGGAAAGTACAGCGGCAGGTAATGGGTCAAGAGCCGAAGCTGGTTCCGCGTCTTCTCCAGCGAGATCTGCGCATAGGTGAGCGACAGCTCTTGAAAGTCATGGATCTGGTTCACGAGCGGGTTATGGTAGTGCTGAGTCACGCCGGTGTTGAGCAGATGTAGCAGGACCTGAGCGTCCTTCGGATCGTTCTTGTCCCAGGAGTTATGCATGGCTTCGCGGGTACGGGCCACAGCCAGCGAAGCGATCAACTCCAGGTGGAAGCCTTCGGCCTGCAGGAAGTGCGCAAGCGGCCGGTGGTAGCTCCCAGTGGCCTCGAAGACGATGCGCACCGGGTGCTTCAGGCCATGAAGAAAATCGGCAAACCGTCAGAACTCAACGGCGGTGTTGGGCAAGGATAAGGCGTTTGCGGCTCTTCCATCCCGGAGGCTTCGATCAGTACATCGTGACGGAGCTCGGCAATATCGATCGCTACGAGAACGGTGGACGGTTGAGTAGGCTGGACAAGGGACATGGCTGATCCTCTCCTGAAGTGAAAGTAGGCATACGTTCAGCTTAGGAGACCTACAGCCAGCCATGGCCAAACTAATCGGATCTCGGTCGCTACGCTCCCTCGATCCGGTTCGCTGCCTTCCTCCAACTCTTCCTTCCAAGTGCTTCGTGTGGTGCTACCGGTCACGGTTTACTTAGCGTCGAATAATCGGCTGGGCCAAAGCTTGGAAAGCGGGGCTGGTGTGTATTCGCCGGGCCGCCCGATGAAGAACGGTCACGTCGAACGTTTGTACGGCAGGATGCATCACGAGTGCCTCAACGCAACACGGTTACGGACATTCGATGATGTTCGATGTGTCTGAGTAAATTGGCGCGAGGAATGCAACTGCGAGCGGCCACATAGCTCGCTGGACTACCGCACACCCCAGGCTTAAGACATCAGTTCGGCTATCCAGATGTGGAAAGCAAAGAACCCTTCCTACATCTGCACAGGCGCGGCGGCGACGAGGTCGTCTCGACGCCCAGACAAGACGGGGAAACGCCAGTTATCAATGAGCGAGAACATGGGCAGGTTAGTCGATTGGTAGGTGCCGATTACTTGGAAAACACTGATAGGCCCTTGGGAAAGAACTGTACTTGAACAATCACGCTTGTATCAGATTGCTTCCCTGGCAAATATACAGGTGCCTTCCACCACTCCTGCTGCACACGCAATGAGATCTCTGTCTCCTCATGCACTCGTTTCTGAATTCCCAGGCCGAAATCATTCTGTGTCACTCCCGAAGCGACGAAGTCTTTGGCTACTTTGGCGTGTCGGTAGTTGAAATCTATCGTCTCTCGCGGCGAGATGTGATAGTCCAGCCATCCCTCGCCGTCTTTACCCTCACGACCGGCAACGTCTCCCATCAGAAAGCCTTTGTTAGTGTATCCCTGCTTTTGGATGCTTTCTGTATACAGATAGCTCCCTCTAAGACTTCGACCAGTAGGTGGATCAGTATTTGCACCCTCCACTCGCAAATCCATTTTAGGGATCCATGGCACCATTGCGAGATAGATGCCGGGACGGAGGCCAGCATGACGTGGAGCGTCCACGGCACTCACATCATCGTGCACGATGGTGTCGCAATATAAGGTCGCCCAATGACGTAGGAACGGCAGCCGCCATGTGAAATCGAACTCTGAAAATCTCGCTCCCGGATCATCACGTGATTCCTTTTCTGCTGTGGACACATTCTGCAGGCTGAGAAAGCTTTTCAGAAAGCTATGGACGGTAATAGGGGCATGTCCTTTTCCACCCCAAATCACCGAACGCGCAAAGCCAATCTCGACGTTCTCAGTCGGCTTAAAGCTGATCTTCTCAGTATGCATCCAAGGATCGTTCGGGTAGGTATGCCCCTGAAGGCTACCAACCATAAACATGTATCTGAAGGGGCCCGTCACGCGCGAAAGTAGAGGGATCTGAAACGGTTCAACCCGATCGATCTGAAAAGCGTACAAATTCTCGGCGTTGTTGCTGTAGATGAAGCTACCAGCTCTATCGGGCCCCAGCCAGTGATCGGATTTGCCAAACGAAATCTCGTGGTCCAGTAGCCGGAGCGAAAGATTGGCCTCCACTACGCGAAAGACGTTAATTTCAGGTAGTGGACCTGCTGGCACGGTCGCTTGGAGCTGGCCGACAACCAGCGGAACTCCGTCGTTAGCTGCGAGGCTCGCAGCTAGGCTCGGGGAATAACCAGGTGCAGACGGAGCGTGCTGATATTCTCCACGAAAGAACAGACTGAACCTTGCTGCCTGGGCTGAAATGGAAGCGCCCTGAAGAATGTTAATGCCGCTTTGATAAGGTCTTCCATAGTCGCCAAAAACACTTTGGCCTAAGTGATAGCTGTCTCGCAATGGAGTTCCAGCGATACCATGGACGCGGCTATATACGCTGTCATACCGTATCGTGACGCTATCCTGTGGGCTCAACGGGAACTCGCGCCGCAATGCCGCCAGAACCTCGAACGCTTCGGGATCGTCCGAAAGTGAAGCAGCTGAAGATACGGATTGGATCATTTGGGCAATACTGCGTCTAGTCCACGGTCGTAGTCCGAAGTATCCACGATCTAGATAACCTAAACCGCGTAAGCGGTCGAGTGCCGGGTACACCCAACTGTCAATTGGAACATAAACATCAACTGGGTTATACGGTTGGACTTTCGTCGGACCTTGTGCAAGAGCGGACGGGATACAAGGAATGCCGCTGGCCACGAGGGAAAGAAAGACGCAGAAAACGGCGTCTACTGCGTTGGGCTTGGAGCACTTGAAGTTCACTTTATCTTTCCTTCACTTTGATCCGCATTGGCAATGTTTTCGGCTTCCGGCAAGAGTCAACTGGTGCGAGGATTATCGTCTGTTGTCTGTGAAGGATCAGGCTCTGGGCTTGGCCCACCTTATACTGACTCACTGAATTTAGTGTTCCTATACTATAGCCCACACCGGATCAGCCCGAGCAGGTGGTAAAACTGCAGCCCGCCGTACTGCTTACGCCAGTGGAATCAAGTCCGCTTGACAATCCGGCGTCTTTACACGCCAAAGCCGTCGTCTTCCCGATCGCGACCTCGATCTGCCGCAACAGATTGACCACCTGCTTAGGCTGGCATTTCTTGCCTCGTCCCACATCCTCTCCTTCTCCAGTGTCTCTCTTCTTATTTGGCACTTTTGAAACCGGACACTCCATTCCATACCGGCCGTTCGCACAGGCCATGTTCTCTCTGAGCGAACGCCACATCGGCTCTACATCGGCAAGCCTCAGCCGTTTCTGGGTTCATGCCCTTGAGCGCCTTGCGACGCAGACCTAACTCCGCCACCAACAGCTTGAACCGGCGGTTATCGCCCTCTGGCCGTTGTGCCTCGCTCACATCCATACCGCCGGCCTTGTGCTCCCGTCGTTGAAGGTCGCCGTGCTTATACCTTGCTCGCATTACAGATCCAAGCTCCTCAAACGAGCATTGCCCTGCGTCACCTTCTCCAGATTATTGCTCGGGAGGCGAAGAAAATCCTTGGAGCGGTTTCGACGTACCGTCGGCCACGGCGAAATGCGGAAACATCCGGATAGTTTGGTTGAGACTGGCAGGAGGGATTGGAGCATAGGTTACGGCATATCGATAGTCAGGTAGGATGGCTGCTCCGCTGATAAATGAAAATTTGCGTTTCCGTATCGCATCAGGATCAAAGCTAAATTTATTAGTCCGCATCGGAATATGTAGAGATTCAATTGCGGCGTCCAGTTCCGAGTTAAGGATATCGGCCTCGAATCCAAGGCCTGCGGCATGGGATCTGACCAGATAGACGACGGTCTTATGGCAATTTGCAGAATCGAAAGGTAGTGTGTTTCTGTACACAGTGTTCTGAAAAGGTGTGAGAATGAGAAGGTGTGGCAGATGGCTGTTTGATAGTGTCAGAGTAAGCAAAGCGTCATAAGTGACGATTACAGAGCATTCGTCACCATGCGCGTCACTTATAAAAGCAACCACCTCTTCAGGCCGATCGATCATACTAGCTTTACCCAGTGATTCGCGAAGTAGAAGATGCTTGATACCAACTGCGCTCCAAACCCCAATAAAACCCAGGAATACATATTGAATGAAACGCGGGCGAAGAGTCTGAATAAGGATAGCTACTAGTGGAGCCAGGACTGGCAAGGCGAGCAGTCCGTTGCGGGGTTTCACTCCCAGTCCACTTAATACGACCAGGCCAAAGAAAATTAGAGCAAATAAGGTAATGCTTCCAAGACTGCTCTGGCTATTTCGAATACCGGTTGCTCCATTTAGGAGATTGGCGAGGTGTATTCTCCTCCAGACTGCAACAAAAGTCAGGTACGTAAACGCTAAGACAGCAAGAATCGCGAGTGGATGCCAGGGGAGATAGGCTTCGGAGCAAAATGTTGCTTGGACGAGGCGGGCCAGTGAAATCAAAAAGCCTGAGCGCTGGCCAGTGCTGCCGGCAGTGTGGACCGTGAAAAAAGCTCGTAGCTGGGGTGCGATCAAGGAGACGAAAACCGCAGACATCAATACATATTGTCTCCAAATCCCCCATGTATAACGTGCGAGCAATGCCGCGCTAAGTGCAGCGAAGAAGATCAAGGTGATGTAGTTGAGGTAAAAGAGAGCCGCCAACGGAAGGCCTAACAGCATTGATCGCGTATAAGTGAAACGCAGTTTCGATAGAGAAGAAGCTGGCTGCAAAGCAAAGGTCATGGTGAGAAGGGCAAGCCCAGTCCACCATCCATACCAGCGGATCGTATTCCCCCACATGAGCAACTGGGGATGTAGCGTAGCAATCAGTAGAAAGCCGATAATCTCGCGTGTCGTGCGAAGCAAAGGAATTACCGCAAAAACAAAGATCGCCAGCCCAATATAGAGCAGAAATAGGGGAAATAGGCCCATCCAGCGAGGCGAATGATTGAACTCGTATGCAAAGTGGGCAAGTAGATACATCCCCGGAGGATGAATGTCCCCAGAGTTCGCCGTATGGATGATCTCCAAAACGCTGCTATTTACGTAGTTGAGGCTAATGTGTTCGTCATCGTACAAATTCCGCACTGAAAGCAAGGCAATCGAGGTTACAAACGAAAGCGTCAGAAAGAGGACGGCCAAAAATCGGCGATTTGCAACGAATCGGAACTCCGAGATTACTGAACTCACGATGGGCGCTCCCCCAGAGAATAGACTACATTATTGGCCAAATGGGCTCCAAATCGAATCGATTGCCGCCACATTGACGCTTGGTTCCGTTCACCAATAGATTCAGCCATCCTTCTACAATTATCCGGTCATAGGTGGCTCGGGAAAACTGAACAGTGGCATAAGTGGAGGATCTCGTCTGAACTGGCCTAAGATGGCCTGAACGAGGAGATTGGATGAGCAGACGTCCCCGTCGGAAACACACGGCGGCGTTCAAGGCGAAGGTAGCTTTGGCAGCATTGAAGGGCGAGAAGACGCTCTTGGAACTGGGACAGCAGTTCGATGTCCATGCCAACCAGATCACCCAGTGGAAGAGTTAGTTGCTGGAAGGCACGGCCGGTGTCTTCGGCGTCGAGGCGAAGACGGAGCCTGCCGAAGCTGCCGTCGATGTGAAGACACTGCACGCGAAGATCGGGCAGTTGACCCTGGAGAACGATTTTTTAGAAGGGGCGCTCACGAATCGGGGCCCCCACGGACGGAACTTCGTCCGTGGGGTGGGGGAGGGCCGGACTTCTGAGCGCAAGAAGATGATCGACCACGCGCACGAGCCGCCCATCAAGTTTCAGGCGAAGGTGCTGGGGATCAGCCGCGGCACGGCATATTACAAGCCGCGTCCGATGTCGGGAAAAGACCTTCTGTTGATGCGGAAGCTAGACGAACTGCATCTGAACTATCCCTTAGCGGGTAGCGGGATGTTGCGCGATCTGCTGCGGCAACAGGATGTGTGAGGCGGGCCGACTGTACATAGCCTCGCTGATGAAGAAGATGGGCATCGAGGCCATCTATCGTAAGCGGAACACGTCGAGGCCCGCACCAGGACACAGGATTTACCCATATCTGCTGCGGGATATGGCGGTCACGCGGCCCAACCAGGTCTGGGCCATGGACATCAGCTACATCCCGATGGCGCGTGGCTTCGTCTACCTCGCCGCAGTGGTGGACTGGTTCAGCCGCAAGATCCTGAGCTGGAAACTGTCGATCACGATGGATGTCTCGTTCTGCCTCGAAGCAGTCGAAGAGGCGCTTTCGAAGCATGATAAACCGGAGATCTTCAACACCGACCAGGGCAGCCAGTTCCCCAGCGAGGCCTTCACCGTGCAGCTAAGAAAGAACGAGATCCAAATCAGCATGGACGGAAAGGGCTGCTGGCGCGACAATCTCTTCGTGGAGCGGATCTGGAGAACGATCAAGTACGAGGAGGTCTATCTCCGGGCCTACGACTCGGTCGAGCAAGCGAGAACTTAACTGGGAACCTACATCGAGTTCTACAACCAAACCAGATCCCACTCCAGCCTGAAAGGAAAGACCCCCAATCAGGTCCACTTCAACTGCCTGCCAGAAAACATGGCAGCCTAACCACGACAGACCCTCCACCTAAGAATCATAGGAATCTGTTCAAACAAACCGAGCCATCTCTGTCGTCCTAATTGGAGTGATCATCTAAGGTGTGAAAGAGTGGGCATGGGCTGGAAGCGCCACCTTGATGGATTGATGGTGGTTTCACCCAACCTTCTTGCAGTGGGGGTATGTGCGGATTATGTTCTCGGAGTCGAGAACCGTTTACTGTGGCAGATATTCCGCCATCGCAGTGGCTGCTGCCGGAACCTTGTTGAGGACGAAGTCACGATAACTCCTCAGAAAAACTGAGACTGCAAAGGTATTAGCCCACTGCTGGATGGCGGCGGAGCGGAAATACCCGGACTGCTGCGCCACTTCAAAGCGCAGGATGCCATCCATGATCGACTCCACGGTCTGCTCATCATAGAAAATTCCAGTGGGCGAAGGGCCTGTTCCGCGTACAGTTTCGAGCGATCCCCCCTTGCCATAAGCTATAACGGGACGGCCACACGCCTGTGCCTCGAGGGGGACCATGCCAAAGTCTTCGTCAGCAGCGAAAAGCAGGGCTCGGCACCGGGCGTATTCATGCCAAAGCGTGTCAGTGGAGGTCCCCCCGAGGAAGGTAATGAGATGTGGCGTTGCTGCTGCGGCTCTCTTCAGAGCTTCAAGTTCCGGCCCTGACCCGATAATTCGCAACGTGCGGCCAAGGCGCATGCAGGCCTCTATCAGCAGATCCGTGCGCTTATAGCCAACTAGACGACCAGCGCATAGGTAGTGATCACCGGGAGTGGACCAGAGTTGGGCGCGATGCACGTCGATAGGCGGATAGATGACGGTACTCTCGCGGCCGTAAAAACGACGGATGCGATCGGCAACGTAATTTGAATTAGCGATGAAGTGAGTGACCCGCTCTGAGGCTCCAGTGTCCCAGGAGCGAATGCGACCAGCGATGGATGAGAAAATGGCGCGTGTCAGGCCGTTCATCTGCGCTCGATACGCGTCATAGCCGTCGTAGAGGTAGCGCATAGGTGAATGGCAGTAGCAGATATGGATAGCCCCGGGGTCGATGCGAACGCCTTTCACCGGCCCGCTGTCGGACGAGAGAATGAGATTGTATCCTCGCAAATCTAGACTTTCGGTCGCCGCTGGATACAGTGGCAATGCGTGCCGATGAAATCGGCTCGCGAGCGGGAGCTTCTGCAAAAACGTTGTATGAAGCTCACGATCTCGTAGGCCGGTAGGAATGCCAGCCGGCTCCGCAACTAGAGTATAGATAGGAGCCTCGGGGAAGAGGCTAGCGATGCATTCAGCTACGCGCTCCCCACCGCCTTGAGTGACGAACCAATGATGGATGATGGCTACCCGCAACCTTTTAGATCCTCTCTTTGGATGCTTCGGGAGTCCACTTCTACATTGCTGGTGCCCCCCGAGCGGCGGGCGGCGAAGGATGTTCTTTCGGCAACTCACACAATCATATACTCTATAAGCGTTATGGCCAATGTGTTCAAAATGTTCGGCGGGGTTCTCGACCAGGCCAGGAAAATTCCGCCGCGCTTGAGGGCTCTTCTGATTTATCCGTTATATGGGCTCAGGTTCCGCAAATTTGGAAGGAACTCGAAACTGATTGGGAGCGATGGTATCCTTGTGGGAGACGGTGTAAGCCTAGGCGACTTCTGCTGGATTGAAGCGGTGAAGAGCTATGCCGGCCTAAACTACAATCCGCGGCTCCTGATCGGGCGGCGGGTAGCGGTGAGCGACCTTACCCATATTTCTTGCGTCAACAAGATTGATATTGGAGATGACTGTCTGATTGGAAGTAAGGTTTATATAGGGGACCATTCTCATGGCACTATCAGTAATATCTCTGAGCTAGCGAATGTTGCTCCCGCGGAACGACCTCTAGGTGACATAGGTGAGGTGACCATTGGAGCGAAAACCTGGATCTGCGACGGGGCAGTGATTCTTGCGGGAACAACAATAGCGCAGTCGTCGATTATTGCCGCAAATAGTGTGGTTCGATTGCGGGAAGAGCGAGCAGCGCTGATCGCCGGCGCACCGGCGCGGGTAATTCGATATCTGGATGGCGTGGAATAACGTGCGTGATATAGCCAAGCCAAAGCACCGCCGGGTATTCGACATCGCTATCGGCATCCCGGCTTACAACCGCTGCTCTGAGTTGAGCGAGCTGTTGGGGTCTATCTATGCACAGACAGTGCTTCCGCGGGAGATAACGATTTGTGAAGACAACTCGCCAGAACGTGAGGCGATTCGCAAAGTTGCGGCTGATTGGGGGGGGCACTTTGCGCCCGAAGGATGCATTGTCAATTATCAGGAGAATGACGCGAATCTAGGCTTCGACGGGAACTTCAGAAAAGTAATCTCTGCTTCTCATGCGCGGTGGGTCATGGTGATGGGAAATGATGACCTTATGCTGGATATCTGCATCGAGACTACCGAGAGATATCTGCTGGAGCATCCTGGTATCTCGATAGTGTCGAGATCATTTCTCCGCTTCAGCACGGACATCACCGAACCATTGGGTATAAGTCGTCTGTCAGAGGTTGATTGTGTTTTTAGGAAAGATGATAGCTCAGCGAAAATGATTTTTCGAACCTGCGGATTTATTCCTGGGCTGGTATTCGATCGGACGTGGGCTGATGCCAATGCGACAAATCTGTATGACGGGACTTTGTACTACCAGATCTATCTAGCGTCGATTGCATTCTGTGAGTCCGGTATTGGGTACATCGCAAAGCCTATCGTGGCCGGCCGCAGTGGTAACCCGCCGATGTTTGGCGTGGCAGCGTCGGAGCAGAAGTTGCATATCCCGGGATCTTATAGCCCTAAAGGGAGGGCAAATATGTGGGCTTCGGTATTGCGCATCTCGAGGGAAATCGGAAATAGATATAGCATCGATTTGTATACGGAGATGAAGAGCGAGCTTGAGGTCAGGCAATCATTCCACATCTTTGAAATGTATGCAGGTGCGGATCGCGAGGTCTCTGCGGAGTTGCGTAGGGAGCTAATCGCGCTTGATTTATTTAGCCATCCGATGCCGCGTTTACTATATGCATTGAATCGCGTCTTTGGACGCAGGGCAAATGCGTTTTATGTTCTCTTGCGAAAGATTATCCAGCGAGACTAGCGGGCTCTTGTTAGAAATATTGCCAAATCACAGAAAATACTCTTGAAGCGACTTTTGATCAAAAACGCGGTAGCTAATGTTGGACGCGGTGGGACTGCGGCCCTGGTCGCGCTTGTTTTGCCCCCGGTACTGATCCGACATATGCCTCCCGGCGCATACGCAGTATGGGTTTTGATCCTACAGGTCTCGGCATACATGGGCTTTCTCGACTTTGGCTTGCAGGCGGCGGTGGGACGCTACATTGCTTTTGCGGAGGAAAAGAAGGATCCAGCGTGGCGAGACGGAATCTTCAGTACGGCACTCGTCGGGCTTTCGATAGCAGCCGGTATAGGGATCCTATGCCTGCTGGCCGTGGCGCTGGAGGCACGGCATATCTTTCCTAGTACTCCGGCGGCACTGCTGCCTGCGATGCGAGTGGCAATTGTCATCGCCGGCCTTTCGACTGCTTTAGGTCTGCCGGCTTCAGCGTGGAACGGAGTCTTTATCGGCATGCAGCGGTATGAGATCCCTGCGATTACGATTACCAGCGGTCGTCTGCTGTCTTCTATCGGGCTTGTTTTGGCTGCGCTCGAGGGGAGGTCGTTAGTCTTCATGGCGTGTGTTGTTGCTGCGACAAATCTATTGACATATTCAAGCCAGTTTGTCGTGCTACGCCGCTTGTTCCCAGATATCACCTTACGGCTAAGCCTTATCTCCGAGATAACAGTAAGGGAACTCTCGGGTTATTGCGTGAGTCTAACGGTGTGGTCATTCAGCACACTCCTTGTCACGGGTATCGATCTTATTCTTGTGGGCAGATTCGACTTCGGCGCAGTGGCAATTTACTCAGCGGCGGCGATTCTGATTTCGTTTCTAGGGGGATTGCAGGCGTCAGTGTTTAGCGTGATTATGCCGCACTCAGCAGCGTTACACGCCGGAGGCAATGCGAAGGCATTGGGAGATCTGTTGCTCCAGTCTACGAGGTTGAGCATTATCTTTCTTCTGCTGACGGGGCTTCCTCTGTTGGTCTGTGCCTCGCCGATCATCCGGATCTGGCTGGGGCAGCCGTATGCGATTCAAGGTAGCAGAATTCTGATCGTGCTGGTAGTAGGTAATATGATTCGTCTGCTGGGCGTGCCATATGCTTCGATCCTGGTGGGAACCGGTCAGCAGCGACTAGTTTTCCTTAGCCCACTGATGGAAGGAATTTCTAACCTGATCGCGAGTATAGTGTTGGGAAAGTTATTTGGAGCGATCGGTGTCGCCTGGGGGACGTTGATAGGAGCCGTCATTGGTATCGGCGCGACTATCGCTTATAGCTTGCCTAGGACGCGGCGGTGGATTGATATTTCGCCGCTGACACTGCTGGCTCAGGTCCTGAGGATCATAGCGCTCTGTGGTCTGCCTCTTATACTAGCGTTGCCGCTGCGATACTTTATCGCCCAACGCTTCGCTGGCTTGATGACTATGGCATCGGCGATCTCCGTGAGCATTTGCATTGTGCTGGCGGGGAAGGCTATGCTAAAGCGCAGGAGGGCCTAGTGTCATCTGCCTCAAGGAGACTTCGTGGCCCGCTGGCCATTGCCAAGAAATTTCTCGTCAATCGACCGTTAGGACTTCGTGGAATGGCCGCTACTTCAAGCTTTCTGCGACCATGGAAGATAAGAGGGCGAGCGAATGTTTCAGTTGGCAAGCGTAGTGTAATCATGCCCGGATCGCATCTGGAAGCGATATCTGTTTATGGAGAGCAGAGGTTTCAACCATCGATCACAATAGGCAATGATGTTTATATTGGACGGCAATGCTTTATGACGGCTACACGGGGACTGGTGATCGGGGACGGTAGCGTCTTCGGCGATAACGTCTACTTGGGCGACAGCTTGCATGGGACCGATCCCACTAAGGGGCTCATCATGCGGCAGAACCTCGAAAGTAAAGGCCCGATCGTCATTGGCGACAATTGTTTTCTGGGTTATCGAGTTGCAGTAACTCCCGGCGTAACCTTAGGGGAGTGGTGCGTTGTAGGGGCCAATTCTGTTGTCACAAAGTCTTTCCCGCCGTATTCGATGATAGCTGGAGCGCCAGCGCGGATGATAAAGCGCTATTCCTTGGAAGAGCGGGCTTGGGTGCGAGTGAACTAAGGTCTCGATCCCCGATTCGGTGACGTTGGTCCTTGGCGCTGAAATCGCCATTTTGTCCAAACGTTCGGAGGTCCAAGGGGACGTAACTCATTCAAGATTCGAGCCGTATCAGATTGTGCTGTAGTAACAGATTGCTCCTGCTACTGATTATGATTTGCGATCGCAAGGAAACAAAGCGGTGCAGACAGGCAGTTCTGCAATCCAGACGGAGGGAAGTTGAAGGATCGAGTATTGATTACAGGTGGCGCCGGGTTCATCGGTTCGAGGCTGGCACGTCGTCTTGTGGTTGCGGGTTACGAAGTCTCGATTTTGGATAACTTCAGCCCACAGATTCACGGCGGCCAAATTGAACTTTCTCATGATCTGCGGAATACGACTCAATTGTTTCGCGGTGACGTACGCGATATTAGTCTTCTTGAGCAGGCCCTAGAGGGTGTGCACGTACTGGTTCATCTGGCGGCTGAAACTGGGACGGGGCAGTCGATGTATCGTGTGCGCCACTATACCGAAGTGAACATTGGCGCGACGTCGAGCTTAATGGAATTGCTCCTCACAGGAAAGTATCCTCTGCGCAGCCTGGTAGTAGCTTCGTCCCGGGCGGTGTATGGCGAGGGCGCTGCGAAGTGCCCGCAGCACGGACCTGTCTTTCCGGAGGCGCGATCGGGCAAAGATATGAAAACGGGGGACTTTGAGCCGAAATGTCCAATCTGCAGGGCTTCAACGTCAATGCTGTTGACCTCTGAGGATGCTCCGTTTCAACCGTCTTCTCTTTATGGTCTGACGAAGCAGGTACAGGAGCAGATGGTTCTGTTGTATGCATCCACATTAGGAATAAACGGCTTCGCATTGAGATATCAAAATGTCTATGGTCCCGGACAATCCCTCAAGAATCCCTACACCGGAATTCTCGCCATTTTTTCGAATCAGGCACGGGCGAATCGGCCAATCTACATCTTCGAGGATGGCAAGGAGAGTCGCGATTTCGTTTACGTAGATGACGTGGTCGAAGCTACGTTCCGGGCAGTCGAGGCGCTCCCACAGAAGCCTGTCGCGTTGAATGTGGGAACAGGCGTGGCAGTTACCGTCGCCGAGCTCGTTGATTTGGTGATCTCGTATTATTCGAGCGGTTCGAGTGTAACGACTACCGGCGCTTTCCGCGACGGGGATATTCGTCATAACTGTGCGAATACGGAGAGGTTACAGTCACTACTCGGCTACACGCCAACATGGAAGTTCACTGCGGGAATACAAGAGTTTCTTGGTTGGGCCCGCAGTCAGGATGTTGACGCGGGTAAGTATGAACAGTCGCTCGCAGAGCTTCGGAACAAAGGATTGATGTATGGCTAGGCTTGGATTGATTGGTGTTGTGACTGTCACCTACAATAGCGCCACAGTGTTGCCTTCTTTTCTGGAGTGTCTCACTGCCCAGACCCACCGGGAGTTTATATTGTTCGCGGTGGACAATGCTTCGAATGACGCGACTATCCAGATGTTGACAGAATGCTCGGACGATCGGATCCGCGTGATCGCAAACGCAGTAAACGTTGGTGTCGCTGAAGGAAATAATCAAGGGATCGCTGCTGCGATCGCAGCCGGCTGCTCTTCCGTATGGTTACTAAATAACGACACAGAATTTGATAACACCCTGCTTGCTCAGCTAGCTACAAACATGGTGACCGAGCAGGTGGGGATGATCTGCCCAAAGATTATGTACTACGATGAGCCCGGCAAGATTTGGGCCGCAGGCGGAACATTCCAGCAAAGATATGGGTATCGGAGTGTTCACTATGGCGAAGGAGAGTTGGACCAGGGTCAATACGATGAACAGCGTCTGGTCACATACGTACCAACCTGTTGCGTATTGATCTCAGCGGAGGTCTTCGAAAAAGTTGGCATGATGGATCCGCGATACTTTGTCTATGTAGATGATGTCGATTTCATGTACCGCGCGATGAAGGATGGTATCCGACTGCTTTATTTTCCCAGGGCGAAGCTGCTTCACAAAGTCTCTTCTTTAACTGGACAAGAAGAGTCGATCTCTATGATTCGGTTTTGCACTCGAAACCGCGTATTCTTTCTCCTAAAACATTTTGGCTTATTGCGGTCTTCGCCGTTGCTTCTTGGCTATCAGATACACTTCTTGATCGGCCGACTTACGGGTAAACTCAAGAATGATGTGTACTTCGAGAAACAGAGGGCGGTGAAACGCGGCTACGAGATGTGGCGAGCATCCTTATCCGAGCCCCCTCACTGAGGCGTTTGTATATCACTGCACTGTTCGCCTACGGCCGCGGCTTTTACGATCATATTCCATATCACCCCCGCAGTTGTCTTATAGTTGTAGCGGGCTGCGAAGCGGGTGAATCTTTCCGCATTGGAAGGGTCCTCCCTGAGATGGACAGCGTAGCGTATTTTCATAGCAATATCTTCAGGAGAGTGCGGATCACATAGAACAGCAACTTCTCCGCATACCTCTGGTAAAGAAGCAGTATCTGAAACGACAATTGGGCAACCAAGTGAGAGAGCCTCGAGGGGCGGTAAGCCAAATCCTTCATAGAGAGACGGAAATACGAAGCAGCCCGCGTTCTCGTATAGCGAACGCAGTTCTTCGTCGCTGATATAGCCCACGTTCTTGACCTTCGATAGATTCAACGGCTCCTCTTTCGAACCGTGCCGGCCGACAATGGAAGCAGTTTGGCCTACTAGGACTACCTCGATGTCAGTGCCCTCCAGAAACGCGAGTGCGGCGATGAGAGCCTTGAAGTTCTTGTTAGGACTCATGGAGCCTACGGCCAGCGCATAGCGGAACCGTGTTAGGTCAAAGCGCGATTGGATTGAATTATCCTGCGTCACCTGTAGCAGATGTTGCGCGCCCGGATAGGCGACCGTGATACGCGACGGATGAGCTCCACACCAACGGACAAGCTCACGTTTAGAAAACTGAGAAACGGTGACAATGCAGAGGGCGGTACGACAAAGAACTAACGAAAGGAATCTGTACCAAATGAGATAAGAACGAGAGAAACCTGCGGGAGCGGCGAAAACGATAGCATCGTGGATCGTTAGAAGATTTCGCGGGTGAATAAGAGGCGCACTACCACTCGGGGAAAACAGGATGCCATTGAAAGCGTAAAAAGGAAGTTCACATTGTTCCCAAGAATGACCACTGAGTATGCCCACTGGTCTGACAATTAAATGTTTATATGGGAAGAGCTCTGTAACGGACTTAGGGACTAATATTACGACCGTTACCTTATACTTCAAGGTGTCCAAAAGCAAGTCCAGATGATGCAGTAATTCCCGACCGAAACGTGGCACTCCCGAGAGTCTAGCGGCAAGGAACCGGCCGTTGATGTAAATAGGTCGCATTGGTCACCTCGCACAATAATAACAGTCGTAGAAGTACATTTCTTCTTTTTCGCGTCCGGTACTGCGCCAAGCAACCCTAATGTTTGGCGTTGGTATGGCAGTCTTCGATATAGAGCGCGCGGCAGGAGCGCTACGGTGTCGGCCGCGTCAAAATGGTGAATAGACGATTCATTGCCCAGTCTGAAGAGCGGGATGACTTCATCATCGTCCACGAGACAATGTACGATAGTCGAGGGGGCATACCGCACAATGTCCAGAAAGGAAATAAGATGCCGACAGGAATGGGACTTTTGTTTCTAGCTGCGGGATTCTATTGTGCAGTCAAGAGACCGGATTCACTGCCTGGCCTTTTACTATTCTCCGCCCTTTTTCCAGCTACTAGTGCTCTAGCGCTAGGCTCGCTATGGATCATGCCTTACTATGTTGTGGCTATGCTCTTCATTGTGTCGCAGTTCCTGCGTTGCGATAGACAGGCGAGTCGGTCAAACTTTGCGGGCCAGACACTTCTTCTAGTCCTGGGAGCTTTTGGAGTAATGTCTGCTCTTCTCTTCCCCGTCTTGTTTACGGGTGTTGGAGTCTATTCCAATCGATTAGGAACCAGTGACGAGGTATTCCAGACGTTCCCGCTTGTGCCGAATTTAGGTAATGCCGCCCAGGCCGTTTATCTAACGATAAATATACTGGTTGTGTTCGCCACTGCGTCTGTCCGTCGGACGGCGCATATCTGGGGAGCACTAAACGTCGCCTTCTACGTGTTAGCTGGCACTATTTTTGCCGAACTCGGCTGCCTTGTCGTAGGCATACCCTTTCCTTATCGGCTGATTGAAAACAACCCAGAACGAGATCTTCTCACATCGAGTGTAGGGAGTATCGCGCAAAGGTTGCGGGGAACCTGTGGTGAACCTTCTTATGCGGGTTTAATTCTTGTGATATTCTTTGCAGCTTATTTCTATCGTTACTATACGGGTCGTGGAGGAGGATGGAAGGCATTGGTTGCGGTTATTGCTATCTTTCTTGTTCGCTCAAGTTCCGCTTTTGTCACGTTAGTTGCAGTGTGCATTATTTTCATCGCCCGCAACCCCCCATTTCGTTTCCCTACATTTGTTCGGACGAGGCGATTAGTTAGACTAATTCCTGTAGTTGCCGGCGTGGTTGCGTGCCTGTTGTCACCGATATTATTGTTTTTGCTGCAGGAGGGGATTGTCGACAAACCTACTACGGGATCCTATTCGCACAGGACGGCTATGGATCAATACTGCCTTTACCTGTTAAAGCGGACCTACGGTCTTGGGGTTGGAGTTGGTAGTTATCGTCCTTCTAGTCTCGTGGCGAGTCTGATTGGAAATGTTGGGATTATTGGCACAGCGTTGGCCGCGCTATTTGTTGTGCAGATCGCTTTGCGCGTTCCGGCGAACAAGGGATGGATTCGGTGGGCACTTGTAGCGGGACTGATCGATATGGCGCTGGCGATCCCTGATATAACCCAACCAATCCTCTGGTGTCTGCTCGCCGTAGCAGTTTATGCGGGGACGCCCACGAACCCGTCCGTACCGCACGATGCGGCCATGCCAGAGAGTCCGTTCTGAATAGTAATCCTTTGGCCTGTAAACGGTCGTGGTGGCGCCTACAGGTGGGCGTTCACAGGACAGTTTCTCTCTAGATGACACTGTCGCGGAAGGGGGTTGCGTTCTTCTCCTTGCTTGTTCGAGGCCTTAGGCTAGAGTGGCCCTCTAGAAAGAGGCACCACGCGCACGTGCCGAAGAAACTTCCCAGGGCAACCACGACGACGGTCTGCGCACGCTTTGGATAAGATCTCTTATCAGGAATTGCGGCACGATCAACTACTTGTATAACAGACCCCTGCCGAGCCTCATCCAGCTTGGCCTGTTCTAACTGCTTGGCGACGAGATCAGAGATCGTCTCGTAGTACTTGACATCGCGAAGCTTGTTTAGGTATTCCATAGCGACTTCCGGTACTTTGCCCTTCGGCAAAAGCAACCCAGAGCTTGAATCTTGCGAATCACCGGCTAGTTTGGCTAGCTGACGTTGGAGCTCTGCGATTTGCTGTTTTGCCTCGAAGACCGCTGGATTGTTGTCAGTGGCGTAGGCTCGTATACCTTGAAGCTGTACCTCTTTGGCGACGATCTGCGCTCGCACTTCTGCCGCAGACTCTACCAGGGATCGCGTCTGGGTGTCAATTTGCAGAACGCCGGTCGTGTGTTGTGTGTTTTGCATCGAATTCTCAGCGATCACGAGATCTTCATTTGCCTGGCGTAGTTGTTGCTGAAAAAACAGCCGCCGCTGCGAAGCTTCAGTGATCGCCAAATTGGCTGAAAAGTTCCGGAACTCATCCACGTATCCGTCTGCGATTTCTGCAGACATCTTTGGATCGTAGTCTGTGACTTGGATGTCAATCAAGCCGTCCTTGGCGCCGAGGGTCACACTGGAGCGGCTTTCGAACTGCGCGCGAGCATCCGACATTCGTTTGGTCTTATACCTATCAACAAGTCTGAAGCGCTCGATGACGGCGTCCTCCACAGTGCGGCTTCTGAAAAGTGATACATACATATCACCCGGATTCTTGACGCCGAGGCTTGCGCCGGCAGCTGACGCTAGAGTTCCGGAGCCACCCAGTTGTCCTAGAAGCGCGGCGTTCACCGAAGAGTTCTGAACAGGTGGCAACACTACTGTCTCGGCCGTGTACTCGCTTCTGATCAACAGAACGAAAATTGCCGCGAGGATTGCCGAGCCAAGAGTGCCATATAAAATGAATCTGCGGTGCTGCAGAAGCCTAGGCAGCAGATCCAACAGATTGATCTCGTCCAGCTGTGCGCCGATTTGTTGCTCTTTGATAAAATCGCTCGTTTCTTCGGACTTCATTCGGATTGTTTCCTCAGGTCCATTCTAAATGGCTGGCAGGCTCGATTGCATCGGATTGCGCATGATAGAGAAGCAGCAATCGACGGAATCAGGGGTGAAGAGTTAGGCACGCGTGAGTTTACGCCCCGCTCTTGGTGAAAAGAAGCCAAACCCATTCTTCAGATTTACGCCGTTGTATTTTCGTCGTCACTAGTGAATCGTCTCCCGAGGAGATGGTGGCGGGATTTCATCATTCGATGCGCCTGAGCGTGAATCATATACTTCGCCCGCATACCATTTGCCACCGTAAGATGGAAATCCCAATTGCCCATAACTGGACTGTTAAAGAGCCTGAGACATGGATTGTGACCGGGCGCCGTTCCTTGTGAAATCAGGTGACCAAGCCAACAGCAGACAAATCGCATCGCGTAAGGATTATCGACGCGGAAGCGGTTTGCAGATGAGAAGGCACAAGGTTCGGCGTGAACAGTCTCTTGATTTGATACTTTCACAGGTGTTGTGACCGGAAACCCCTCTGCCCAAGAGTAACGGGGAACTTCGGCTGGCCAACCATGATGCCGACCTTACAGACGTTTAGCGCAGATCCTAAAACAGCACATTTGCAGCAGCAAGTGCGATACCAAATTGGCCGAAAATTTGGGAGAGATCAACAATATTTCGCAAGGTAGCTCCTTTGTTCAAGTTCATGGGAATAATGACCGTGTCGCCCGGATAGATTGGTAGCTTGTCAAAGTTATTTCCCCGCAGAGATGACATCTGCTGCTTGCTGATCACTGAACCATCTGCGCGCACCACATACGCGCGTTTTCGATCCGCGTCGTGGTTAGGACCACCCGCGAGGCCCAGGTAATACCCTACCTTGCGTCCATTCTCGAATATGAACGTGTTGGGCTCATAAACGGCACCTGCGACGCTTACCGTGGAGGGGCGGTGCGGCACCATAAAGATGTCACCGTTTTCAAGGGAAAGTTGAGGCAGTTCGGTTGCCGATTTCGTCTCGGGAGTGAGCCCTAGCAGAATCCTGCCACTCGCACGCGTGTTGCGAAGGTTGTTTATGATGTTTTGATTTTGCGTTTGCAATGCCGCCGCTGCCGCTGTATCCGTCGTGCTCACGTTCCTGCTGGCGGTATTTGCAGCTGTGACACCTGCTTGTAGAGAGAGCTGGTCAATGTAACTGTTTAGGCGCTGTTGCTGGACTCGTTGTGTAGACTCTCGCGTAAAAGCAGCTCCAAATAGATAAGCGTCTGAAGTCACTCCTCCAGCGCGTGCAACGAGTCGCTCCAGAGTTTCACCTGGGAGGACGCTATAGACACCTGATGATACAAACTCGCCTTCTAGGCGAACAAACCGTGTCTGCTGAGTCTGGGGGACGCGGATATCGGCTTTTGAAAAGATCGTGATCACATCGTTAGGCTTCAATTCGAGGTTCTGCGAAACGTCTCCGTCCAGGACAAGCTTACCGAGATTGAATGGCAGCAGCGTCGTCGTCAAATTGTTAATGTCCTGCCGCTCGATGACGGCGTAGCTCCAATCGATCTCGGGAGCGTTGAGTGTCACGTCGTTGCGGGCTGGAAATTCCGTTGGCATATGGTCCAAGGAGGCGGTTGCGATACTTCCTGGACCTAAATTGGACGACTTCTGTTGAGACTCGGCAGTTGCAGTGTTCTGCAACCCTATGTTGCCCTGCGCCTGTTCATTATTTAGTGAAGGACTGCTCGACAAGGCTAGGCAGTTTCGACTGTTTTGACCGCCCGCTACTTCGGGTGGGCAGTAAGGGGCGTACGTCAGCGTCGGTTCGCCAAGCTGTCCGCGGCGCAGCCAGTAGTCTCTTGTGATGAGCGCGTCTTTATCTGGAAATAGGTCCCCTACTCGCATGCCTGGCTTCCATGCGTAGTGTCCAGGGTTGGCAACATTACCCCGCAATGTAATTCCATTGCGAAAGCGATCGACAATCGCATTCAGCTCAAGAATATCTCCGTCCTGCAGAACAGTTGACAGACCAGCTTGATCAAGGGAAAGATCTGTGACGCTTCTCATACTGTGCGCATCGACATGTTCCAGGCGAACCCGGGTCTGCGAAGCGACATTTGTTGTTCCTGCCGCCATTGCGAGCGCTTCGGCTACCGTTGAGTCATGCTTGGACTTCAACTCATAGATTGCCGGCGCATTGACACTTCCCGCAATTGCAACCTGAGGACCTACAGGAGGGACGTAGACAACATCCCCAGGAAGGAGGGGCTTATCTTTCGATTTGTCACCGTGCTCAAGTAAGTCATATAGGTCGAAATCTGCGACGACCTGACCAGCGCGTTTGAGTTGAATGTGACGAAGACTACCCTGTGGAGCTGGCCCGCCTGTCACAAACAACGCATCAACCAAGCTACTGAGCGAACTGATTGTGTAGCTTCCTGGCCTACGAACCTGTCCCAAAACAAAGATCTGGATTGAGCGGAGCTGACCCATATTGACATTCAAGTCGAAGTTGTGAAAAACCCGACTCATCTGCTGCTTGAGATAGCCCTGTAATTCAGCGAATGGTTGGCCCGCAACCCGTAGCGTTCCGACCTGCGGAATGTAGATATTTCCGGCACGGTCAACGGTGAAACGGGAGTTCAATGAGACCTGCCCCCATATTTGGATCAAAAGTTCATCTCCCGGGCCGATAACATAATCGATCGGAACCGGAACTCTGTCCAGTGGAGCAAAGGTAGTCGGGGCGTTCCGGAACAGTTGCGCGCCATATATTGGGAGCAGACTGCCTGTCGAGCTTTGAACAAGCCTTTGAAACTCCGTAAGAGTATCTGGAGGCAATCTATCCAAGTCGCGCAAAGAGGACGCAGCATTGTCTCGTTCACTAGAAGTTGGACGGCTTGATTCTTGCGAATTCTGGAGGTTTAGCCCGTCAGCCTGGTATTGACCATCAGGCAAACGCCGGGTGCCACCCGCCTGATACTGAAGTGGAAATCCCGTCCCGTCCTCAGGCTGTGGCCCAGATTGTTGACCTGTAAGGAGCCCCGCGGCGCTTGCATCCGTTGATTGCTGTCCGCGAGCGTACCCAATTGTCAGGGACAACAAGGAGATGGCTAATGCGATCGATATAGACGTTTTATACTTCCCACAGCGCATACTACGGTTGCCTCGACTCTGGTCTCGATTGCGGACACTTTTAGGATACAACGCTTCGAAAAACTGCGCCCTACTTATCATTCGGCAAAGAACAGAACTAGAGCAGGTGTGTCAATCCTCAGCTCGACAGCTGTTCCCTTATCGACTGATAGGGGTGGTATTTTGGCGTCGCATCGCGGTTTGACAAGTTGCTGAGAACTTGGGGGCAAGAGAATTGCGCAGCGGGGAGAATCGGATGCTATTAGCTGCGGAGATCAACGGGTGGACAGGGAGCTTCCGGCGAGAATCTTTCGACCATGAACCTGCCTCTGCCACTCTAGATTCTGTGACACGGCTTTGACTTGGTCGAACCGTGCCCTTGCAGATAGACTAATTGTTGTCGGCGCGGGTCTCATGGGATGTTAGAGCTGATGGCTAGGGGTGGACACAAGTCTCTCCTGCCGACGCTCGATCAAATTGAAAGGTGAATCACGCCCACCACATTTGAATAACATCGCTTTGAACGAAAGTAGTTAGAGGGTGCAGTTGGAATGCGAGAGCCATGTTGATGCAGCAAAGAACGAAAGCCATACGCTGCGTCAGTTGAGTGGCGGTGGCCGTCGCATCGGGTTTCAAGATAGCTGTGCTAGCCGCCTGCGTTTATGTCATTGGCGATCCGGCGAATAAACGCCTACATCCTTCTTTCGAAGGAGGAAATGCACATGCCAAACGTCGTATAAATTCCCAATTAATACGCCCCGTCTGAAAGAAGAACTGTTCGGACTGTTCGAATAATAATCTTCAACTCAAACCATAGGCTCCAGTTTTCTACGTAGAAGCGATCGAGCGCAACTCGTTCGGCGTAAGTCAGAGTTGAACGGCCAGAGGTCTGCCAAAGACCGGTCACCCCAGGCTTAACGGCCGCATAATACCTGAAATCCTTGCCATACTTACTTATTTCAGCCGCAACAATTGGTCGGGGGCCTACTAAACTCATCTCCCCCGTGAGAACGTTCCAAATTTGCGGGAGCTCGTCAAGAGATGTTTTCCTCAGAAAACGACCAACCGCGTTCACTCGTGGATCTTTTTTGAGCTTATGATTGAGAAGCCACTCCTCTCGATGTTCTGGATTCTGCTCGAGGTATCGTTCCAGCGCTTGTGGCGCGTCGTGGCACATGGTTCGAAATTTCCACATGCGAAATGATACGCGGTCCCCCCGCATTCGGCGGTGCGAGAAAAATACCGGCCCTGGAGAATCGAGAAAGATGGATATCGCGATAACGGCCCCGATGGCCAACACGAGGGGCAAAATTATGATAGCGACACTGATATCGATCGACCGCTTTATAACTCTATACGCAAACGTTCTCGCGGGAGGATTCCACTTAAGATCGAAATGATGCGGGCTCGAATCTACTAGCGGATCAATATAGGAGCCCTGCAGCAAAACCTGTGTACCCGGTGCAGACGGTTCGGTAATTCTACCTACGTGCGACATGGATATCCTTAAACACCTTGTCTACTGCTCCATCAAGATGGCAGTGATCGCCATCTCTGGCAGTTCACCGACTCCGGGTTCCCACTAAACATGCTTTCTCGTAGGATACATCATCCCTTTGCCGCGATCAACCCAATTGAATATGAGCCATACGCGGAGATGCTAAGCGTAGGACGCCTGACAGCACATTTATGGTGTGACCAAAATGGTGCAGATGGTGAGATCGGCCTAGCGAAACGGTGCTGGTGGACGGCGCAATGCATGGATGTCACGCTTGTGTGGGTTTGCAGCTCAACTCTCATGCACGGGGATGACGAATAGAAGAGCACCGTGGCCAATGCGCGTTTGCAGTGTTGTAAATCACTACTCACGATACCAACGAACGGTGTCTGCTAAGCGACATGCACCACGACTACAATTAGCCGGAAGGCTTGAAAAGCCTCAACGACCCGAGGTGTCTGGTGCGCATGTTACGGCCTTATACATGAGGACGGACGGGAACTTACAGCGTCGCACTCCGCTTCAAGGTAGCGCGGCGACCGAGATATCAGCATGCGTAAGTAGGCGCAAAAGCAGTCGTCATGTGAGGGCATATGGCTGACTAGAGCACGTTTCATTAACATCTGCAAAGGGTGATCGAGAGGCAGGCGAGATAGAAGAGGGCTCGATAGTGGCAAGGAGATGCTCATGGCGCACGGGGAGTCTGCGGAACTGACCGAGCCACGCGTTGGTGCGTTCGATGAGCCATCGGCGTTTGTAGCGTGTGAGCTTGCTGCCATCCTCGTAACGTCGGTGCTTACGGTTCTTGCGGTAAGGAACGATGAGGTCGATGCCGCGCTTCTTGAGCGGTTCGGGCAGCAGGTCGCTGGAGAAGTATACTGGTTTGGCAGAAAACGCCGCGCGCCCGTTCTGCAACACCCACAGTATGCCCTCCAGGCAGTCGCGGCTAGACGCCCACGGACGGTCCCGCTTGTCCTTGTGCCGCTTTGGCTCAGGCAACAGCGACTCGATCAGTTCCCACTGCGCATACGCCAACCACTCGAATCGCTTCTTGCTCATGCAAGGAGTTCAACAAACTGCCCGCCTCATCCAAAAGTCCATAGCTTGAGGCCGAACCTGTTTATGAAACACGCTCTGGAATGTGGCGGCGCGGTTACCGAGTAGCTGCTTTGTCATCAGAGCCTATCCTTGGGAGGGCATGTTGAAGCAGATTATATTGTTTGAGCGCCGACATATCTATTCATTAAGTGGCGCGGACACCGCCGGCGACGAGATTAATCTTCTATATTGCGAACACTGCCAAGTCTCTTATAGTGTCGTTACTCTTTTTGATAGTAGTCAAATGCCTGCAGATGAATGGGACGCGAGGGTGCGACAAGTTCGTTCTGCGGTCAATGATGAGCATCGATTCGCGCATCCAACTGACAGCTTCTCTCATGATGGGAAGATCAGTCGGACGATATGGCGACGGAAGCACTGGTGGGGTGGGTGGATTTTCGTACTTACCCTAACGTGCGTCTCAGCAAGGGCTATAGCCCTTGGCTAAAATTCTTCGGAGAATGTTAGCGCCTGTGCCGCACAAACGGAAAAAGCCCCTGCCCATTCTTCACCGAAGCGACGCTGAAAATCTGCGTGATATAGCTGCAAGACGAATACTATTTGGCCCATACCTGGCACCTCCTGTCCGAATTGGAGATGAGTTGACATGCAGCCTTTCGGGACTTCAAGTTGTTGGAGGCTGGCACGGGCCCAAGCAATGGCCAAAGATTAAATCGAGCGGATGGCCTAGGCTAATTGTTTGCGGCGACCTGGTGAAGGCTCTTTCGCTTGAAACCTGCCAAACGGTGGCAACGCATTGGGGCATCCATCCTAGGACAGTTGCTAATTGGAGGCGACGTCTAAATCTAAACGTTTCTGTAACGAGCGCAGGGTCAATCTATAAGGCTGCTAACCTTCGTACGGCTGCTAGAAACAATCCCGAACGCTGGGTCCTGCCTCATGTCGATCGATTCAAAAATATTCCGACTGAAAATCGAAGGCAATTAGGTCGTCGGACGGCCGGGGATCATGCTTGGTCTGAAAATGAGATTGCAAAGTTGCACCAGCTGGTTCATCTAGATGCGAGGGCTGTTGCGACTCTGCTGGGACGGAGTACCAAGGCGGTTGCTAGTGCTCAGCGACGCTACAAAATAGAAAGGCCATCTCAATTGTGTGTCTGCCGATTGTGCGGCCATCATTGGAAGAGCTTTAGGCTCAACCCACCCATTTACTGCCCTAACAAATCTTGTGGATGCCGCACTTGGAATGCCAAATAAGATCGGGTAAGAGAGACCTGAGATCCGCGTTGTTGGCGAAGTACCACATCCTGCGCGTATTTGATCTAAGGCCAGCGCGCAGTATTCCATAAATAGAGGTCTCTCTATTGCACCGTGTATGTAAACCATTAAAAATGCGCTGAACATCGGCATTGGTATTCATGTCAGACTTCAAGTGGCCTAGTTTTGAAGGTGAGCCCATCATCTGGGCAGTGCGCTGGTACTGCCGGTACAGAATCAGCTGCCGCTATTTGTAGCAGAGGCATAAACTTACGTGACAAACCCAACAGCCGTCGCTACTCTCGGACTCACCATGAGCAAGAGCGAGCAGAAGAGTAGCAGCAGCAGCAACCCGGGCGAACAAGCAGCCTCAGCAGCCTCAGCAGCAGCGGGCGAGATCATTCAACCAGCTCCCACACCGGCACCAACAACACTGACTGAAGCGATCCGTTACTACTCCGACCCGGCAGCCTGTGTCGCAGTCATCCGCGAGCAACGTCGGCGCGGCGGCGGCGAACCTGAATGCCCTTACTGCCATGACGCACGTCGCAAGCACTATTGGCTCGCAAATCAGCAGCGTTGGAAATGCGCCGCGTGCCGCAAACAATTCAGCGTGAAACTCGGAACCATTTTCGAGGATTCCGCGATCCCTTTGGACAAGTGGCTTATCGCTGTTTGGATGGTCGCGAATTGCAAGAATGGCGTTAGCAGTTACGAGATTGCACGAGATATCGGCGTCACCCAGAAGAGCGCATGGTTCATGCTGCACCGGATTAGGCTGGCCATGCAGGACGACTGGAGCGGAGGGAAACTGGGCGAGGTTGGACCGGGTGGTGAGCCTGCTGCGCCTGTGGAGTGTGACGAGACTTTCATCGGCGGTAAGGCAAGAAACATGCACGCGAAGAAGCGCAAGCAGGTGTCCAAGCGTCGCAACTACGGCAAGACAATCGTCATGGGAATGCTGGAGCGCGGAGGCAAGATCCGGACTGCTGTGGTGTACGACCGCAACAAGCAGAACCTCCATGAGCAGGTCGAGAAGCATGTCGCAGTTGGCGCGGAAGTCTTTACATATGAGCTAATTAGCTATTGGGTGCTGGAAGAGAAGTTCGCGCATCAAGTCGTCAATCATGCGATGCGCTATGTCGAAGGCAACGTGCATACTAACGGGCTGGAGAACTTCTGGAGCTTGCTGAAACGCGGGCTGAACGGGACTTATGTGGCGGTTGAGCCTTTCCACTTGTTTCGCTATATCGACGAGCAGGCGTTTCGCTTCAACAATCGCAAGGATAGCGATTCGGGCCGGTTCCTGAAGCTGCTGAAGAAGGTTGCGGGCAAGCGGCTGACATGGCTGGATGTCACCGGCAGGGGGTTGGAAACGGCGGGTGGGGAGGTCTAAGCTGGGGAGGGCTGGTGACGGCTTGTGGCAGCGTCGGCAGGGGCGCGGAAAGCGGAGTGGAGGGAAGAAATCTCACCGCTAACTCACTAAGCTAGGTTCGGAACTGACTATGAATGGGAGCGCGGCGCGGGGGCTGGTTGAGGTGTCCGCGTTGCGCTTTTAGGGTGAGCGCTGGTGAGTGTGTCGCGTGTCGGCGCGGTGGGGCGTTGCGGGACTTGTGGGTGGATCTTTTTTGACACACGGTTATATATAGTTGTTTGAATGATGACCAACGACGACCTGAGGCTGGAACTAATCAAGGCTTATGAATTGATTCTCGGCCTAACCGCTACCGTGGCCGACTTAACTATCTTGCTGACGCCGCTAATTCCTGCACTTGAACCTGAGCACGATCATCAACTTCTGCGTGTTGCATACGTTCAAGAGAAAGCGTACAGGTCTCGCGAATCAATTCGCCTAAAAGACGATTCTGTTGCAACAGTACAGAATGCAATTCGTCGGCTGAAAGCGAATCAAGGTACTCGTCAGTAAGATGGGGGCTTCGCATGATTTCAGGACTACAGTAGTAGCGATCTTCAAGTCAACGGTTTCCGGCTCACCAGCGTCTCTACTTCCACCTCTAGCGCATCGGCGATCCGAGCCAAAACACGTAGACCGGCTTCGCGCTTGCCGTCCTCCAGTCGGGCGAGGTGGGATCGCTCAACCTGGGCATGATCGGCGAGAAGCTGTCGCGACCATCCCCGCGACGCTCGCAGGTTCCGAATCCGCTCTCCTACACGCACGCAGATATCGTCGCTCGCGGGAGAACCGCCGACCGAGACTTCCGCTGCCTTGGAGGTTGCCATCTCTCAAGCATGGCGATATGCTGACGGCTGATTGTGTCGCATAAGACACAGCGCTAAAGGATATCGGATGCCGAGGAGAATCGGGTCGGACTGCCATTTGCCGGACGGTCAAGAGTGTCGATGCAAGCGGGACATTGACGAAGATCGCGAATATGACCGCACCAAATATCTCATGGGATTGGGCTGGTCAGCCGCTCTCTGGGGCGTTCTGGCGATTGTGTCGATGGTCTGCGTAGCAGCGTGGCAGATGTTCACGCAGGGCTACCTAACATGGGAAATCTACAGGGACATCCTCGGAATGTGGTGCGTAGTTGTGTTGGCTATGGTGTTCGTCCTCGGGCACGATCGAGACCGAGACCTGCGCGAGAAACAATTGCGTTGCGCCGTCGATGATTTGCTTAGAGAGCGAGACAACAGTCCACGAGTGACGCAGTATCAACTTGATCTTCTGAAGAGCGAGATCAAGCATCTTGAGAGCGTGATGGATGGAATTCTCTACACTGATCGAGACGCAGGTTAACTTGATGTGTCCGCAATCCCGCGTTTGGGCTGACGAGTCTGCTTCATGCCGTGTCCGGCCCGCCATGCTTTCGCCGCCGCCTCTTCCTTCTCGCGCTGGTCGATGACAGATTTCGGCGTGGCGACAATACGGCCGAGAAGAGATGTGAAGCGGTCGTATTCGGGAGATGTTGGGGTGGGGGTCTGCGCTGGCTCGTTGGGCATGGGAATATGATACTCGCCGAGTGTCGCGATTAGCCGTCTTCTCTAAGTCGCTTAATCGCTAGGCGCACCAAAGTCTCCATCGCAGACGCGACCTTCAGTGTGTTGTTCATGTTCAGCGCGTTCTCAACTGGCATTATCGAACGACCGATCTTAAGATCTTTCCATAACGGCCAAATATCGGAGGGCTCACCAAATCGCAACTGCTGCAAGATTTCGCCCGCGAGCATGTCAGCAGCTTGCAATGGTGGCAACTCGTCATCGTGCTTTGCAACAGGTGTACCCACAAGCCTACGCAACTCTTCAGGCATTGCGCTTTTCCATCGCCGCATCATGTCTGGGTCGATAGCAGCTTTCAACTCGTTACGATGTTCGAAAGTAAAATCAATAATGCCGGTCTCGCCTTTTTCTCGTTGGCGAGTAGTAACGCACATGATTGCATCCGCGAATGCCCAATCATAGAGACGACTACCGAATAGACCTTTGAATCTTTTGGGTCTGGTGTCGAATACTGCGCGAGGTACTAGACAGACGTAGCCATCAAGATTGTGGGAGGCGATAACTTCAGCTAAATCGCGACGCTTTTCCGGGTCAGTAACTTTATCTGTTGTGAAGAACGGAATAGATGGGTGTTGTTCGCAGATATCTAGCCAAGCATCGCTGAATTGTTCCCACACTTCTACTCGCGCATTCCAGCCAGCAAGGATGAAGAAATTGTCTTCTGCTGCTAGACCACTTTCATCGAAGTAACTGTGAAAGTCCATAACGCTACGTTGCCCTCTAGTAGCGCGGCGTGCGCATGTGATGGTGTAGATGGCTAAGTGTAACGGGAGAGGGCGCGAGGTGATTGGGGTGGGGGACATATCCACAGCATTGTGACACTATGTGTGGGTTAGTCATCTCAATTTATGCCGTAGCAGATGATAGGCGAACGCGGGGTACCCGTAGATCTCCACAATGTATCGCTGGCCTCAGAAGTACGCGCCGGAGATTTAAAGCGGCTGCGCTGGCAGTGGCTTCGCCTGCGGTCGACAAGCTGGCTGGTCGATAAGACCTACGTGAGAGTGCGTGGTAAGTGGACCTATCTGTATCGGACTCTATGCAAGCAGGGAACACGATCGGTTTCTATCTCTTGCCGAGAAGGAACTTGAAATCGACGGAGCACTTCCTCTGTAAGGCGCTAAACAGTGTGAAGGATGGGGAAAAGCCGGAGATCATCAACACCGACGGAGCGCCATGATACGGGATCGCGATGAAAGAACTGGAGGCTGAGGGCAAGTGTTCTGAGAAAGCGATGCATCGACAGGTCAAGCGTCTGAACAATGTGGTCGGGGCCGATACTAGCGCGCTGAAGCAGTTGATCCGTCTAGTTCGGGGTTTCAAGACGTTGAATACCGCCTACGCGACCATCGTTGGATTTGAAGTGATCCGTGTGCTACGCGAGGGTCAGGCGGCGATATTCAGCCTCATGCAGGACATCCGCAGCGAGGCGCGCATGGTCGAACGTGTTTTCGGCGTCGGTGTCGGGGCGCTGGCGGAGGCGGCCGCAGTCATCGCTGGATGACTCGAACTCCAACCCGCCTGAACTCCAAAGCTAGCGCAACGTCCCGGACTCCCGCCTCCCTATCTAAATTTGCCACAGAGCCGCTCCCCCTCGGTGGCGCGTTCGCGGTGGCCTTTGGCGTCCACTATTTCACGCGGTTCGCGACGTGGCTGGATGTCTGCGCCGAGAGTTCGGGAACTGTGATGCGGTGCCGCGCGACCGGACCGCGCGTGATTGACCCCATGAGCGGTTCTTTGGCATCGCACGAATGGTCTATGGCCGGTATTTGAGAGATACCGATAGATCAACGATGAGTCGAAGAGCTTTGCACCCGCACAACTTGGCGATGGTCACTCCCGGGAGTGACCGTCTTTGCCGGCACGTCATCTCCTGAAAGCTGCTGCCGTCACGGACCTATCCACTCTCCAGGCTGCGGTCGGTTTTATAAATGAAGCGTGCGGCGCTTGGACGCGGATACGTCGGATTTCACTGCGGCGAAGGGCCGTGTCTTGCAGTTAGCGCACCAAAACCGTCGTACACGTCGCAGACCACAATACTCTCCGACAGATGTGGAGACACGGGGAATCGCTCTGGTGGAATGCTTCATTTTAGATATCCACGGCAAGGATTTATGGGGAGTCCGATTCTCAACCGTACCAGAGTCATCCGCGAATGCCCGCGACGTAAAAGTAGAATCTGTGGCGTTCTTCGAGGATCTATGGAGCCTGGAGGATCGCCGCGACTAACGGTACAGCAGGTTGATCGCGGCCAGTTGGGCCACGACCGACCGCAGCCACTCCAAACCTCGCGCGGTTTGAATCGCCAGCTTAATCTGATAGCTTTCTGTCAGGGCCACCCGGGAAGCCAATTCACGGATCTTCGCCGAGGCTTGGAAGATGAACTTTCGAGAGAGCGGGGTTTGAGGTCTGGTTTTAGGAAGCGAACCTACTCTCTTCGGGTCGCTCCAGGAACTGCATATAAACCTTCCGTCGAGGCTCGCACCGTTCGCAGTAGCGTTCGCCGCGTTTGGCGGGAGGGGACTCTAGCGGCACTTTGCAGAAGCAACATATGCGTCCCGACTCTCGCATCCGGGCTTTCGATGTTCGCTCCTCGCCCATGCCTGATAGTAGGCAAATAGATGGCGAAAGTCGTCCATAGATTTCAAACGACTGCAACATTCCTAAGTTGTCACGCGTCAATCTCGAATGCACTCAAATATGCCCTTGCTGATATTGCTCTCGTTCAGTCTTGCCGCTATTACCAGTTGCTCCTCCAAATCGAATACTCTGACGGGGAACACTTCGGTGAGCGCCAATCTCTGGGTGGTCGCTTGGGGTGCCTCCCCCGAAAACGCTGCCGCCACGGCGGCAAATCCTGGCGGGGCCGAGCAGACGTTTCGCTCCTTCTTTTATCCAACCGTTTCGGGAACGAAAGAGCGCATCCGCTTCTCAAATTATTTCGGTACTGCGCCCGTCACTATCGGCGCAGCCCGTCTAGCCATTGCCACAACTCCTCCCGCAATCGACACCGCGAACGATGTCCCTCTCTCATTTAGTGGGAATGATTCCGTTACTATCAATCCCGGCACCGAGGTGGCCTCAGACCCGGTGAGCCTTACCTATCAGTTTGGACAGAAGATGGCCGTTACTACATATGTGAAGGGTACCTTCGCGCCGTTGAATCAACATGACTCTCAGGTGATTACAAACTACGGCTCCCCCGTCAACACAGGGAATGCGACTACGGACGGCGCAGGTCTCTCTCTCATTGACGCGAACACAGAGTGGTTTCTCCTCAGCGGAATGGACGTATATGGTGAGTATCAGGGAACAGTCGCTATCTTTGGAAGCTCCACGATCGACGGCCACAATTCTGACTTCGGCGATGCCAACGCCTATCCTGTAACAAATGTCGCCATTCCGGGCCAGGACGATGACCGAATCTCCGACTTTCTCGCACGAACGTTGAATGCGAGCGGATTCCATCTCGGCGTTCTCAATGCTGGCATCCTCGGTGAGGTCGCCGGGCCGACCAGCAGCTCGGCTTCGGGTTCACCCGGGGTTGATCGCATCGGGCGGGATGTCCTACACCAGCCGGGTATAAAGACGGTTGTCATAGATCTGGGCCAAGTAGACCTCCGGCTGGACGCCTGCGGCGAGGCCACAGAAGTCGAAGCCTCGCTTCAGAACATGGTTGCACAAGCCAACGCCGTCGGGGTCCGCGTTATCCTCGGTACTATCGCACCCGCCTCTTACTGTATCGCATCCAGTAGTCCAAACTATGGGCCTAACCCTGTCAATGACGGCGGACCTTTCGCTGGCGACATCAACCCCGGGCCGAGAAATCCAGAGAACGTGCAGCGTCAACTCGTGAACACCTGGATTAAGACGACCGGGCTCACTCTGCCCGGAGTTGTCGGCATCGCAGACTTTGAAGCTGCTCTTGCTAGTCCTGATCATCCCGACTTCCTTATTCCAAATCTCAATTCCGGGGACAATTTTCATCCAAATGGGGTTGGCTATCAGGTCAAATCGCAGGCAATCCCTATCAACTCCGTTCTGCCCAACTAAATGCCCAGCCTGAACAGGTCCAACTCGGGCTCGTGTGATCTCTCAGTGGTGAAGGCGATCCGCTATGCGCTCGCCCGATTACGATGGCAGCTGAAGTGGTGTTGCGCTCAACCCCACATAAATCTTGGGCAAACACCACATTTGGGAATGCCTGACTTCCTTTGTACCAGTGGAGTCGATGAAGACTTGGAACAAAGGAGCATTGTATGGCACGTGGGAAGAAGCATAGTCCGGAGCAGGTGGTGAACCTACTTCGTCAGATCGAAGTGTATATGGCGAACGGGAATCCGATTGTGACCAGGAAGCATTCCTCGATCACTTAGAACGCATACGTCGTAGAGTGTTGCCTTCGTTACTGGCGAGGATGTTGCGAACTGTCGATTCGGTCTGTCCATCATCGTCGCCTTTCCGATGTCTTTCAGAGAGGGAGAGGTGCACGGGTAGGGAACTGGACCTGCCGCCCGCCGCGGGCGGCCGACGGAGGCTGAGGGGCTGCAACGCAACCCCCTCGTGGCTAGAGGGCCTAGCCGGTGACTGGCACGTCGGGGTAAGAGTTCGATTGAGACTTGCTGCAAAGTGTGGTCGGGCAAGTCGAAGGAATTGCCTTCCTCAGAAACTCGCGGTGAGCAGAGTCAAGTATGAGGCTTGCTTGATGGAGGTCATAAAGTGAGAAGCGAGTCTAGAAGCGGTCTCATAAACGTCTGAGCAGCATATGGACGCAAGCGAGTTGGACGAAGCCGAGGAAGTTTTCGATGTGGAACTCCCAACGCGTGACGAGCCTGCGGAAGTTGTGCATCCAGGCGAAGAGGCGTTCTACCTTCCAGCGTTTCTTGTAACGCCGAAGCTTGCGCCGATCCTGCGTTTTGCCTCGGTTGCGGCGGTTCGGGGCGATCATCTCGATGCCGTATTCGTCTTTGAGTTTCTGGTCGAGCTTGTCGGAGTCGTATGCCTTGTCGCCGATCAATCGCGCGGGCAGGTCGTCGAGAAAGCTTCCGGCAAGAACTTCCTCAACAAGCTTGCACTCGGCAGGCGAAGCGCTCGCGACAGATACGGCGAGAGGAAGACTGTTGCCAGCGGCGACAGCGACGATCTTCGTGCCCTTGCCCCGGCGCGTGGGGCCGACCGCGAAGCCCCCTTTTTCGCGCTCGCGAAGGTGGCATCGACGAACGCTTCCTCCAGGTTGAGCTTTCCTTGTTCGTAGAGCAGCCTCGCCAGCAGACGCAGCGCCTCTTCGAGATTGCCGGTGCGAATCCACTGCTGAAAGCGGCGATGACAGGTCTGGAACGGAGGATATTCTCGGGTAGCTCGCGCCACTGTGCCCCGGTAGCGAGCACCCAAAGAACGCCATTTAACACGGCACGGGTCTCGTGCCACGGACGTCCGCGGTTATCCTCGCGACGAGCCGGACGAAGCACCGGCTCAACCAACACCCACTGTTCTTCGGTCAACTCCCAACGTCCAGTCATGGCCGAACACGGAACCGCTCAGAGCATTTCCAGAATGTAACAGATCACAGCCCTTGGGTATTTATGAGACTGGTTCTAGCATCCACCCTTGATGCCTCCATTGCGGTCGTGCTTGGGGTTGTATCGTGAATGCCGTTCGCATTAGGCCTTCACCCGTTCCACAATCCATATGTGAGGCCAACGGCGAGCATAGTCGTTGGGCGGCGAATGTGGTCACGATGTGACGGTCGGTGCCGAAGACGTCCTCGTGCTGGCTGCTGGGACCGGGCAATATCTTGCGAGCGGAGATCGGGGCTTGCTCGTTGTGAGCACCTATCCTGTGGGGCAACAGTGGGAGATCCGCCGGTACTCGAAACCTAACCCCGACAGATACCTTCCGCCAGTTACGACAGACTCTACCGAACCCTCTTTTTGGTCGCGGGTGCTTGTCTGCGAATGCTAGGGTCTCCGAATGACAAGGGCTCATGCAATCTTTCTTGCAACGCAACGAACGCAACTTGTTGCCTTACTCGCATCCGAAGGCGGCGCGGATACTTCATCCGACAGTGGAGGCAGGTATTCGCATCTTGCCGAGCTCTATGATGAACTCTCAATGGTCGAAAGCGCCTTGGACGAGATTCCCTCGGAACAACTCAGGTCGCTACTGTCCGGGCTCGCAGTTTCGGATGAAACCGGCCAAATTGCATAGCCGTGCATTCCGCCTCTTGACCGTTCCTAGTCATGCGCCTAGCCGTTTTGCTGCCTCGTCTCGAAAGTCCAGTTCAAGCGGTGGGCATCCAGGCTCCGTAGCGCCTCCCAATAGGAAACATAGTCCCGGGTCGCGGCGTCCGGCGCAGGTCGTCTTGGACCTTACCCCGGACCAATACCACCGGTTGAAGGTGGCAACAAAAGGTGGCCACCCCGAAGAGTGGCCAATTGAAGAGTAGGCAGCTATCAATTTGTCGAATATGAAGGTCTGCGCCTCTTTCAACTCTCTATCGGCACTCCGTCGGTAGCCGACATGGCCCATAGGGTCGGACCGCCTACATAAGAAACTAAGGTCATGACTGCTTAGGAACGGTGTCACAGTGTCAATCCAGTGCGGGCCAGTCAGGGTGGATCGCATTGTGTATTGCGGAGTCCCGACGTGACTCTCACACGTTAACCCCTCGATGACTCGTTTAGAGACGCCGACAGGAATGCGGATGCTGCGATAGCGCCGCCGCCGGCTGGGCCGACTGAATCGCGGCGGTTCCATGAGTTCCGTGAAGCGCACCCTAAAGTGTTGGACTTTCTTGTCCGAGGGATCCAGATGCGTATGGGCAGCGTGTTCGACGCATTCTCCAACCGCAGCCGTTGGGAGCACGCCCGGGTGGAAGCTCGAAATCGAGCGCGGCCCACGAGACGTTCTGATGACCGATCACGCGGGCATTCATTCCGGGCGCGCCATCTTGACTCTGCACGCAGAATTCAATGGCCGGGCAGAGCTACCGCGGTGTCTCGCGGGCAAAATCCTCGGTACTAGTATCGAACCGGCCCAGACAAGCGGGCCAAGCATATGCGCTGTGTCTTCGATGGGCTGATGGAACCCCAATTGAAAAGGGACGGCGTCCGCAGATTCCGCATGTGGCGACCTGGCCCGCAAAAGCGGCGGGTGACCGTCAACCGTTGAGGCGGTGAATTAGTAAACAAAGACCCTAAGTTGAAGTATGGACCTTACACCGAGCCCTCCTTTCTTGACAAGGGAGAGGAAAGCGTCGATTGGGTGACGACAACAGAAAGCATTACTAGACAGTCGTCGTCGCCTCCGTTGGCTCTAGAGTGAGATTAGGGACAATCCAGCCCCCGAATTTTTGCAACTCAATCGTGTATTCACCGAAAGCCATTATGTAGGTACCATCTGGTAAATCGGTTGGTTCGTCGTGAACCATAGGTTTGATGTAGGCCGATCCATCCGGATTTTTACACAAACTTAGCGAGCACCCAACATTCCTACCCATGCCCACTAAGCGTGCCGCGCGTGTCACGATTTCTTGATCCGGTGCCATCATTTCCCCCGAGTCGATTGTTTCACATGATCCCAACGTCTACGGGCTTTGAGGGAGCGCCCCCCTTGGGTCATTTTCCCAGGGCGGCAGGTCGGCGGCTTCGAAGCGGTCGGCAAGTTGGATTCAGCATCCTGAATAAACTTCGCCGGTGGCCGACTTTCCGCTTTACAAGTTTGGGTTTCGTTCGTACTATCTCCCATATTGAAAAGGCGGGTCGGATAGACGACATTATCTGAGCGACCATCACATAGCTTTTGCGGCTTCGTCCCTTGGACATTGCCGATCGTTTTCACTTGTTTGTCTGCCACCAAACGGCCCTTATCTCCTATCCCTTTGTGACGAACCAGATGGAGGAGAGATGAGTGTCGCTATTCCCGCTATCGCTAGAACCTTCCACAAACAGCCTTCCCATTCAGCTCAAATGCTTTCAAGTGCATCGCACACATGTACGGAGTGTATAGAGCTTGCGGAACCGCGGGAGATCGCATCCCAGCCGATCTCCAATAGAGACCTGGTCCGTCTCGACTGGTATCAAGAGCAATGTGAGCAAGCCCAGTCGGACCTCATAGCCCATCGAGAGCGCTGCTTGTTATGCAAACCCCAACCTCTTTCATTGACCATCAGGGCGCACTTCAGTCTTGTTAGCCAAAATATCCTCAGCTACTTTCGAACCGCTAAATTCTATTCACAAATGGAGATATACCAATGGAAAAGCCCGCCTGCCCGAAATGTGGTTCAAGCCGCACAGGTCGCACGGAACGTAAAGGGTATATCGAGCAAGTCGTGATGCCGATGCTAGGCTTCTTTCCTTGGGAGTGCCACGCCTGCTGGAAGGGATTCCTCGCTCCGGATCGAGGCGATAGACCTCGCAACGTTCGGAGCGATAGAGAACGAGCGTGACTACTGCACACTAACCTTCGCGAACATGCTGGCGGGGTAGACTATGGCGATTCTTGCAGTGCAGGCAATCCGCAAAATGAGGGGAGGCTCTCAAGCTCATCTCATGCTCGGCGCAGATGGAAACCCGTGGGTTGTTAAGTTTCAGAACAATCCGCAAAATCTTCGCGTCCTCGCCAACGAGTTCATCGTATCGAGTCTGGCATCGGTGGCAGGTCTAACCGTACCTGAGTTTGGCGTGATTGAATTAGACCCATGGCTCGCCTCTCATTCAACAAACCTTGAGATGGACTTCGGCAGAGGCCGCCTTGAACGATGTCGCCCTGGACTACATTTCGGATCGCGATTTATTTCGAAAGCGATCGACGTTCTCACACCGGATCGACTGCGAGAGGTTAATAACCTCGCCGAGTTCTCTGGCATCCTGGCCCTCGACAAGTGGACCAATAACTGCGACTGGCGACAGGTGGTCTTCTCAAAAAAAAGTACGAGGTCGAAATACGATGTCGCCTTCATTGATCACGGCTACTGCTTTGGCGAAGCGGAATGGAAGTTTGAGGATGCTCCGTTGCGCGGGATCTACAGACTCAACGCAGTCTACGGTCCAGTGACGGGCTGGTCCAGCTTTTCCCCTTGGCTTGAACGCTTTGAGGAAATGTCTCCCGAAACGATCTGGAAGATCGTAGAGGCAGTGCCCCCGGAGTGGTTCGGAGCAGACAAGGATGCAGCGGACACGCTTGTTGATCGCCTGATTCGCCGCCGCTCTCGAATCAGGGAACTCATCCTAGCATTCAGAAACTCGGATCGCACTCCCTTCCCGAACTGGACAGCCACACAAAGCTCGCCGCGCCGCTACGCCAAAAAACATTCATGAATCTGATATCGGGAGTGAGTGGGTTGGCAGTACAATCTCGGTAATAATCTGGCTGTGACGGCTGAAGCTGGTCGTGTTGTTCGGCCATAATAGCTTCACTGCCTTTCCAGGAGCCGCTCCTTGAGCGACCGTGTCCCGTGCGAGTTCTTTCTCATTCGCTACGTCCCAAACGTAGTAAGGGGAGAGTTTGTGAACATCGGTGTCATCCTGCGGCAGGTCCGGGAGGATGGGACTAAAGCAGACGATGTAATCGTCCGCTTTACTCGCGATTGGGCCCGTGTCCGATGTCTCGATCCTGACGCGGATATCGAACTCCTTGAATCACTTGAAGCTGAGTTTGCAAACCGCTTAGTGGAGGATCTCGCGGCTTTCCCGGCGGTTACAGATGACCTAAACGACTTTCTCGCGGACGTGGAGGAGCGATTCCTGGAGCAGTACGCGGTTACGAGGGTTCTTGCCGAGTTCAGCAATACTCTCTCAAACTCAATCCAGATGACCGAACCGCACGCCTCCCTCGCACGATCAATGCCAGAAGAGGTCGAAAAACTGATGCAGATGTACGTAGAATCGGCGTGAAAATCGGCTTTCAGAGTGGCGGACGAGCCCTTTACTTGGGCCGTTCACGTTCAAATAGCGTCGCAATATCATTGGCGAGATCCTCAGTTCCGTAAGCGCCAAACATGATTTGCTGCTGCTTCAACAAACCGTCAAGTTAAAGTCGCCCCATTTCCAGAAGAGTGCTCTTCTCATGATGTGACAAAATACCAGTTTGATATGCTTCGAGCGCCAGCGCGATCAGGGCTACCCGCCTTGGATCTGGCATTTGCATCAGATTGTCCGGCAATTCAACTGACCTGCTCCCTGTAATTTCTTCCAATTGAAGTTGGAGCTCTCTCGTAAATTATTTGAGAGGACGGAAGCGATGAAGAAGAGCCGGTATACGGAAGAGCAGATTATCGGGATTTTGAAGCAGGGCGAGGCTGGGGTGAAGACAGCGGATCTGTGTCGTGAGCACGGGATCAGCGCGGCGACGTTCTATGGCTGGAAGCAGAAGTATGGTGGGATGGAAGTCGCCGAGGCGCAGCGGTTGAAGGCGCTGGAGGACGAGAACCGCCGCCTGAAAATGCTGGTGGCGGAGCTGAGTCTACATGGCGAAGCTCTGAAGGGTGTGATCCGAAAAAACGGCTGGAGCTTGCCGGTCTAAGAGCTGATGTGGCGTTCGCTCAGGCTGAACATGGCCTGAGCGAACGCACGGCCTGCAAGCTGCTGGGCGTGGAGCGGTCGAGTTACCGGTATGAACCGAGACCAGACCGCAACGCGGAGTTGCGAGAAGAGTTGGTGACGCTGGCGCGGCAGAAGCCGCGCTACGGCTATCGTCGTCTGCACGCGTTGTTGAGTCGCAGAGGTTACGAGGTGAACGTGAAGCGGGTCTATCGGCTGTATGTGGAAGAGCGGCTGATGGTGCGACGCAAGAGACGCAAGCGTATGGTGCGCGATCGCAGCGCCGAGCCTCGGTTGACGGCGCCCAACCAGGAGTGGGCGATGGACTTCATCGTCGACGGTCTGGCGACCGGTCGGATGGTGCGGATCCTCAGTGTGGTCGATGCCTATACGCGCGAGTGCCTGGCGCTGGAGGCCGACACCAGCCTCGGCTCGGGCCGCGTGACGCGGGTGCTGGAGCGGGTCATCGCCGAACGTGGCCGGCCAGAGAACGTACGTTCAGATAATGGCCCGGAGTTCACTTCGCGCCGCATGATCGGCTGGGCTGAAGACTGGAAGGTAGGGTTGGTGCACATCCAGATGCAGAACGGCCACGTCGAGAGCTTCCACGGCAGGCTGCGCGACGAGTGCCTCAACGCAACGTGGTTCCGGACACTGAACGACGTGCGGTGTACTCTGGCCACTTGGCGCGAGGAGTACAACTGCGAGCGGCCCCACAGCTCGCTGGACCACCGCACGCCACAGGAGTTCAGACAGCAGTACGGCTATGCGGATGTGGAAAGCAAAGAACGCTTCCCACATCCGCACAGCCGCGGCGGCGGCGAGATCATCTCGACGCTAAAACAAAACTGGGAAACTCCAGTGATCAATGGGTGAGAAAAAGGGGGCACGTCAGATGCACGCGGGGTTCGCATGGCATAGTCAACTCAGCGTGTGTGAGAAGCTGAGGCGGTGAGCACACATGACAGGTACCGTCGGCACCGTTTTCCGATTGAGGTGGTGGAGCAGTGCGTATGGCTGTACTACCGGTTCTCCCTAAGCTTCCGCGACGTCGAGGAGATGATGGCCAAGCGAGGGGTCCAGCTCACGTACGAGACGGTTCGGGAATGGTGTCGGAAGTTTGGCCCTCTCTACGCCGCTAAGCTGAGGAATCAACGAGCTAAGATCGGCTCGAAATGGCATCTGGACGAAGTCTTCCTCAAGATCAATGGCGTCCAGCATTACTTGCGGCGAGCCGTGGACCAGAACGAAACTACCATCGACATCCTGGTGCAGCCGCGGCGGGATCGCCGGGCGGCCTTGCGCTTCTTTCGCAAACTGCTGGACACCACGGGGAGAACACCTCGCGTGATCGTTACCGATAAATTGCGAAGCTATGCGGCAGCGAAGCGGCGGATCTTGGCCGAGGTGGAGCATCGGCAAAGTCGCTATCTCAACAACCGGGCCGAGAACTCGCATCAACCCACCCGCGTGCGAGAACGACAGATGAAACGCTTTCAGTCTCCAGAGCACGCACAACGCTTTCTCTCTACCTTCGAGTCGATCAATGCCGCCTTCCGTCCCGCCGTCATCTCTCCTCAGCAACTCGTCGCAGACGGCAACTTACCCAAGCGTTCAATCTCTGGCATAAGACTACCTACGGGATCGCCGTTCCCTAGTGAGCCGCCTCCGCCGCTATCTGCCTTCCGGCACTCTTAGGTTGCGTATCGCAGAGCTAAGTTGACGATGCCCTCCGACGCCCAGTCGTGGCCGCCGATCATGCCGATACTTGACCCGTCGCTCCGACATGCCATAGAGTGAGTTGATGACCACGGTCGAGACAATCTGTGTCCCGTGTGACGCGTCCGCTCCCCGCAGACTCTGTTGTTGCCTCTAGCTCAACACGCTCTCTTCCGCCTTAAGACCTTCCCTAGTTTGCCCTCTCCCCGATACCCTTCGTCACTTGGGTGTTGAAGCACTTTTTGGAGCTCTATGCGATCTACTGTATTCACTCGACGTGCAGCAATCAGCTCGCTCGGCGCGATTGCTCTCACATCTGTTTCCAAGGCTTCACTGTACCGGCCTTTCCTGCAGGCAAATCTCTCTTCCCCTGGCGCAGATCGCATTCGGCTTGGTGTGCAGACCAACGCATGGCAGATCGATCCTCGATCGTTCGACACGTTCTTGTCGGCGCTTGGAGAGATTCGGGACACCGGCTATTCCGGCTTCGAAACAGGATTTATCAATCTCCGCAGTCAGGCAAAGTCGCTCCCGGAGGCCCGGCGGAAGATCGAGGCCACCGGCCTGAAGTTTATCGGGGTTCATATCTTTCTGCCAGAGTACGACGCGCAGACCAACATCGCCCCGGTCGAACTCTACGAGCCGGTGGCGCAGGCTGGCGCGGCTCTCGGAGCGGAGCGCCTCATCTTCAGCGGATCGCCTGCCGTCACGTCGGAAGAGATCAAACGCAAGGGCGACGCCCTGAACCGCGCGGCAGCCTATGCCAAGCCGCTTGGGTTGAAGGTCGCTTACCACAATCATTGGCCGGAGTATAAATACAACGGCAAGGAGATCGAAGCGCTCTACGCGACCACCGACCCCTCGCTGGTCTCGTTCCTCTTGGATGCGGGACACGCCTACCGCACGGGCATCGACCTTCCAGCATTTTTGCGGACCCATCAGCAGCGCATCACGGCCATCCACTTTCGCGATTACCAGAACCATCAGCAGGTGCCGCTCGGGGAGGGTGCCTTCCCGCTCAAGGCGGTGGCGGATGTACTGAAACAAACCGGCTGGAGCGGATGGGCCATGAACGAAGAGGAGCGCGAAGATGGCTCCAAGCAGGGACTGGCGGTCATCCAGCCTGCATTCCATGCACTGAAGGGAGCGTTTCTAGCATGAGGGGCATGAACCGCAGAGAGTTTCTGCAGGCGGGCGGCGCGGTAGCCGCCGTGGCCGCAACTTCGGTGGCCATGACGGCGCGTTCCTACGGACAGATCCTGGGCGCGAACGACCGGGTCGGAGTTGGCATCATTGGTGTCGGACGCCGTGGCCGGATCGTCGGTGCCGCGTTTCTCCAGGACAAACGAACTCGTCTCACCGCGATTGCCGACACCTACGATGTGACCCGTCTGCGCGTGCTGGCAGCGCTGCCACCGGAGATTCCCGAGCCGGCCTCCTTCAACGGGTATGAGGACCTGCTGGCCCGCAAAGATGTGGATGCCGTGCTGATCGCTCCACCCGACCACCTGCATGTAACCGTCGCGAAGACCGCGCTCGCCGCCGGCAAGCACGTCTATCTGGAGAAGCCAACGTTGCACCGCTGGCACGAAAGGCCGGTGTTGGTCGACGCCGCGAAACAACAGCATCGCGTCCTTCAATGCGGCATGCAGCAGCGCAGCGGAGCCCACTATGCGCGCGTGAAAGAAGAGTTCTTCGGCAGCGGCAAGCTGGGCGATGTCGTGGAAGTCCGTGCCGTATGGCATGACTTCTCCTGGCAGCGGCGCGAGATTCCGGATGCGCCGAAGCCCGCCGGGCTCGACTGGGAACGCTTTCTGGGACCGGCGCCAAAGGTCCCCTACAAGACGGTCCGTTACGACTCCTGGCGTTACTTTCACGACTATGGCAACGGTCTCCTGGCGGACATCTTTACCCACTGGGCCGATGTGGCACAGTGGATGCAAGAGGACACTTCGCCGCAGTCGGCCTACGCAACGGGCGGTATCTACAAGCTGCAGGACGGGCGGGAGAATCCGGATACCGTCAGCGCGATCGTCAAGTATGCGAAGTGGAATCTCAACTTTGAGAGCTCCGTACTTCCTCTGCGCAACGACCGTCCGTCCGTTCTCTTCGAGGGCACGAACGGATCGCTCGAACTGGCGCGCGACGGATACGTCTACACTCCACGGCAAGGCGAAGCGGTTCGCTTCGATACCAAGGAAAGCTTGGAGGTCGCGCACGCGAAAAACTTCCTGGATGCCGTGACGCAAGGATCGAAGCTGAACGCCCCACTCGAGACCGGCATCACGGCTTCGGTTCCGGTACTGCTTGCCGTGAAGTCCTATTGGTCCCAGACAGCAGTCACCACTCTTGATACAGAAGCCTAAGGCGGAAAGCATATACCGATGCAGATTTCATGGTTTATCCCAACAACCGGAGATGGCCGCTACCTCAGCAGCAGCCAGGGATCACGGCTCACCGACCTGCCCTACCTGCGGCAGATTGCACAGGCCGTGGACCAGCTCGGCTACTACGCGGTGCTCCTGCCCACGGGTAACTCCTGCGAGGACTCCTGGGTCGTGGCCTCGGCGCTGATGCCAGCCACTGAGAAGCTGCGGTTTCTGGTGGCGATTCGTCCAGGCATCATGTCGCCGGTGGTCGCCGCGCGCATGGCCTCCACCTTTGATCGCCTCTCCAATGGGCGGCTGTTGATCAATATTGTGACCGGGGGCGATCCCAGGGAGGCAGCGGCTGACGGCATCTTTCTGCCGCATGACGAGCGCTATGCGGTCACCGCGGAGTTTCTTCAAATCTGGCGAGAGGTGATGGCCGGAGGCACATCCAACTTCAAAGGAAAACATCTCCACGTCGAAGGCGCAAAGGTCTACTACCCAGCTCTCCAGCATCCGTATCCGACACTTTACTTCGGTGGCTCGTCCAGCGCTGGTATCGACCTCGCGGCGGAGCAGGTGGACGTCTACCTGACCTGGGGCGAGCCGCCCGCGCTGGTGGCCGAGAAGATCTCCCGGGTACGCACCGAGGCTACAAAGCACGGCCGTAAACTGCGCTTCGGTATTCGCCTCCACGTCATCGTGCGTGAGACCGCCGAGGCAGCCTGGCGGGCGGCAAACGAGTTGATTCGCTACGTTGACCGCGATGTCGTCGCGAAGGCTCAGCAGGGTCTTGCCCGCTTCGACTCGGAAGGCCAGAGGCGCATGGCTGAGCTAGTCAAGAGCAGCCCGGAGACGCTGGAGGTAAGTCCCAACCTATGGACTGGTATCGGCCTTGTCCGCAGTGGCGCGGGAACAGCGCTTGTCGGTGATGCGGAGACGGTAGCGCAGCGGATGCTCGAGTACGCCGACCTTGGCATCGACAGCTTCATCCTGTCCGGCTATCCGCACCTCGAAGAGGCCTATCGCGTCAAGGAGTTGCTCTTCCCGTTATTGCCGGTCAAGCATGAGGACGCGACCGCAGCCTCTCGTGAGCGACGGTCGGAAGAGTTCGTCGGCAACGAGTTCCGACCGGTGACAACGAGTCGAAACAACTGATGGAAGTCGCCACGAATGAGATCGCCATCGCGACAGCGGCTCCGCCACAAGGGCGGCGGCGCTGGTTCGTGCTGGCGCTGCTCTTCAGCATCACCGTCATCAACTTCATCGATCGCCAGACGGTCTCCGTGCTGGCGCCGGTCCTCAAGCAAGTGCTGCATCTCACCGATAGCCAGTATGGCCGCGTTGTGGCGGGATTCCAGTTTGGCATGATGACCGGCGAGTTGCCCATGGGAGCCTTGATGGATCGCTGGGGCGTTCGCCTTGGATTGACGAGTGCCGTGCTGTGGTGGTCGGGTGCGACCGCCATGCAGAGCCTCGCACGCACGGGCACGCAGCTCGGACTGACCCGCTTCTGGATGGGTACGGGCGAGTGCGGCAACTACTCCGGCGGTCTGAAGGTTGTCTCACAGCTCTTCTCGCCGCGCGAGCGCACGCTGGCCATCGGGATCTTCAATAGTGGCAGTATGATCGGCGCGACGCTCGCTCCGCCGCTCATCGTGTTTCTGCTCCAGCACTATGGCTTTCGCGCGGCCTTCTTGTCGGTCGCAGTGCTTGGCGTGATCTGGTTGCCGCTGTGGTATTGGATCTATCGCGAGCCAGAATCCGTGGAAAAGGATCGCGGCAGTGGAGAAGATTTCAGTGCCTTCCTTGCTGTGCCAACGCGAGTCTCGATCGCCGATCGCTCACTCTGGGCCATCATGCTTTGCCGGTTCTTTATCGGCCCCGTCATGCAGTTCTACTGGTACTGGATTCCAAGCTATCTCTTCAGCGCTCGTCATCTCTCCATCAGCCAGATCGGCTTTCTTGCGTGGATCCCGTTCCTTCTCGGGGACATCGGCGGCTTCGCCGGGGGGAGTGCCGCTGGCTTGTTGCAACGGCATGGCATGCGCATCGACAGGGTCCGGAAGTGGACCATGTACACCAGCAGCCTGCTCTGCATCGCCAGTTTATTGGTTCCGCTGACTCAGAGTACATCCCTCGCCTTCCTGCTGATCGGCGTCGCGATGCTAGCGGACAACTTCCTCTCGGCCAATATGTTTGGGAGCATGACCGACCTCTTCCCCGAGCATCAGGTTGGCCGTGTCACTGGATTCAGCGGCGTTGCCGCCGGTCTGAGCGGGTTGCTGTTTCCCCTGCTGACCGGAATTGTCGTCGACCGCTTCTCCTACACTCCCATCTTCGTGCTCGTAGCGTTGATGCCGCTTGCCGGGACTGCCGCGCTCTTCATCCTGGGGGAACCTGGCTACAAGCGCATCGCACGCCACAACACAGCGAGAGAGGCGGAGCATTGAAGACTAGAAGAGCTTTCCTTTCGCTTTCAGCAGCGGCTTTGATTGATACCCCTAACTCATTCGGACTGGGCCCGATCAGGAAACCAGCCATCCAGCTTGGTGCACAGACAAATGCATGGCCGATCGATCCCGCCAATTTCGACTCGTTCCTCGGTGTTCTCAAGCAGATTCGCAGTACGGGGTATACCGGCTTTGAGACTGGCTACTTCAATCTCACACCGCATGCCGATAGGGCGAACGAAGTAAGGAAAAGGATCGCCGACACTGGGCTGACGTTCTTCGCGCTACATCTGGCGATTCCGTTCGCGAAATGCGATCCCGAGACCCTTCTGCCGCCGGAATCGCTTTACAGGCCGACGGCGGAGTTGGCCCTCGCGGTCGGGGCGCAGCATCTCGTGCTCAGTGGCGCTCCGGCCAAATCCGCTGACAAGGTAAGACAAAAGGTCGCAGGACTGGTTCGTGCCGCCGAGTTCGGTTCCAGCCTCGGGCTGCCCGTGCTCTACCATAACCACGACTGGGAGTTCACTTCGCAGTTGCATGAGATAGACTCGCTCTTCGACGAAACGAACAGCACACCGGTTCGCTTCCTGCTCGACATCGGTCACGCCTTCCACGCCGGCGGCAACGTACTTGCTTTCACAAGCGCTTGGCTTGAACGGATCGCGGCTTTTCATATGCGGGACTACTCCAACGGCAAACAGGTTTCTCTCGGACAGGGCAGCTTCCCGTTGGCGTCCTTTGCCGCCTTGCTGCGCTCTCGCGGATGGGACGGCTGGGTGCTCAACGAAGAGGACAGCGATGGCAAGGAGAAGCTTGGGCTGGTTGTAATCGATCCCGCGTACCGGGCTCTCGAGGCCGCATTCTCAAAGGGGATTTCACGTTGAAGCAATTGCAGATGCAATGCTGCTGTGTTAAAGTTTGTCCATGAACACACCTAAGGGAAATCAGCTTTTCATCGCAGGCACGCATCCCCGCGTCCGCGCTGAGTTCCTGGTTGTTCGCACTTGTTGTTGTTGCCGACAGACCCTGTAGACAACGGCATTTCATCCAGTCGGTACCCTCAAATTAGGTTGACCTCTGTTCCTTGAACACCGCGCTCTGCGGTGGGATCGCTCTTGATGAGCGTCGTGTCTGTCCACATATTTTCATACTCAAAATAGAGCCTCGTTTCCCTTCCCTTTGGAGGATTTGCATGTCGTTCCGTCGCACTCTTGTTCTCATGCTCGCCTTGGTTCTGCCAACGGCCCTTGCCACAACCGGCTTTGCTCAGGCCATTGGCAGTATCCGTGGTACCGTCGTCGATCGCACCTCAGCACTTGTCCCGGGGGCCCAGGTCACGGTGACGAGCGCGACCACGGGAGTAACGCGCACGGCAACCACCAATCAGACAGGCATCTTTGTCTTTCCCGATGTGCCTATCGGAGAGTATCAACTACAGATCGCAAAGCCGGGCTTCCGCTCCGAACAGCGTAGCGGTCTGACCCTGCTTACAGGCCAGGTTATCGACCTGCAGCTTTCACTCACTGCAGGCGGCTCGGCTCAAACCGTAGACGTCGTTGCCTCCACTGCGCTCCTCGAGACAGGATCATCTGCCGTCAACACGACGATCGATGGGAAGGAGATAAAGGACCTGCCCCTCAATGGCCGCAACGCTCTGCAGCTCACAACATTGACGCCGGGTACCGCGCTCACTTCGACCGGAACCGAATCTGGCCAACAGGACAACGTCGGCCTTGTCGTAAACGGTCTTCGTCCAACGGAAAACACCTATCTGCTGGACAACGCTGTCTACAACGACCGTTTCTTCGACTCAGTCCCGATTCTCCCGAGTCCTGATGCCTTACAGGAGTTCACAATTCAGTCCTCGAACTACAGCGCCGAGTATCCAGGTGCTGGCTCGCTGGTCCAGCTTTCGACGCGGTCGGGGACGAATAAATTCCACGGTTCGGCCTACGAGTACCTGCGCAATACGGTGCTGAACGCTTATAACCACTTTCCCGCAACAACAAGCTCGCTTGCGCCGATCAAGCCGCCCTTCAAGCTCAATCAATTTGGAGGCACGATCGGCGGCCCTATCCTCCGCGACCGAACGTTCTTCTTCTTCTCCGCAGAAGACCAGGAGCAGCGTTCCTCCACCAATCCTGTGACCTTCTTCATACCCACGGCCGCCGAAATGAACGGCAACTTCAGTGCGCTCACGGTGCAACTGAAGGACCCCGTTACGGGAACTCCTTATGCAGGCAACATTGTTACCCGCGCCGCAAGTCCGCTATCCCTCGCCGTGTACAACACCTATCTTGCGGGCCTCAGCGCCAACTCTGCCGGGCAGGTCACACTCAGCCCCAACAACAACATCGACAGCACGCAATACCTTGTCAAGATCGACCACGAACTGAGCAGCAGCAATCATCTCAGCGGACGCTACTTCTACAACCAAGACAACTTCCAACGATCGTTTACCGCGCCGACGGGCTTCTATGCGGCGAACCTCTTTCGCAATCAATCGCTCGAGATCAGCGATACGCAGACCATTAGCCCGACGCTGACCGGAACGGTCACTATCTCCGCGGGTAGGTTCGCCCGCACCCAGATTCCAGAAGCGCCGGGCCTGAAGTCGCTGCAGGATCTCGGCCAGAACGTTGCACTCGGCACAAACGTGCCGATCTTCCCTGGCATTCGCGACAATATCTCCGGCTACGTTGACGTCTTCTCGGGCGGGGCCTTGACACAGGATTCCACCACTTTCGACGAAAAGGCGACGATCGTCAAAGTGCTCCGCGCCCACACTCTTAGCTTTGGCGGCGAGTTCGAGCGGACTCGCATCAACGCAAACGACTTCTCCTTCACCCCTGGAGATAACCAGTTCACGGGCGCGCGAACCGGCTCTGCTCTTTCCGACTTCTACCTGGGCTATGAATCGACATTCACCCAGGACAATGGGCGAACCTTCTATCTGCGGGAGAATCGCCCTGCGCTCTTTGTGCAGGATGACTGGAAGGCCACGCGCGATCTCACCATCAACGCGGGGCTTCGCTGGGAGCCGTGGCTGCCTCCGACGGATCTGAACTCTTCGCTCGTCGGCTTCGTTCCTGGATATCAATCCACCGTTGCTCCTGGCGCCCCGGTCGGCCTTCAGTTCATCGGCGATCCGGGAGTTCAATCCTCTATCTATCGCAACCACTGGAAGAACCTCGGTCCGCGCATCGGTTTCGCCTACAACATCGGCGGATCCAACAAGCTGGTCATACGTGGCGCCTATGGTATCTTTTACGGCTTCCCGGAAGGACTTCTGTACCAACGTACCGATCAGAGCCAGCCACGCGACACCGCTGTGTCCATCCCCAATCCAGCAAACCCGTGGGACAACCTCTTCGCCGGCACCACCGATCCCTTCCCTGCGGCCCACATACCGCTGAGCCAGTTCTCGACTTACGTCTTCAAACTACCCGTTGCGGGAGGAGTTCTCGATCCTACCTCCAACGTCGCCACCATCCAGGACCGCAATCTTACGATTGAGTATCAGGTCAACAATACGACCGCAGTCTCTGTGGCCTACGTCGGCAACCACGCGGAGCATATCATGGGATCGCGTCAGTTCAATCCGGCGGTGTACGGTGCGGGGGCCACACTGGGGAACGAGCAACTGCGCCGCGTGTATCAAGGGCTTGGTGCGGTCGAGATGGCCAGCTCCTATGAATACGCCTACTATGACGCGCTACAGCTAAACGTCACGCGCCGCGTGTCGAATGGGCTGCACGTCCTGACGAACTTTACCTACGGAAAGATCATCGACAACACTTCTAGCGCGACCGAGGGCAACACCGGACCGCCGAATCCTTTCAACCTCAATAGCTCTCGAGGACCCGCCGACTACGACGTGAAGCTCCGCTACAACCTCGCGCTCAACTACGACGTGTACCGTTTCAATGTCTCTCGCTTTGCGGGGGCCTTCGTCAACGGTTGGCAGTTGAACACGATTCTCAACGCATCTACAGGAACGCCTATCACTGTGCTCAGCGGCACAGACCGATCGCTCTCGGGCGTAGGAAACGACTATGCCGATTACGTCCCCGGGCAGACGATCGCACGCCCCGCCGGTGTCAGCCTGCTGAAGCAATACTTCAACAAGGCAGCGTTCCAGCAGGCGGCCATTGGCACCTTCGGGGACACCAGCCGCGGCATACTTCGTGGCCCCGGATACTTGGAGGTGGATGCGTCCGCATTCAAGTCAATCCCCGTCACGGAGCTTGTCCGTCTCCAATTCCGCACTGAAGCGTTCAACGTGATCAATCGCGCCAACTACTCGAACCCCGGGTCGACCGTAGCGTCGGCAGCCACGTTTGGGGCGATCACAGCTGCTGCGGCACCGCGCGTACTGCAATTCGCATTGCGTGTGGAGTTCTAGCTTGTGGGAGATGACAACGCGTGTCCCTGGTCTGTCCTGGGGGCACGCATCGCCATCTGTGATATTGAATGTCCTTCGCAAGTGCAGGCTGTGGGGAAACATGGACTGAAAGGCAGGCCGAAGGCCGGAGAAAGCGAATACCTGGAGCTGCACGGAGTGTTTTCCATCGGCTTGCACGCGCCAGGGACGGACTCCATCAGCAGGTCTGGTTACGTCGCTTGCGCGCCAACGCGGGGATTGCCTCTGAAGTTGCTGTTGCTTGTTCTCAGGGCGTTGCGGGGTGTCCCCGCAGAGGAGGGTGATGGAAGACGGCAGCGCCGGCTGAAATCAGGGAGGAGACTTCCGCCCTCACTTCACTTTGTCTTCGTTCCTAAGGCCACGCGAAACTCACCAACTGAAGTGTTGGTTCTCTAAGATAAGAGCAATGAAGCGTACTGCTCTCTCCTTGATCCTGATCTTGTTTGTTGTCTTTGGAATCGGTTTTCTGTCGTTGATTCGGAAGGATATGCGGAACGGCGATGTTCACCAGTCGACACAGCCGCATGTCGAGCAGCATCGGCGGCGCGATGAGCGAGGGACATCCGGAACCGGCCAGACTTCCAAGAATCGAAGTGAGAGGAGTGAGGCTTGCTCAAGTCTCGGTGTGACGTGTGCTTCGCAATACTTTGCTGCGTGGACATGGCCTGCGGACGGCAGCTGCCAAGCGAGACTTCGGGGCGGATACCCTGAACCGGATCCACGATGCACGCCGGGCGGTGTTGTTCCCGGCATCACCGCTGATACTTTACGCGATCCATCCTGGCGGACACGGTGTATCCGCAACTGCCAAAGCAGCGAAGTTCAAGAACGTGATACCTATGCCTGGTACGCTCTACCTCGCCCTGACAACAACTCAGGCAAGAATCAGACCTGTGAGCTGGATCACCTCGTGCCGTTGGAACTCGGCGGCGCGGATGGCATGGGCAACATATGGCCGGAGTGTGGGCCAGCTGATGTCACACTCCGCGAGCGCTACTTCAAGCAGAAGGATCTCGTTGAAAACTATCTCGCCGCGAAAGTCCGTTCGGGAGAGATGCCGATCGGCAAAGCGCAGCGTGGCATCGCCTCCGATTGGGTTCAGTATTTGACGGTCGCTCGAGCCCATTGCGGGCAAGCGCGGTGTGATGCCACAGATTGAGGCGCGGCAAACTCCTGGCTGGCGGCTATGATGTGAATCTGAAAAGATGAAGCGGCGAATTTGTTCGTACGACATGGTCGAAGTCCCGGACGAATCGTATGTCGTCACCGACGACATTGGCGAGATCTATCTGTGCGACTCGCGCTGCCTTTGTGTCTGGGCGGTGTTGCTGGCAACCAAGCCGAACCTGGATGAGAAGATTAAGACTCAAGCGGTCACACTGAGACTTCCAAACCGGGAAGAGATAACTTTTGACACCATCTCCGGTCTGGCTTTATGGGCTACATCGAACGCATTACACCGCGCTGAAAGTTGAGGCGGGAAAGAGACAAACATGTTATTCAGACTGGTTTTCAACAAAACGATGCAAGGCCCACTGCGCGTTTCCGCCACGGCGGTTCGCGGATTGGACCATGTTCTATCGATCTACGACAATGACGAGGCATTCACACGCCTGCTTGAACATTCGGAGCTCGATGCGGAAACAATAGGTTCTCTGAAGGGGTCGGCGGAACTCGCGTATGGGTCACAGAACACCCCAACCTGCTGTGAAGAGGTTGAGCTGACCGAAGCGCAGCTCAACATCCTCAGACTTGGCGAAGCCAAGAGGCTTTACGCCTGATTCGCTATCGCAAGGTGAGCAGGACCGGCGTGTGATCGGAAGGCTTTGGCTGAGCCCGCGGTCCCTTGTCGATTTCGCACGCTTCGATGCGTGGCCGAAGCGACGGGGACACTAGAAAGTGGTCGATTCTGATGCCGCGGTTGTTCTCAAAGGCCTGTCGAAAGTAGTCCCAGAACGTGAATTGCCCGGCCTCTTCATGCAACGACCGAAAGGCGTCCGTATAGCCCATATCCAGCATGGCACGGTAGAGCGCACGCGGCTCTGGCTGAAATAGGGCATCGTGAACCCACGAGGCCGGCTTGTGGCAGTCAATGTCCTCGGGGATGACGTTGAAGTCGCCGCCAATCACGGTTGGAACGCCATCAGCTTTCCATTGGCTCATCTTGACCAGCAGCCGTTCCATCCAGGCGAGCTTGTATTCGAACTTTTCGGTGCCGACCGGATTGCCGTTGGGCAGGTAGATATCAACGATGCGAACGCCAGAAACGATCACCTCAAGGTAACGGGCATGCGTGTCTGATTCATCGCCGGACAGCGCATTGCTGACGTGCTCGATTGGCAATCTTGAGAGGATGGCGACACCGTTATAGGCTTTCTGGGTCACGGCGACACTCTCGTAGCCTAAGCCGCTGAAGACCTCCGATGGGAACTCGGTGCCTTTGAGTTCCTGCAAGAGCAAAACGTCCGGCTTCTGAGACATCAGCCAATTCATTACGTGCTCTAAACGCGCCTTGATCGAGTTCACATTCCAGCTGGCGATTACGATGGTGATCCCCTTTTCTTGAGTGGCGGTCGTTGTTCCAATATGTTCGTTCAGCTCGCGTGATTCAGGAGTTCCATCACGATGGCCTCCCATTCCGCATGGAGATCTCCCGTCTCTGCAGGGCGGCCGGCGCGCCTGTACCAATAGCCGGCATTGCTCGTGTCGCCTTCGGCCCGGTGCAGATACGCGTGTACCCACGCTCCCTCGCGGCTCTCTTCCGACTGGGCGATCTCATGTGCCTGCTCCCACTCTCCTCGCCCAGCGAGCCACAGAGCACGAAGCGCGGGGTGATCGAATCGACCGTCGCTTTCCGCGAACTCTTCAACTGTCATAGGGCTTCGCTTGCTCCATCTCAAGTCTACTTTTGGCAACCGGGTCGGGTCACCGCATTGCGGCCATGTCGTGACATGATCCAGTCGAGCCTGCTCTAAAGACTATCGAAGAGAGATGCTTCTTTCGCTGTCACTGCTGTCCCTGGATCGACACAGGTTGCAGTCATTGCTTCCGCGTCAAAGGGTCTCAGCAGGTCAATCGGAACCCTATCTCCACTGAGCCACCGGGCATATTCGCTAGGTTTGAGAATCGCGGGCATTCGATTGTGGTACTGCTCCAGCAGGGAATTCGGGTCGGTTGTGATGATGGTAAAGCTGTGCAGTTCAGTCTTGTCGGCGGGATTCGTCCAGCCACTCCAGAGACCGGCGAACGCGAAGGGAATACCGCCTCCGACTAGAAACTCGTACTTTGGATTGCCTTTCTTTGCGATATGCTTCCACTCGAAAAAGCTATCCGCTGGAACCAGGCATCTTTTGGCCTCAAGAGAATGCCGCCACATGGGAGCCTTCTCGATGCCTTCTGCCCGCGCATTGAATGTTGTTGGCGGAAACTTGTCCCCCTTCTGCCAGAAGGGAACGAAGCCCCAACGGGCAAGCTCAATCAACGGAGCGCCCTCTTCGTCTGCCCGGATGATCGGCTGAAAGGTGGTGGGGCGGATGTCATCGTTCGGCGTGAGCATCAGCGAGTCGATGCTTGGTCCTTTGACATGAAACGCCTCGGCGATCTGTTGTTTATCTGACTTGCGGCGATAGCGACCACACATGGCGATCTTCTCCACACCCTAAATTTCGTTGCAGGCATGACACGAGAGACAATGACGCGCGAAAGCATCCCATTCGTCCATCCCGGCAAAAGCTTCATTCTCAAAATGCACGAAGTCCTCCGGCCGGATGAACTGGAACGAATCGGGATGGGCGTCGGCAAACGCTTTGAGCAGGATCATACCTTCATGACAGGCCGGGAGGGAGAAGTCCTCTCCTGGTATCGGCTTCCACTGTGATTCGAATTCCTCTTGTGTCATCTCTGCTCTCACACTCCCTTCCTCCAACTGAAGGCAACTGACCATCGCGGTCCTGAAAAGGGCGCGCTATGCCGATCTCGTGGCAATGCAGTGTTCCACAGGCCGCTATTGCGGTTTCGCTTTTTATTCTCCTATACTTCGGCTATGGGGACAATGCCGAGGAGAGAGGCGCGGGAAGAGCAGGCGCGGATCAACGCGAAGTTCGTCTCAACTGTCGTCATCGCCGCGGCCATCATTGTGGCGGTTCGGCTGGGGAGAGAAGACATCGCCCAACCGACGCCTCGGCTTCTTGCTTCCGTCAGTCAGAGTGTAAGCCTGGCGAGAACCATCCTCAATGAAGTGTTGCGTAGATTCCCCGGCGCTTAGGAGACGTATGACTCTCGATTTGAACTTTCAAGATCTCAAGCAGATAGCCCTTCACGGTCGTGTTGTGAAGAATGGCATAACCTTGATCGTCGGCCGGCCCTTGATTCCGGATGTGAAGACGGATGAGACAGGAAATGCGGGAGAGGTTCGGTTCACCGTTGACGAAACAGAGCGCCGCCCGCGAGGTCCTTGGCTGATGAAGCCTTCTCAGGTTCAAGATGCACGGAAGCCGTCGCTAGGGACACAGTCGTGAATGTGACTGGTAGGACAACGAGAGCTTTCACGCTCGAGTGTCCAGGCGCTTTGGCAGATCGATACCGCTTTCCGGCTGCCTTAGCACGCATCCGGCTGAAGGCATTTACAGTCAACAGAGGGTGATCGCTCCGGACTCAAAGGGAAAGAGTAGTGCAGCGCGGCGCTGGCGCCGGATGTCGGCCGCGGCGAAGCAAGAGCTTGAGTCTCAGGGAAGCTTCTTCAGTCCACCTCAGGCGAACAGGGAGCAAACAATCCCGGGTCTTACGGCAGCGAGCGTGTTTTCTCCTGGCCCGGTTATCGAGAGCCCGATAGATCCCAACCTTACGGCGGATCAGGCCGAGGCGCTGCGAAGGATAGAAGCCGCCTGCAAGCCCGGCGAGTCCTATCTACTGACCGGATACGCCGGCTCCGGCAAGACATACCTCATGCAGCGGCTCACTATAAACATGAAGGCTAAGGGACGCCGTGTGGTTCTTACCGCGCCTACACACAAAGCCGTGGCCGTGCTCGCGCGTAAGCTGGCGGAAGCCGAGATTACTGGTGTGCCTTGCCGCACGATTCACAGCGTCCTGAGTTTGACCCCAAAGCCGAACACGGACCGCATGGAGTTCGCAAGAGACCGTGATGCGGAGCCGGTCCTTGCCGACGTGGTGGTTATCGATGAGTGCAGCATGGTCTCTGCGGATCTCTTACGCCACATCAAGCGGCATCTGCCACAGGCCTTCGTGCTATTTGTAGGTGATCCCGCTCAGCTGCCGCCGGTCGGCGAAGTCGCAAGCGAGACATTTGCAATTGAGAACCGATCACACCTGACCACGATTGTGCGGCAGGCAGCAGGGAACCCAATTCTGGCTGCGGCCGGTATCATCCGCGCCAGCCAGGGCGGCCAAGCAGATCTGTCCTGGTGCGTGTCGTCCTCCAAAGAGGACAAGCACGGTATCTTCCTGCCGGCTGAAGCCGCACAGCGTTGGATGAAGAAGGCGTTCACCTCGGATGAGTTCGAAGCCGATCCCGACAGTTTCCGCTACCTCGCATGGACGAATGCCCGCGTGCGTGAAGTGAACGAGAAGATCCGTCGTTGGCGCTATGGTGACGACATCCCCACACCGTTCATGCCTGGAGAGAGTGCGTTGTTCCGTGCCCCCGTGATCGTCGACGAAGCTCTCGTCTTCGCGAACAATCAGGAAGCTAAGGTGCTGGAAATTGAGAGGAGCACTCTTAGCCACGAATTTGAGGAGGCTAAGGGCTTGGCGAAGTGGACCGCCACGATACCCACATGGCTGATTCGGCTCAGGGACACGGACGGCGATGAGAAAAGCGTCCATATGGCTGCGGATGACTTCGAATTCCAGAAGGTCATTTCTCGAATCAGAGACGAGGCCGCCGAGTCACGAATCCGCTGGATGCACCTTCATGAGTTTCAGCAGAGCGTGGCGAAGTTGCAGTCAATCTACTCGCTCACGGTACACACATCGCAAGGTGGGACGTTCGGTTCTGTCTTCCTCGACCTGCCAGATATTCGCAGGCGCGAACGGACCAATCTTCTCGAAGCCCAGCAGATGTTGTACGTCGCGGTGACTCGGCCTTCGCAACGCCTGATTGTGGTGAAGTAGCTTCTATCCTGGGAAGTGCGAGTAAATCTCATTGCGCCAGGGAACGGCTAAGCGATTATCCAAGTGGACGGCATCTGAGATAGAGGAAACTACATGACTCTTAACCTCCCGTTTAGCAAGCAAAATCCGCGTCGCATCCTCATCAGTGGGTCTTCAGGGTTGATCGGACGTGCAGTGGTCGCAAGCCGACAACGCGCGGGAGACGTGGTCGTACCGCTAGTCCGTGCAAAGGGAACAGCGGACGCTTTGCTCTGGAGCCCTGGGTCAGGAACACTTGATCCAACTCTCGTGAGCGGCTTCGATACCGTGGTCCATCTCGCCGGAGAACCCGTCGTGGGGCTTTGGAGCACTGCAAAGAAGCGTCGCATCATGGAAAGCCGCGTCCTTGGGACCGCCGAACTTGCCACTGCGCTCGCATCAGCGGCTCTGCCGCCTCGGCTGTTCCTGTCCGCGTCGGGAATAAACTTCTACGGGAACAGAAGTAACACCGTACTCGATGAGACGGCACCTTCGGGGCAAGGCTTCCTTGCCGAGGTATGCAGGGCGTGGGAGGCTGCTTCGCAACCACTGACAAACAGATCACGCATCGTGCACCTCCGGATCGGCGTCGTCCTCGCGTATGAAGGCGGAATGCTTCCCCGGCTGTTGCCAGCCTTCCGCATAGGCTTAGGAGCGATTGTTGGCGATGGTGAAGGTTATGTGAGCTGGATTGCCCTCGAAGACCTCGTCCGAGTGATCGATTACCTGATGGAAGCGAGTGATATCGACGGCCCAATAAATGTCGTTGCTCCTCAACCAGTAACGAGCGAGGTCTTCAACCGAGCGATCGGAAAAGCCGTTGATTCGAAAGTGCGCCTCCGCCTACCAGCTTGGCCCTTCCGGTTGCTGCTGGGACAACTAGCGGATGAGACGATCCTTGGAAGCGTGCGGGCGATCCCCGGCAAGCTGGTCAGAGATGGTTTTCGCTTTCATTGCGACACGCTTGAGGAAGCTTTGATTGGGGTGCACTTGCGCCAGCCTTGAACCCGAAAGCTGGGGCAATACTGGCATGGGATTCCGTTGTTGGCCTCATGCTTCGCTCCAACAACAAACGGCGAGGCTCCGAGTAGCATCGAAGCGGAAGAAGCCAGACCTATTCGGCGTTCAGCAGAGGTCGACCCGCGTACTAGAAACACTTATGTGATTTTCACCGAAGACAGCAGAGACCCAATGAACGAGATGTCCGATCCCTTCCTCATCTTCATCGTGGACAATGAATCTACAATTGCAGAAACAACCGCACACATCCTTCACCGGGAAGGGTTTCACTGCGTTGCCTTTAGCGATCCCCTGGACCTGATCGATCAGTGTGCCGCTACACCACCCAACCTTGTCATCTCGGACATCATCATGCCCCAAATGAGCGGTTTCGACCTGGCAAACCGACTACACGACACTCATCCACAATGCAGAATCCTCCTGTTTACTGGACAAGCCGGAGTGGATGATCTCCGGGAATATGCGCTGGAACTCGGTCACGATATCGAAGTGCTTTCGAAGCCTCTACATCCGCTCAAGCTAATCGAAAGAGTAAAGATAATCTCCGGAGAGCAAATCTCAAAAGGGCAGTAGACGCTATCTGGGACGGAGTTGGCTGAGCGTGTTCTCGTCCAATCGGCCCATGAGTATTTCGCCAAAGCCTGCGCGAATACCGGGGTCTCAAAGTGACCGCAATCGGCAACCTCGGCGAACAGAGTCATCGAAGAATGGAACTTCAGGTCGTCTGGATAGCCGAAGATGTCCTGACTCATCGATTCTGGAGAGAATTTACAAGCGCAGTGCAGTGCTCAAGACGGCGTCCAAGAACGGGATGCTGAAGGTAGGCGGCCAGGATTGGAGATCGCAGACCGTTGAGCAGTTGAACTTGAACCAAGGCCCTTGATTTGGGGGAAAACGAACCACATCCAGTGAGTACGCTTCCGCCCGGCGGCAAGCTCCGACTGAACCACATCAAAGGTGAAGTCCTGTGCGTTGAGGAAGCGCTGAAAATGGAAATGTCAGTCCCTGCGTTCAAGAGCATTCCCCTAAACTGTATGCAACACAGACCCAATCCGCTCCCGCGGCCTCTGTAATACTCGACTCTGGCCTCTGTAATACTCGACTCTGGAGATACAGCGTGACCAAGCCATCCGGCTCCATCTTCAGCCACAAGGTCTCTACTTCTTGTGGAGAACCTTGTCCGCTTTGCTATCGACCTTTTTCTTGTCTGCCGCGCTCAACTTGCCTGCCTGTTCCGCTTGTGACGCTCGGGCTTTGGCGTTTCGGGCGTGAGCCACATCTGGCATGGGATACTTGCGTTCTTCTGGCAGACCGAAATCGCTCCTCGGTTCAGAGTTTTTCTTAGACGTCGTCAGTGTCGCCATGATCTTGCCTCCTACGCGTATGAGATGCCATTTTTCGACGAGCGCAAGACTGGAAATCTATGTCGAGTCTTCGAAGCCTTCAGTGCTGCCGTCGGATACTCCAAACTTGTTAGCCGTGAGACTTTTGCTTTTCCGTCTGCAAAAACCTTTTCGTCGCTTCGGCTGGAGTGTAAATCTCTCCGTCTATCAGCATGCGTCCCGTGTAACGGCGATTCGCGCCAAACTCCCACGCTACTTCATGCCCCTGGCTTGCGAACTTCGCCCATTTCGAAGTTTTGGAAGCATTCTGTTCGAGCCAGAACGTACCGGTCTCTTGGTCGGTGAAGGACCGCAAACCATCCTGACCAGTCCGGCCTGTCCAAGAAGTCAAGTCTTTTAGTTTCGCAGCCATCTCTCAATGCTACGCCGGGGAATGGGCGTGTCTTGACCCGGTGTCCCGGCCCTCCCTCACGGACGCATTAGAGTCTCTGATGCGCAGCACGGAACGTTGGGCGGCTGTATGCCATCGCGGTCGGGCGCACTTTAGCTGGCATCCTCCACTGGTCAACCGCGCATCGGAAGCGAGATGGAGACAGTGATGGAAACCTCACCCAGAAAAGTTGAAGGGCTGTCCGAAATCGAAGTCCTGGACCTATGCCGCTCGGAGGTCGAAACCATGCATAACGTGCATTACCTTATGAGCTGCGCTGACGTTCCGAGGGACACCATGCAGCGTTATTTGGCTGACATGAGCAGGTCCCATCGGGGTTCACGGCAACGTTCAACTCAGCGTATAACGCCCACAAGTCGCAATTCCTTCGTATCGAGGGAACCGAAGCCTTCGCCGAATTGAATCCGGCTTTCGCTTACAACGGGATCAAGATGAAGTTCGTGAAGTTCGAGATGGCTATGGATGGTGGGGTGGAGATGGCACACGAGCCGTCGCTGGAACCCAAGGACCAGTTCGCGGCTGAGATGGATCACTTTTCGCTGTGTTTGCAGAAGGGCCTTTCTCCGCATACCCCGGGCGAAGAGGGATTGCAGGACCAGAAATCATGGATGCCATTTATGAGTCAGCCCGCACCGGAATGGCGGTAAAAATGGCCATAGAGCGAGGGGGTACCCGTGGACCAGAGCCGGAGGATGGTTGAAGGAAGAAGATTCCGGCTGTCGTTCGCTTAATGCTTTGGCCGAAAGCCTAAACTGTCCAGCTGACCGGTCATAAGAGCTACCGTTTCACAGCAAACCTCAATGCCGCGGTTCTTCCACGCCTCTTCTGCTGCGACTGACAAAGTCGACTCAAATTCTGTAGCGACCCCTGCAAGTCCAAGTGCAGTCGTGAACCCAGTGTGATCTGCAAAATCAACAATCATCACAGGCGTGCCCTGTAGGTGGATCGGGGTGGGCCACCACATGGAGACACTCTTTTTCTGTCCTGCGAAAGGTAAGCCTCAATGACATCGGTGTGCCTATTTGATTGGGATGCTTATGTCCTTGCTGATGTGGTTAGATGCGCAGAAAGCGGATCGAAACCTCGAAGATCTGGTCCGGTCGCAAGATTAAAAGCTCTTACCGGTCGGTCACGCGATGCCTTGTGCGGAGCACCAAGCCGCATCCCTCCGGCCCCCGGCGGCCGATTCCGACGCTACTCCGTTTTCGGGCTGAATTCTGTAGGCTTCCTGCTGGCTGCGATTGCAGTGGATTCGAATCATATTTCCTGCCGCCGTGAGATCAACCAGCAGCCGTCGGCGCATTGAAACATTGGACAGTGGATGAGGCTACTGGTGTCTGAGAGAAGCTTTTAATTCGCGTAGTTCCTTGAAGCAACCACCTGCGGTGCACGCCGCTTCACATAATCGCGCTTGGTGTGGTCTGCATTCATGACGCCGAAAGCACATTTAATATGCCGCATCGACGGCGAGGAGATTTCGCAATGCACAAATTTGGGGTGTGGGCTCCTAAAGCTCAAAAGATGTCGCTGAAGTGGCGGGACCAAATCCAAAGCATGAATGGCCCCAACAAGCGCGGCTGGTGGACTCTTGAGGTGCCGGAAGCAGGATGCGGCGACAAGTACGCCTTTCTGCTTGACGATGAGCACACGCCCTATCCAGATCCCCGCAGTCTAAGGCAGCCTGAAGGAGTACACAACGCCTCAGAACTCTACGATCAAACCGGCTTCGAGTGGCACGATCAGCTTTGGAGAGGCTCGCCGAAGACCGGGTCGATTATCTACGAGCTGCATATCGGCACTTTCAGTGAAGAAGGAACGTTTGATGCTGCGATTGAACGCTTGCCGTACTTGGCCGACCTGGGTGTGACACACATTGAAGTGATGCCCGTTGCCGCATGGGCTGGGCACCAAGGCTGGGGATACGACAGCGTTGCTCTGTTCGCGCCTCACGAACCATATGGCGGGCCAGATGGTTTCAAGCGGTTCATTGATGCATGTCACGCAGCGGGCCTAAGCGTAATCCTGGATGTGGTTTACAACCACTTCGGTCCGGTCGGTAATTACACGACGATGTTCGGTCCCTATCTGAATGCCGATCGAAAAACCCCATGGGGAAGTGCTGTAAACCTTGATGGGGAGGGCAGTGACGAAGTGCGGCGCTTCTTCGTCGACAACGCGCTCATGTGGCTGAAAGATTACCATTGCGACGGCCTGCGCTTCGATGCCGTACACGCATTCTTAGATCTGTCTTCCGTTCACTTCATGGAGCAATTGTCGATTGAAGTCGAGCGGCTAAGTGCCACGCTTGGTAAGGAATATCTCCTGATTGCAGAAAGCGATCTCAATGACCCTCGTGTCGTCCGCTCGCGAGAAGCTAACGGATATGGAATGGATTCGCAATGGAGCGATGATTTCCATCACGCTCTCTTTGCCTTGCTCTACACACCAAAGGAAGGTGAGTCTGGCTACTACGATGATTTTGGCACTTTGGAGGATCTACACAAAGCTCTCAAACAGGCCTATGTGTACGACGGCCAGTATTCAAGGTTTCGAAAGCGGAGGCACGGTCGCCCCGCAGATGGCCTTTCCGCCCACCATTTCGTCCACTTTGACCAGAACCACGACCAGGTCGGCAATCGCGGATGGGGCGAGCGCCTGGAGCATCTTGTTGGCCTTGACGCAGCCAAGGTATCGCTAGGCCTTTTGCTGACAGCCCCATATATTCCGATGTTGTTCATGGGCGAGGAGTGGGCGACATCCGCCCCTTTTCTCTACTTTGCAGATCACGAGGACGAAGAGATGCGGCGACTCGTCGCAGAGGGGCGCAAGAAAGAGTTCGCTGCATTCGGATTCGACGGGAACATACCAGATCCAGAGGATCGGAAAACCTACGAGATGTCGAAGCTGAAGTGGACCGAGCAGAGAGAAGGGAAGCACGCTGAGATGCTTACTTGGGTAAAGGCTTTGATCAAGCTCCGACGCAGTCGCGTTTGCTTCAACGACGGTGACATGCACCACCTGGTGGTTTCAAGAGATGACCCGCATAGGGCGCTGATCATGGCCCGCGATGAGGCTCGGATTCTTATCAACTTCGGTGACGACGACGCTACCTTCGATTTGCTGGAAGGAGAGCGGCTTGAGTTGATCTCCCGCGAGGGAAATGGCACCGTTGGCGATCATCTTATGCTTTCCCCCATGACGCTAGCCGTTTTGTTGTCGACAACGGAAGAGACGGAAGACCGGCAAGTAGCTTCCCGTGCGCGAAACTCTTAGCCTACGCTGGGGACGCGTATTGCGCGGTCAGCATTGAACGAGATCCGCATGGGGGTTACACAATCAGTGCGATTTCGACGAAGACAACCCGGCGCCTGTCGCCGAGCATATTATCAGAAAGCTTCTAAATACATGGAGATCGACAAATGGCATTGAAGACAGTTTTGATCGACGAATTGCGCGATATGTACAGCGCTGAAAATCAGCTTATAAAAGCGCTACCTAAGCTCGCCAAGGGCTCAAAGAACCCCAAGCTGAAGGCCATCTTCACAGCACATCTGGCCGAGACGAAAGGGCAGGTCGAGCGTCTGAAAAAGGTGTTCGCGGAACTAGGCGAGAAACCGACTGGGCAACATTGCAGCGGGATGGAAGGCGTGATCGAAGAGGGCAAGGATGCTCTTGAAAAGGACGAAGAGGGCTCTTCTTTCGAAGCCGGTCTAATTGGGGCAGCACTTCGCACCGAGCATTATGAAGTCGCCGGTTATGAGGCCTGCATTTCGATGGCGACCGCTCTTGAATTGCCGAAGATCGTTAAGCTCTTGAACTCCAACCTAAAAGAGGAGCTGGCTGCCGCTAAGAAGATTACCGCCGCCGGTGCTCCGATCATGAAGATGAGCGCGAGAGAGCCTGAGGCTTTGAAAGAACCAAAGTCGAGTAAAGAGAAGTATTCGGCCAAGAAGAGCAGAGAAGACGAAGCCAAAGCGGCGCCCGATCTTGCTTCTGTATCGGCAAAGATATAAGACTCCAGAATCGCCGAGAGAGGGTCCCGCTTCGGCGGGGCCTCTTCGACTTGGCGACGACTACAGGTCATCCTCAAAGAATCTGCCGGATGAGCCTCGTGACGCTAGAGGGCTATTGCAAGGTTGGATGTTCCATCCTCCAGACTCGTAGAGTTCACCCTCCCTGAGTCCTTTGGAGGAGATGAATGGGCACTCCTGATCGACACGAACATCGAAGACAACAAGGCTGAGGGAATTCACAAGACGGGCGACAAGTACGGTGTAACCAGTCGTTCGCTACTTCTTTTCGCCCTCAAATCACAAAACGCTCAGACGGGGCGCTACTAGCCACGGGAGGATCCTTGAAAGAAACTCAAGACATAACATTCATGGCTGCGGCTTTAGAGCAGGCGAGGGCAGGGAAGGCGACGCCTGGCGGAGCTCAGGTCGGCTGTGTCTTGGTCGAGAACGGAGCTATTGTGTGCTCTAGCTTCAACGAAGGCGATCTTCAATTCGATCCGACGGCTCATGCAGAGATGGTGGGCATAAGGAGGCTATGTAGGCAGAAGAAGTCGACCAGCCTAAAGGGGATAACCCTTTACTGCACGCTGCAACCATGCGGCATGTGCACGATGGCTTGCCTCTGGGCGGGGGTAAGCCGAATCGTTTATGGGGCGGCAAGGAACGATGTCAACTCTGTCTACTTCGAGTCGAGGCACTTCGATACTGCGGATTTCATCCATCAAGCATTCCGGGATGATCTCGAGGTAAAGGGGAATGTCCTGTCAAATGAATGCGCTGCGCTTTACCTGAAACCAGACGAGACGGCTTCCAGTGATCCCGCCCATGATGCCACTTCCTTGTCCTCTTCCGGCTGACAGGCGGACATATGAGGTCTGCGGCATTCTAAGCCAATAAACCTACAGGTTCTCTGAGGGTCCGCAACTGCGATGCACTCATAGTGTGGTGCGCGAATAGGACGCCCCCTCTTCAAGCGTCTTGATGCCGGAACAAAAGGTCAGTGCTCTAAAAAGGTGTCTTGCCACCGGTTGCGCCGTAGATTTCCCCAGTGACGTAGCTCGCGTCATCGGAGGCTAGGAAAACATAAACGGCTGCTTGCTCGACTGGCTGTGCGGGTCGCTTAAAGAGAGTTGATTCGCCAAAAGCCTGCACTTCCTTTTCTGGCATAGTCGCCGGGATCAAAGGAGTCCAAACCGGCCCCGGAGCCACTCCATTGACCCTGATTCCATATTTCATACAGAGCTTGGAAAAGCTTTTGGTAAGGCTCACGAGTGCGGCCTTTGTCGAGGCATATGGCGCGAGTTCATCTTTGGGTTCGAAAGCTTCAATGGAGCAGCTGTTCAAAATCACGCCTCCGGGCCTCATCGCCGAGAGTGCAGCTTGTGTCAGAAAAAAGGTGCCTTGGACATTTGTCCGGTAGGTGCGGTCAAACTCCTCTTCGGGAATGTCGGCGAGGTCTGCATATGTCCTTTGGAAGGCAGCGTTATTGACAAGAATGTCCAAGCGGCCATACTCGTTTGCGACTCGCTCAACCAGCTGCTCACAGAAACTCTTCCTCCGAATATCTCCCGGAACTCCGATGGCCTTCCGGCCTGTCGTTTGAATCAGCCTGACCGTCTCATCCGCGTCCCTTCGCTCTTGATCCTCGCCTTCGACATAGGTAAACAGGATGTCCGCGCCCTCCTTCGCGAAACAGAGAGCCACGGCACGCCCGATACCGCTGTCAGCCCCAGTGATAAGAGCCGCGCGCCCTGTCAGACGGCCATGCCCTTGATACGTGAATTCACCGTAATCTGCAGGGGGTCAAGCTGGTTGGAACTGCCCGAGCCTGTTTGTTGCTTTTGAGGGAACGGCGGCTTCGCAAAACGGTCGGGCGGATCACGTGGTTCAACGACAAATGCTGACATGGTGGTACCTCCAGGATGATTCTGTGAAGCTTATGAAAGTGAAGAGAGTGTGTGCAATTGGCCCTGGGTTCTTGATTGGCAGTTCACTTTCAGTATGCTTGGACGCAATGAAGGCTCCGGGGGAAGTCTCACCAGATCGAGACTGAGGGACGCGGATGTGTGCCTCGGCGTGCGGCCAATATCCTAAGTTGGTATCGCTCCAGATACCGCATAGAAACGCAACTAAACTCCCTGTTCCGTGTCTGAACTGGTAGAGGAAGTGAACCCCAAGGAGGGGCAAATGTTCACGAAAACAACGGGTTGGAAGGTATCGATAGCAACGATTGCCTTCGCAATATCTGCTGCACAGATTACGCCGAGCGCATGGGCCGAAGACACGCGGAGCGACAGCCGCATACAAGCTGAGCTGACAAAATCTCTGAGCAACGCCAAGTTCAAAGACGTTCACGCGAATGTGCAAGATGGAGTTGTGACTCTTGCCGGAACCGTGGACGTTTACGGTGTCAAGGAAGATGCAATAAAGCGGGCAAAGAAGATCAAAGCGGCGACGACAGTCAAAGACAACATTGAAATAGGCGGCCCTACGGTTCCCGACGAGGTTTTAAAGCGGAAGCTTATGGGCAAGATTCAATCGGACAGGGTTGGTTACGGAACAACCGCCTTCAATGCCATTTCCCTGAATGTGGACCATGGAATTGTGACGCTGGGTGGAACTGCCTATGGTCCTGTGGACAAGAGCTACGCCCTTGCAGATGCCAGTTATATGGTTGGAGTGAAAGGTGTAGTAGACAATATCCAGGTTGATCCGGTGTCCCTGTTTGATGACAAGATCCGTTTGGCGACGGCTCGGTCCATCTACGGTTATCCTACGCTGAACAAGTACGCGATCGATCCCGCAAAGCCGATTCGCATTATTGTGCAAAATGGAAACGTGACCCTGGTCGGCGTTGTCATCAATAAGGCTGATAAGGAGATCGCTGGTCTTCGCGCGAACAGCGTGCCCGGCGTCTTCAAGGTCACAAACGACCTGCAAGTCGCTAACGAACGGATCCAGCAGGACTGACGTCTTTCATAAACTCAACGAAGCCTCCCGGCCCGATCAGGGTGGGAGGCTTTTTGTTTGAGTCAGGCCAGCCGTGTTTTGTTTTGTCGAGGATGGTCGCCTAAACCGTAGCCGCGACTGCGTTTGCCCGTTGGGAAATCTCTGAAAGGAGATGGTCAGCGTGCTTTTCTTCTGCCAGGGTCTTCTCCAAAGTGGCCGCGTGATTCGAAAGACCAAGTTGGATGGCCCAGTCGCGGGCGCTGCCGTACGAGGCGATCTCATAGTGCTCGATTTTCTGAGCAGTGGCGATCAAACCTGCGTCGCGAACAGCACCAGGATCGCTTTCCTTGGTGATGTTTTCACCGGAAGCGACGATTGCGGTCAGGATGGGGTCTTTCTTGTCGTCGACATCCCCCTCATTGACGTCCCCGATGAGATCTTCGAGTCGCGAGACGTGAACTTCTGATTCCTGGAGATGAGACTGAAATGCATCCTTTAGCTGCAGATCGTCAGCGTGCTCGATCATGTCAGGCAAACCTTTGACAATCTGTTTTTCAGTGGACAGGAGGTAACGGAGTTGCGCGGTATAGAGCTCGCGAAGACTCTGAAAATCGTTCGGAGTGATGAGTCCCATTTGTGTTCCACCTCATTCAGGGTTTTGACACTTTCGTGTCTGCTCGTGAGAAGGGATAAACAAATGCCAGGTTGTATTCGACTCGGAGTTGGAAACGAGGTATTGCCTGATGCCCTTCGATCCGCGAGCCCCAACCGGATTTGAATGCACCCTCCCGAGGGGGCTCAAGAGAGAAATATTCGGTACTTACGCCCATGCCCTCGCAGGACGTGATGCGAGCAAACCCGGTGCGTGTCGGTTGCATCGCATTGCTCGTAATTCGTTGCCTGGAGGTTCCATATGGCCAATGTGTTTGTGGAAGCGCGTCCGAAAGGGCATCCAGAAGGATCGGCGATTGAAGGTTACGTCGTCGAAGATCATACCGACAATGTGCTTGGCTCATTCAATACGCAAGAGGAATCTATCGCCTGGGCTAAAGCGAATCATCACTCTCCCGTAGTGGCTCGCGTGCGTCGTCTAAACGACAAAAAGAAGCCGGATCAGTCGGGATCGGCCTGAAACGGCTCATGGACCTAGACACCGCCTTCCCCAAAATCACCCAGGAGTAGAAACATCATGTCAATCTCACCTCTGACCGAAAAGCCATACGCAGAAGCCCTCCCGTTCTCCATAGGTGCGTCCGTGGTTGTAAACGGTCGTTACCTTTCTCCACCAGAAGACAAAGACGGAAAAATCTGGGTGCGGTCGTCCGCACTCGTCCTGAGAGATGCCCAAACTTTATATGCCATGTGGCGAGATGTTGAGTCTGCGCCTCGGTGGCAAGAGAACATTATCGAAGTGGTTACGACGGGCCCAACGACCTCTCGATGGTCGATGAAGACTTCAGAAGACGATGACGCTAAGGTCATCGGTTGGGACTCGGAGGTGATGGCAGACGAGCCCGGCGTTCGGATCGCCTGGCGATCAATCGGTGGGGAATCCGATAATGCCGGTGAGGTCATCTTCGAAGCGGCACCCAGCGGCCAAGGAACCGTTGTCACGGTACTCCAGGAATTCCGGATGGGTAAACTCGCTAGCGCCTGGGAGACCCTGGTCGGACGGAATCCCAAGCAGGCGGTAATCGAGAACCTTCGCCACTTCAAGGCGCTGGCCGAAACTGGAGAAATTCCACGCAGCCAGCTCGATCCACACGGCGATCGCGGCATCATTGGTAATTTAAAGCGGTCTTCATACGGTGAAACCGTCCCAACGCCAACGGGTAGCAACTAACCGAAGGAGAGAGACATGAAAGCAGTTTGTTGGATGGGCAAAAGTAGCATGGAAACGAGGACTGTTCCTGACCCGGAACTGATCAATCCGCACGATGCCATCATCAAGGTTACACGGACAGCGATCTGCGGTTCGGACCTCCATTTATACGACGGATTCATCCCCACAATGGAGTCCGGCGACATCATGGGACACGAGTTCATGGGCCTCGTTGAAGAGGTTGGTCCTGAGGTAGCAAACCTCAAGCGCGGTGATCGCGTCGTCGTTCCGTTCACAATCGCGTGCGGGAACTGCATTTTCTGCAAAAAGAAATTCTGGGCTGCCTGTGATAACACGAATCCCAATGCTCATCTGATGGAAAAGGCCTATGGCTACTCGGGCGCAGGTCTGTTCGGGTACTCGCATATGATGGGCGGCTATGCCGGCGGCCAGGCGCAGTACGTGCGCGTTCCGTTCGCGAATGTAGGTCCACTGAAGATCGAGAATGATCTTCCCGATGAAAAAGTCCTGTTCCTGTCCGACATCTTCCCCACGGGGTATATGGCGGCCGAAAATGCTCAGATACAGCCCGGCGACACCGTTGCAGTCTGGGGATGCGGGCCTGTTGGACAGTTTGCGATCGCTAGTGCCTTCATGCTGGGTGCGGCCCGTGTCATCGCAATTGACCGCTTTCAAGAGCGCCTAGCTCTGGCTCGCTCCCTCGGCGCAATCACCGTTGACTACTCTGAAGAAGATGTCAGCGTCCTCACGGCGCTGAAGGATTTGACGGGCGGAGTCGGCCCCGATAGCTGCATCGATGCTGTTGGCTTGGAAGCACATTCGAACGAGCTGCAGGGCGTCTACGACGTCGTGAAGACGGCACTCTTCATGGAGACCGATCGCCCTAGCGTGCTGCGACAAGCAATCCAAGCGGTGAGGAAAGGTGGCACGTTGTCGATTCCAGGCGTTTACGGCGGGCTCTTGGATAAGGTCCCCTTCGGAGCTGCTTTCGGGAAAGGCATCACGATGAAGATGGGCCAGACCAACATGCACAACTACATGAAGCCGCTGTTGGAACGCGTCGAGAAGGGTCAGATCGATCCCAGCTACATCATTTCTCACCGAATCACCCTGGAACAAGCCCCGGAGATGTACAAAGTCTGGCGTGACAAAAAAGAGAAAGTGACCAAAATTGTGATCGATCCTTGGGCCTAGCTGCTACGGTTCGGAGCTTCGAGATCGTCGTTGCTCATTCCGGCTTCATCCAACAGCACTACATGTGCTGCTGAAAGGGGCCCGCTGTGAAGAGGGCTCTTCTGTCTCTCAGCGATGGAGGAAAGATGAAACCTGATTCTCGTTTTGGGGCGACTTCAATTGCATCTGTGATTGGCCAGTCTGTGCTGCTGGCCCTGCTCTCTTGCGGTGCGCTGTCGCTCACGGGTTGCGTCATAGCTGGGGTTTCAAGTGGCACTGGGTTCTTCATCTGGCCTGGCAGCATTGGGCTTTTGGTGCTCATTTTGATAGCCGTGCTCGTTCTGCGTCGCAGATAGAGTGCCGCTCCATATTCAAATGAGTCGCACGGAAGTTAAGAGGTCTACAAGTGGAAGCTTCTATCCGCGCAATTTTGTTTTATGTATTCCTGGTATTTGTCGTCCGCATCGTCGGCCGCCGTCCTGGCAAGCAAATTACCCCATTCGAATTTGTCTTGGTCTTCTTTATGGGCGGCCTCGCACTCACCGCAATGGTAGGTGATGACGCTTCACTTACGAATGCCTTTATCCAGATTCTGACCGTCGCTCTGACTCACTTCTGCATAGCAATCGCGAGGGCCAAGTCTCGCTGGCTCGCCCGTTTGCTCGATGGGACACCGCTCATTTTGCTTGAAAACGGACAGTGGCGGTCTGAGACCTTGAGTAATATGCGAATTCAGGATGACGACGTTATGGCGCAAGCGCGGGACCAGGGGATCGCCACGCTAGACAAGATTGAGATTGCAATCCTTGAACGAAATGGCCAGATCAGCATTATCGAGGGATCCAAGTGAGCGATGTCGCTTTCAGCAAACCGGTAGAGGATTCAGTCCCGAAGATCAACGATGAAGTGGCGGTCGGGGAAGATCTCGGCTTCCAGCGTAAGTGGTGGAAATTCGAAACGTTTATGTGGTGGGTGATCGCTCTGGTGCTTGTACTGAACTTCGCAGGCTTCTTAGGACGTGGGCCTGTTGCCCATGCGACTCTCAGCAGTGACGCCATGCTTGTCAAATATGAGCGGGTGGAGCGAACCGGTACACCGTCAATCTTAGAGGTTCAGTTCCAGCCAAATACTCTTGGCAAGAAACAGGTGAAGCTGCATGTGAGCCAAAGTGTCGTCAATGAGCTGGGGGCGCAAAGGGTCATCCCTTCACCGTTGGATACAGCGGTGGGAGGCGGTGGACTGACCTATACCTTCTCCGCCGAGGAGGCACCTGGCTCAGTGCAATTCGCACTGCAGCCTTCGAAACCTGGCATCTTCCACTTCACTATCGAGGTGCCTGGATATACACCGCTCTCCGCGAGAGTTGTAGTGATGCCGTAACCGGCCTCCAGAATGCGGAGCAGTTTAGGAGCAATATGTTCACGATCCTCTATGCAGTCGCGGGATACTTTTTCTTGATGCTGATGGTCAGACTGCTCACGCGGCGGCCTGGAGCCCAAATGACCATGTTTGAATTTGTAATCGTGTTCCTAGTTGGCGGAGTCATCATTCTGGCTGTCACGGGTGGGGACCGGTCGATCACTAATTGTGGAATGGCCATTCTGACTGTGGGGCTGCTCCACAACATGGTGGCCTGGATAAAAGCACGCTCTCCTCGCTTTGGAGCAATCGTGGACGGAACTCCACTTGTTTTATTGAAGGATGGTGCGTGGGTCGATGAGGTAATGCGAGGCATGAAGATGGCACCCGAAGACATCATGGCGGCCGCCCGGATGAAGGGCCTCAATTCGATTTTCGACATCAAGTACGCCATCCTCGAGCGTAACGGAACGATCAGCATCATCAAGGCGAAGAAGGAAACCGCATGAGCGCGTCGGAACAAGAGCGAGAGATCGAAACTGATATCCCCGAGCGCATGGACCGGCTCCCATGGTCGAGGTGGCATGTCCGCATTATCACAGCCCTTGGAACTTCATGGCTCCTGGACGGACTTGAAGTGACCCTCGTCGGTTCTTTGTCCGGAGTTTTGGAAAGCAAACACGGGTTATCGCTGACAGATCCACAAGTGACGGCGGCGGCAACAATCTATTTAGCTGGAGCAGTTTGCGGTGCGCTCTTCTTCGGCCACTTGACAGACCGACTGGGACGGAAAAAGCTTTTCCTCGTTACATTGGCTACCTATTCCGTAGCGACGATATGCACGGCTCTATCGATGAACTTCTTCTTCTTTGCCTTTTGCCGCTTCTTTACGGGCTTAGGAATTGGCGGTGAGTACGCCGCCATCAACTCCGCCGTCGACGAGCTGATCCCGGGCAAGGTGCGCGGAACTGTGGATCTCTTCGTGAATGCAACGTTTTGGATTGGGGCTACTGTCGGATCGATTGCCGCTTTTATACTGCTAGGCGGGCATGGCCTTCCCCTCGACAAAAGCTGGCGGTACGCCTTTGGAATCGGTGGCGCACTCGGGCTGGGTGTGCTGCTGCTCCGGTTGAAGGTTCCGGAGAGTCCGCGCTGGCTGATGTTGCGAGGGAAGGAAGAGGATGCGAATCGCGTCGTTGACGCGATTGAGGTGGAAGTCAAAGGAAGTGGAAAGCAAATCACTGCGCCAACTGTCAAGAAACTGAAGCTCACCACCCGGGATCACACGCCGTTCGTCGACATCTTCAAGAACATGGTGGGAGAGAATCGGACCCGCTCGTTCCTCGGCTTGGCACTCATGGTGGGTCAGTCCTTCTTCTTCAATGCAGTCTTTTTTACGTATGCTCTGATCGGCAAAAAGTTCTATCACATCAGCGATCAAAGCCTGCCGCTTCAACTTCTTCCGTTTGCCATCGCCAGTTTTTTAGGGCCACTGATCCTGGGCAGGCTTTTTGACACGATCGGCCGCAAGCCGATGATCACTGCCACATATGGTATCGCCGGGCTGATGCTTGCTGGCGTCTGCTATCCCTTTGCGCACGGGACAATCGGCCTTAAGGGGCTTGGCATTTGCTTTGCAATTATCTTCTTCGTCGCATCATCGGCGGCCAGCGCTGCCTATCTTACCGTCAGCGAGATCTTCCCGCTTGAGATGAGGGCCTTCGCCATCGCTGTGTTCTACGCCATCGGAACTCTCATTGGAGGTGTCGGCGCTCCTCTGCTGTTCGGAGAACTGATCTCGACAGGGTCGAAGGTCCACGTTGCCGAAGGATGGGCGCTAGGGGCTGCGTTGATGCTAATCGCAGCGGCCATGGAAGGCTGGGTCGGCGTCGAAGCTGCTGGCCAATCACTTGAGTCAGTGTCGAAACCCCTTCAAAGTCGTTGATCTAGAGGGTTCAAACCTAGGCAGTGGCAAAGGCCACGAGAGAACGCTGAGAGCGATCAACCTGCTCGTTCCCGTAAGCCGAGCGCATTGCTGGTATCGACTGCCGATCTTTTGGGGTTTTATGGTCAGTGCCTCCTTGGCGGTCATTGCCGGCGCGGCACAAGCCATATGAGGAGTGTCAGCAGAGTGGAAATCCCTCGAAGATCTTGCATGAGACTGGCTAGTCTCGGATGCCATCTCACTAGAGATGAACCCACCGGGGCTGAGGCGCGGATAAAGCATCTTAACCGGTATGAGCAAGGCACCTCAGCGAAGTCGGATTCACATTGGAATTTCCGGGTGGCGATATGCCGCTTGGCGGGGGAAGTTCTATCCAGAGGGCCTGGCCCAAAGGCGTGAGTTGGAGTTCGCCGCAAAGACATTCTCGTCGGTAGAGATCAATGGAACCTTCTATTCGCTGCAGCGGCCAAGCTCATTTGAGCAGTGGGCGAGCGAGACACCGGAAGGCTTTGTCTTTGCGGTGAAGGGTGGACGGTTCATCACTCATATGAAAAAGCTGACAGGGGTGGAGACTGCCCTGGCCAACTTCTTCGCGTCCGGTGTGCTCGCCCTAGGGCCGAAGACAGGTCCGTTTCTTTGGCAGCTGCCGCCGATGATGAAATTCAACCAAGGCCCCTATGACACGGCGCGCTATGAGAGCTTCTTTACGCTGCTGCCACGGACAGTGCGTTCGGCGGCGAGGCTAGCGAGGCAGTGTGACGAGCGCATACTGGGCCGAGCTTTTCTGAAGCCAGAGGTAAAGAAGGACGACGATCCTCCGCTGCGGCATGCGATTGAGGTTCGGCATGAGTCGTTTGTGCAGCCTGAATTCGTCGAACTGCTGCGGAAGCATGACGTGGGGTTGGTGATTGCGGATACGGTGGAGTGGCCGCTGCTGATGGATGTGACCTCGGACTTTGTTTACATACGACTGCATGGGTCGGAGCAACTCTACTCAAGCGGGTATGAGGCAGATGCTATCGAAGTTTGGGCGAAACGGGTGATTGCCTTTGCTACCGGAGAAGCCGCGGAGGGGCGGTATGCCGGGACGGCTGTTGGGAATGGTAAGCCTCGTGATGTCTATGTTTACTTCGATAACGATGCGAAGGTGAGAGCGCCGGTGGACGCGCAGGCATTGAAGCGAAGAGTGGATGAATTACTACAGGTGCCCCCGACTAGCTTAGTGGTCTCGGGAAAGAGACCATAACGACGCCGGGTGGAGGCAAAGGGTCTGCCTCGTCAACCACCGAACCGTATGTGCCATCACAAAGACAGCATCAACTTTGGGAGGTCTGCTGACTGCAATCGAGATTGGGAAGGGGGCGGACTTGAACCGACGTGAAGAGGAACACTGATCATCTCGGTCCCGTTCATCGTGGCCACAAGGTTGTAGGCTTGCTCAAGCTCGTCGGCAGCTTCGATCTGCCGTGGCGTCAGGTTGACGCCTTGTCTTTCGGTGTGAGTATGCCGCTGCATGGTCACCGCTGGCCAGTTTTGCTTCCTAATCAATACACTTGTTCGGAACCGCTGTGTATGAAATCCATGGTAAGCGTTATCTGCCGTACCTTCGCTGGTTCAAGTTGCCAAGGCACTCCTGACGGCATCGAAATTAAAAGCTATGGACCAGATGGGCACACCGGTACCTCTTCGCCAAGTATTGCGGAACATCGTGCGCGAACCTGTAAAGACTTTAGTTCCCCCGTGGAGTTGGAAGGCGGCGGCTTTTGCCGCTGCTGTGCGTGGAGCAGCCTTTTTCCTTACCAATCTTCAAGCAGGGCGAGGAGAAGCAACGAAGGCCCTCGTCGTTGAGGCCGTATTTGCCTTTGTCACAGGAGGACTGATCGGAGTCATCTCCCAGCAGTTACGGAACGCTGAACCTCTGTGGGCGACGGCCGCAGTGGTCTGGGTCGGCCTGCCGGGCGTTATGCTTCTCACACAATCGGGAGTTCACCGGCTTGCACACACACCTCACCTCAGCGGTGGACTTGTTCTTTCATTTTTCGTGTCTGCGATCTCAGCAGCCTTCAGTTGGTACGCCATGCGTCATGGTGCAATGTTGGGGGGATCTGAAGAGACGACTATTCTTCACGACATAGAAGTTTTGCCGAAGATCCTCCTAGACTTCTTGTTCGCTGGCCCCAACCTGGTGGCTTCGGCCCTGCGGACAAAGCGTCACGGTTAGATTCCGGAGCGCCACGAACTGGGCTATCCTCGGGACCTTTATGCTTCTCCGCGCAACCGAGTGGTGACTCTTGAGTTTAAGATTCAGGCAGCCTTTTAGCTCCTATCGCGATCCAACTTCAGGGATCTACTCAATAGATAAACCGAGGAGGACCCCGATGCGTTTTTGCGCCAATGCGCTCCGTCTCTTGACCGTCTTGAGCTCTCTCCTTGCTGCTTCGTTGAAAGCAGAACCCATTCCAGTGCGATACGGACAAGGGTCGAGTCATGGTTTTCTCGCACTCAAAACTCTCGACGGCGTGACAATCGCAACAGGAGAGTCGACTCAGGTCGTCAGCAGAGGCAAAGTGACATCTCGGTTGATATTCCGCTTCAAGGATGGGTCTGTGGATGACGACGTAACGGTCTTCACGCAGGATAAGGTTTTTCGCTTGTTGACCGACCATCACATTCAACATGGCCCTTCGTTTCCTAAGCCGATCGACTTCCTGATCGATATGACCAGTGGCGACCTCACATTTAAGGCGGAGGATGGCAGCATCTCGAAGGAGCATATGGATCTCCCGTCTGATGTCGCTAATGGACTTCCGCCGAATCTGCTGTTGAACATCCTTCCTTCGACACCTCAGACCAGAGTCTCCTATATCGCGCCGGGCAAAAAGGCGCGACTCATCCATATCTCGATCAGACCGGCGGGGACCATCCCCTTCAAAGTCGGAACATTCCGGCGAAAAGCGACAGACTTCGCGCTCCATGTTGAACTGGGTGGCGTAACAGGAGTAATTGCGCCGATTATCGGCAAGCAGCCCTCGGACTACCATATCTGGCTCCAGGCGGGTAATCCTCCCGCGTTCGTTCGCGAGGAAGGAGCGCTGTACGAAGGAGGGCCGATCTGGAGAATGGAGCAAATAAGCCCTTCCTTTTAGGAGTCATTGCTCGGGCGATACGATGTCAGCATGGGATATTAGCCTCGGTCTGAGGCTGCGCTACATCTGCCCTCCGCGACAAATATGGCAGACCCTGCGCACATGCACTTTTATTTTTAATACAATGACATCGCGGATATACACGAGCGAAACTTGGCTGCTTCCATCTTTGAAAGAGGACAGAAGGCCGTGTCTGTAATGATTCCGCAAATGAAACTCTAACAAGGGACAGGGTCGATGTCGACTAACGAAAATCGAATCCACCGCCTCGGGATTGACGCGCAGGGTAAAGTACCTGGGTGGATGACCGTGCATGAGAACTAATGCGGCGACGGTGTGCACCACGACTGACTCCATTTCATTGAGCTTTTCATCCGCGAGATAGACACAAGGAACTGATCGATGAGCGTTCCGGGGACATCAAATTCTGTTCGAGAGGCAGGTTTTGTTGTAGGCAGCCCACTCAGCGTTGTCCCGCTCAGCACTGCAGAGGTATCGCTGCGGGAACGCGAAAGGGAGCTTGAAGAGGCGCACCGGATTGCGCGTCTGGGGACTTGGAAGTGGGTGAAGGCGACGAATGTGCTCACATGGTCGCCGGAGGTGTACCGGATCTATGGGTGCGACCCGACACTGCCTCCTCCGCGTGGGGACGCGACCCGCAAGTTGACGGGCGAGAAGAGCTGGGAGGCCATCACTACGGCGCTGCAACGCGCCTTCGACTACGGGGAGCCTTACGAGCTCGACCTATCGATCACCAACACCAGCGGCGAACCCCGCTGGGTCCAGGCACGGGGGGAGGTGGCCGAGCGCGACGCCAATGGAGCGGTGACGGTGCTGCGCGGGACAGTGCAGGACATTACCGAACGAAAGCAGAACGAAGCGCGGTTGGAACAGTTGACGGACAGACTGCTCGAGACGGAGTCGCGGTTCCAGCGCCTTTACGAAGCGAATCTGATGGGCATCTGCTACCCGGATAGGTTCGGTGCTTTCTCGGACGGCAACGACGAGTTTCTCCGTGTAGTGGGATACACGAGAGCGGACCTGAAGGCGGGCCTCGTGCGGTGGGACACGATGACGCCGCCGGAGTATGCCGAGCTGGATGCGAGGCACATCGGCGAGGCGGCCGAACGCGGAAGCTGCACGCCCTATGAAAAGGAGTACATCCGCAAGGACGGATCGCGCGTGCCAATCATGTGCGGATATGCCCTGCTGGAGGGTTCAGAGGATGAGTACATCGGGTTCATCAGCGATCTGAGCGCGCAGAAAGAGGCCGAGCATGCAATGGCGGAGCGCGAGCGAAGGTTTCGCGAGCTGGCGGAGAGTCTGCCGGAGTTGGTTTGGGAGTCGGATGCGAGTGGCGCGGTGACCTACTTCAACCACAACTTCCGGCTCTTTTCCGGCTTTGAGCTGGCAGATATTCGAGGCAGAGAGATTAGGGAATTGGTGCATCCGGAGGACGAGCCAAGAACGTCCGCGCACTGGATGCGATGTGTGCAGGCTGGCGAACCGTACGAGAACGAGCATCGGATGCGGCGGAAGGACGGGTCCTATCGGGCGTTTCTGGCGCGTGCTGTTGCAGTCCGCAATGACGCGGGCGAGATCGTGCGCTGGCTCGGGACGGCCACGGACATCCACGATCAGAAGCTAGCAGAAGAGGCGTTGCGACGCACGGAAAAGCTCGCTGCTGCCGGACGCCTTGCGGCGAGCATGGCGCACGAGATTAATAATCCGCTGGAATCGGTGACGAACTCGCTCTTCCTGGCCCTTCAGGACAAGACGTTGCCCGCAGACACGCGGGCTTATCTCGAGCTAGCTGACAGGGAGTTGCGGCGTGTTGCCCATGTGACCACGCAGACGCTGCAGTTTCACCGTCAGTCGAGGTTCGCGGCAGTCGAGGACTTGGGCAGCCTGATGGACTCAGCTGTCGCATTGTTCGAGGTACGCGCGGCGACCGTAGGTGTGATTTTGGAACGCGACTATCGCTGTGCTGGACGGCTGTACTGTTGTGGCGATGAGGTCCGGCAAGTATTTGCAAACCTGCTGAGCAACGCTCTGGATGCAGTCCGGGGCGGTGGGAAGATCAGGGTGAGGATCGCCCGCGTGAAGGGCTGGGACGAGGCAAGGACGGAGGGATTGCGCGTGTCGGTAGGGGACACAGGACAAGGAATTCCAGTCGAGATCCGAGAAAAGATCTTCGAGGCCTTTGTGACGACGAAGGACGCGACAGGCACGGGATTGGGCCTATGGGTGTCGTTGGGCATCATACAGAAGCATGGCGGAAGGATAGCGATGCGCACCCGTCTGGGTCAGGGAACTGTCTTCAGCTTGTTCCTGCCAATAGACGGTCTACCGGCCAGGCTTGTACCGAGCTAGAACGAATCCAGTATCCGCGAAGCTCATCGCTGCCTGAATTCGACCGTGTCCAGGCCAGGCTGTTTGATGAACGTGTGTAGAGGTTTCGGGTATTTCGAGCTGGGGTCTTGTACGGGTTGCGCCGTGCTCGGATACATCTTGGCCTGTTCCTGCGCGGTGGCCACTGTCCAAACGCAGGCGGAACCGCAACCGCCGCTAAACCTGATCCCAAGGCACCAATCATTTGTCGACGCGATAAAGACTTCTCTGAATTTTCCCGTTCCTCGGCCATCACACGGTCCTCTGACGTTCCGAGCTAGATAAAGCTCATGTTGTCGCGAGACACTAAAGAGCTCCATATACCTCGACCTTATTGCGACCCAAACTCAGTAGGTTGTTTGTCCTAATCCGACGATTCGCAAGAACAGCAAGGTGGGTTTTCATTGTTTGGTCGCCACTACGTTTACGCCGAGAACGCCATCGCACGATCAAGCATCAGATAAGCATGGTTGTTCCTATCTGTGGAAAGCATGACTGGGAGCATGTCTTGACAGGTCTCCCGGCCTTTTGTCCCGGCTCGGCACCGATGCTCGTGATAAGTCCTCACCCTGACGACGAGACGTTAACTGTGGGCGGTCTGATTTATGCGCAGCGCGAAAGAGACTTGCCAATTACGATAGTCGCGGTTACTGATGGGGAAAATGCATATGACGGATACGCTGGGCTCGGCGAACTCCGCGTAAGAGAGCAGACACAGGCGGCTGCGCGTCTCCGAATCGAAAGCGAATATCTGCTGCGGTTACAGATCACAGACAGCAAGGTAAGCCAAGAGCGATCGAGCGTCGTCGAACGGCTTCTGCCTTTCGTCACGCCACGGACGCATATTCTGGCCCCCTGGCCTTTTGACTTTCATCCCGACCACGAGGCCTGTGGTGTCGCTGCGCGGGAGCTCGCCGAAAGGACGGGTGCGCGCCTTGCTTTCTACTTCTTTTGGACGTGGCACCGTGGCACGCCAGAACTTTTGGAAGGCCTTCGCCTCCATGCGTTTCCGCTCAATGTCGACCAGCGGACCGCTAAGGCAGAAGCATTGGCGTTTCATGCATCACAGCTTCATCATCCGTCCGGTGATCCCATACTGCATGACATTCATCTTTGGCCCGCTTTCCTCCCATTCGAGTTTTACCTTCCCGCATGATCTATGACGTCACCTCCAAAGCGTTCTTTGAAGCCAAGTACCAGGACTGCGAGGACCCGTGGAGTTTCGCTACAAGTTCGTACGAGCGTGAGCGGTATGAGGCTATCCTATCTGCGGTTGGTGGCCGACGCTATCGACGCGCGTTTGAGCCAGGCTGTTCTATCGGAGTCTTGACGGCGATGCTGGCGCGGATCTGTGACAGCGTGGAGGCAATGGATATTTCTCCGACCGCTATAGCGCAAGCCCGCGAGCGAACGCAACATCTTGATAATGTGCGAACAACCTGCGGAGCCCTTCCGGCCTTCATACCGTCTGGGACTTTCGACCTTATCGTATTCAGCGAAATTGGCTATTACTTTACGGAAGAGGATCTGTTCGCCGTCGCAACAGCTGTCACCAGCCGGGTGAGCACGTCTGGTGTCTTTGTCGCCGCGCACTGGCTTGGCGACTCATCCGATCATTTGCTCTCCGGAGACCGCGTTCATGAAATCCTCAATCAGGTTCCAGACTTCATCCTGCGGCATGGACAACGCCATACCGGTTTTCGACTTGACGTCTGGACGCGAGGATAGTTGGCACATCTCAGTGCTTATTCCCGCACGCAATGAAGAGGCTCTTCTGCCTCGCTGCCTATTCTCTGTGCAACGTGCACGCTTAAAGCTGCCACCGGAAGTTACAAGCGACGTCATCGTGGTCGATGATGCATCATCTGACCGGACGAGAGCGATAGCTGAAAGCATCCTTAGAGACGAAGGTGCCGTTGTTAGCACAACTGAGGGAGGAGTTGGCAGCGCTCGCTCCCTCGCGGCGAGCATTGCTCTCGGGAGATATAAAGGTCCCGCTCATCTGCACTGGCTTGCCAATACAGATGCGGACTGCTGCGTTCCCGAGACATGGTTGCTGGATCAACTCGCCATCGCCGAGACCAATGTCCAAGCTATTGCAGGCATCATCAGCGTAGATAGCTTCAGTGAGCACCAGCCAGAGGTCGCTGAGCGCTTCAGTTCCAGTTATCTGATTCACGCCGACGGTTCTCACCCTCATGTACATGGCGCGAACCTTGGCGTGCGCGCAGATGCATACCTTCGTGCGGGTGGCTGGAGTTCCTTGCCTACAGCGGAGGACCACGATTTATGGAACCGCCTCCACACTACGGGTTCTCTGCGCGTCTCGCTCGGGAGCGTCCGAGTGGTCACCAGCGGACGCCGCGTTGGCCGTGCACCCCTCGGCTTCGCCCAAGCTCTGGCCGCGCACAATAACGAAGAACTCGAGGCAGCTGAGTGAGTCTCATCGACGAAGTCAGGGATATCACGGCTTCGCCGCTGCCATTGCCAGGGCACGGGCAGACGTCCGAGCGACATCGTTTCCTCTTTGAGACCGGGCGGCGCAACCTCTCCCTCGCGCGACTCGCTGAGGCCCATTGGGACGCAGTCGCCATCCTTAGCGAGGCTGGTCACGAAGTTGCTCCTAATGCAATCTATGGCGTTTGGGCTGCCGAAATCCCCGGTCGCTCCCTGCATCTCGGGGGTCAGACGCTATCAGGCAAGAAGCCGTTTTGCAGCGGAGCTGGGCTTATCGATCGAGCTTTGGTAACGGTTGGTGACCCAGAACATCTATTGATTGACGTTGACCTCCGGCAACCCAATTTCGAGTTTGACCGCTCAGAGTGGCACGCACAAGCGTTCTCTGAAACGAGCACATGCACCGTAGCCTTCAATGCCATCAGGTTTTCTAAGAGGGATATTGTTGGTCCGGCAGGCTTCTATCTTAATCGTCCGGGTTTCTGGCATGGCGCTTGCGGACCTGCCGCATGTTGGGCCGGCGGCGCTGCAGGACTCGTAGACTGGGCCGCGAACCAGACGCGCAGTGATCCTCACACCCTGGCGCACTTTGGCGCGATGCGGTCCAGCCTTTGGGCGCTGGAAACCCTTCTGGATGCCGTGGGTGCAGAGATAGATCGAAGTCCAACGGACGGGGTTGCTGCTCGCATCCGCGCGCTCCGCGTCCGTCATCTCGTAGAGGTTCATGCCACCGACATACTTCGCCGTCTTGCGCGGGCCTACGGTCCGCACCCTCTCGCCTTCGACGAAGCAGTATCAGTGCGCTATCAGGAGCTCGATCTCTATCTTCGACAATCTCATGCCGAACGCGACCTACACAGGCTCGGAGAATTAGAGCGGATGCCTGTGTGATCTACCACGACTGAAACCGTCATTGGCTTTGAAGCGGTTTTGAAACCGCTTCGAGGCTCTTGCCGGCTGCTTCAATGAAGTGCTCGCATATTGCTGCGGCAATCATGAGCGCCGCGCCAAGTGCATAGCCCGCGGCTACGGGGAAGCGAGAGCCGGTATTGATGAGGAGGCCAAATAGAATCGGAGCTCCGACACCAGCCACGAGGGGTCATGAGCCGGTTCTTTGTGGTCCGGCGAAGCTGAGATTGGAGGCAGCAATGCAGAGTTGTGGTAAATCGAAGTCTTCTGAATGTGCCTCATCCGCGGGCACTTTGGCCAACGACTTTTTACACGTCGGCATCTATTTCGTATGCCGATCGAACAGGTAAAACCAAACGAGCCGAACTTCCGCCGGGTTCTCGTTCTGTTCTGCGTGACCATTGTCGCTGTTCTGATCCTCGCTCTTGTATTTGTCAAGTTCGATGGCAATCACTTTTCGCTAGGACATCCATCCCGACAGTCAAAGACTTCCTTCGTGGCCTTTCGAACTCCGCAAGTGTTTGCTTGAAGGGGCCGGCGTTTTGCGGATGCCACCATCGCAAGCGTAAAAAATGGGCCTTGCGGGCGCCTCCACGCGCCGGGCAAGGATACGAAGATCGTCGGTCGCCGCTAGCAACAGTCTCCTTCGTCATATCGTTTCAGAGTCTTATCAAACGTTGCCCCTAACCCCTACCATCGCGAGAAGAGACTGACGGAGTTAGCCCGCTGCCCCAGCATCCTCGATCAATACTGAACGCAAAAAGTGTCCGAACGCAATCAACAATCTGTCGCTTAACTGATATAACTTTTGACATCACGCACTATACGACGAGTGCTGCTCGAATCATTCAATATTCGGTATAGGGAGAAGGTCTGAAAAGACGGTTGAACTCATGGACCGGTAATCTGTGGGCAGGACTAGCGAGTCTGACGCGCGTGTTCTTCAGTTGTCTATCTGCCACCGGGGGAGAAGACTATGGGCAAATCGACGGGTCGTTTAATGCGCGAGGGGAGGATCATTGTTGCTGACGACGAACAGGTCATTGCGAACACGTTGGCCATCATCCTGAATCAAGCCGGTTTTAGCGCGCAGGCCGTCTATAGCGGTGAGAGTGCCCTCGAAGCTCTGAGCTCTTTCGAGCCAGACATGCTCATTAGTGACGTGATTATGCCTGGAATGACCGGCATTGAAGTTGCCATGCGGACACGCGAGATTTTGCCTACGTGCAAGATCTTGCTGTTTTCAGGGCAAGCAGCTACCTCTGATCTTCTGGAAACTGCACGGGCTAAGGGGCATAATTTTGAAATTCTTGCGAAGCCGGTTCACCCGGCTGACCTGCTGGCGAAATTACGATCGTTCGACTCAGATAGGGGTTCGGACTCTCGTCGTAGCGAATCCGGCGTTTCGGGGGATAAGGGCGGAAATTGGGCAATCTGAGAACATCATTCCCGCTACTCTGCGTCCGACTCGAGAATCTCATTGTTCGATCGAATCTCTAACGGCCGCAGGTCCATCTATCGCTTGACCCATGGGCGCACCTCCTCGATAGAATCGACTGGTTACATCCCCAATGGGTTCGATTGGAGGCGTCATGCTTATCGGGCAAGCCTCGACACTGCAGGTTGACGATCCGCTGAAGCCGAACAGCGAACGTATCTTTGCCGACGGAGAGATGGCCGAGCGGATACGCCGTCACCCATGGGAGACGACCGCGATCGGCGCGATATCCGGGTGGTCTGAAACCCTTCTCTGCGCTGTCAATATGATGCTGGAGAGCCAGTTCCCCATGCTCCTGATCTGGGGGCCGGAGATGGTCGTGCTTTACAACGATGCCTGCCGGCCGCTGGAGGGTGAAAGACATCCTGATGCTCTGGGGCAAACCGGGCAGGAATGTTGGCCAGAAGCGTGGCATATTCTGGCCCCGAAGCTGAGGTCGGTTCTGGAGCGGGGCGCGAAACTTTACTTCGAGAACGAGCTGATTCCGATCTTGCGGCAGGGAGCCCTGACGGATCTCTACTGGACATACAGCTATAGTCCCGTTCGAGATTCGGCGGGTGCCATTTGCGGCATCCTTGCCGTCTCCCACGATGTTACGGCGAAGCTGAAAGCGGAACGCGAGCGTGACACCATCGCGGCAAACCTGAAGAACGTGCTGGAGAGCACGACCGATGGGCTTGTGGTCTTGGACAAGCAGGGCCGGTACACCTATGTGAACGAGCAGGCGGCGCGGATCGTTGCGTTGCGGCCTGAGGAGATGATTGGCAAAGCGCAGTGGGAACTCTTTCCGCATGCAGCGGAGTCGGAGTTCGGCAGGCAATACCGCGAGGCTGTAGAAACCGGGATACCGCGCCACTTCGACAACTTCTATCCAGAGCCGCTGAACGCCTGGTTCGAATGTCACTGCTATCCATCGGAACATGGCGTTTCCATCTACTTCCGGGATGTAACTGAGAAGAAAGAAACGGAGCGAGCTCTCCGGGCCAGTGAGTCGCGTTTCCGCAAACTCTTCGAGTCGGACATGATGGGAGTCGCCATCCCGGACCGGTTTGGCGCTTTCCGTGAGAGCAACGATGAACTCCTTAGAATGACCGGCTACACGCGCGAGGACCAGGAAGCGGGCCTGGTGCGATGGGACACGATGACGCCTCCTGAGTATGCCGACCTGGACCGTGCGCATATCCAGGAGGCCGCCAAGCGCGGAAGTTGTACGCCTTACGAGAAGGAGTACATCCGCAAGGATGGCAGTCGTGTACCGATCTTGTGCGGCTATGCCCTCTTGGAGGAGACCGAGGATGAGTACGTCGGTTTCGTGCTAGATCTTAGCGAACAAAGGCAGGCAGAGCGCGGGCTGCGAGAACGGGAGGAGCGTTTTCGTGCCCTGGCGGAGAGCCTGCCTCAACTTGTCTGGATGGCGAACTCCAAGGGTGAAACCACGTATTGCAATCAACGCGTCTTTGAGTACTTCGGGGTCGTAGCGAGCGAGACGGATATTCCCTTGTGGCGGGAACGCTTCCATCCCGAGGACATGGAAGACACCTTTGCCGCCTGGCGCAAATCGATAGAACGGTCCGAGCCGTACCAGGTCGAGTACCGTCTGCGCCGGCATGACGGCACCTACCGGCACTTTCTTGCACGAGCAGTTCCCGTGCGGAACGAAGCCGGGAATATAGAACGCTGGATCGGCAGTTGTACGGATATTCACGAACAGAAGCTTGCGGAACGCGGGCTGCGGGAGCGCGAGGAACGCTTTCGTATCCTCGCCGATAGCCTGCCCCAGCTTATCTGGATGACCAATGGTTTGGGCGAGAACACGTACTGCAATCAGCGCTATCTGGACTACCTGGGCGTGACGGAGGCCGAGAGACCAAACATTCAGTGGCTGGAACTGGTGCACCCGGAGGATCTCGCCCCGACACTGAAGCTCTGGAACCACTCCGTCGAAACCGGCGAGCCCTATTTGAACGAATTCCGTTTGCGGCGGAAGGATGGCCTCTTCCGGTACTTCCTCGCGAGGGCAGTTCCCTTCAGGAACGACGGGGGCCAGATAGAACGGTGGATCGGGAGCTTAACCGATACTCACGAGCAGAGGCTGGCCGAGGATGCGTTGCGCAAGTCGGAGAAGCTGGCGACGGCCGGTCGGCTCGCCGCCAGCATCGCACACGAGATCAACAATCCTCTGGCAGGCGTCACCAACTCCCTGTATCTCGCGCTGCAGGACGACTCGCTCAAGGCGGATACGAAGAGCTATCTCAAGACTGCCGAAGAGGAACTGAGGCGAGTCGCGCACATCACCACACAGACTCTCCAATTTCACAGACAGTCGACCTCACCGGCGCCGACCGACATCTGCGATATCGTCGACTCGGTCCTTGCTCTCTTCGGGCAGCGGCTGGCGAGTAAGAACATCCGCGTGAACGCCGAATGCGAACGGGGAGCGGTTGCAACTTGTCTTGGCGGCGAGGTGCGCCAGGTGATCGCCAACATCGTCGGCAACGCGATGGACGCGATGCCACACGGCGGATCTCTTCGTTTGAGGGTGAAGAGAACCAGGAGCTGGGCGAAGGAGCGTTCCTACGGCGTAAAGATCGTTGTCGCCGACTCCGGACACGGAATCTCTCCGGCAGTTATGGAGCGCCTCTTCGAGCCCTTCGTCTCTACGAAAGAAGCTACCGGAATCGGACTCGGCCTTTGGGTATCGCAGGGGATCGTGCGTAAACACGGGGGCACCATACGAGTCCGCAGCAAAGCCAAGCCTCAGCCTTCGGGTACAGTCTTCGCGGTTTTCATCCCATCGGCGTCGACGGTTCTATGAGTCCTCCCAATGAAATGCACAAGTAAGTCACCGCTTCAATCGGACGTTCGCACTCTGAAACATGGCGATTCCAAGCCGCGCATCGATTATCGATAAAAGCCGAGTCACTCTTCGACACTGTGGTTGTTAGCGACCATCTATTTCTTTGGTCTCAAGAAGAGGGAAGTATGGGCCTCAGATTTGTCAGCGACTTCGAACTCTGCAAAGGTCTCGCGTGAGACCTCGATGCTGTGGCGATCCAGCAGAACCTCCGCGGCGAGTGTCGGTCCGAAGTCCCGATAGCTCTGCCGCACCAGTTCGAGAACCAGCTCACGGGTGCCTGCGCTCAACCTGTTGCTCGCCGGGTGGCCGCGGCTCTCGTGAATCAGGGCACCGCCACCGCCGTCACGGTATCTCGCCACTAGCCGCTGCGCCTGTCTCAAGCTCACGCCCAACACGCCAGCCGCCGACTCCGTCGTGCGATTGCGAGCGAGCACTTCGGTCAAGACGTCACCCGCTGCAACTCCTGCTTGCTCATCTGTAGCCAACCCATCTGCGCCTCCGAACCCTCAACTCAGGATGGGGCAGCGACACTTTGGCTTTGCAGAGCTACGACATTATTGCTTTGCGCTTACAAGAGTATGTTGTAGCTCATTAGAAATGACAGGGTGGCTAGCCCATTAGAAATGTCAGTATAGGCCTATCTGTTGAAGTACTTGTTGAATAATCCTTCGTCGTCGTGCGGTGCGTAATGTGGGAATCGACGTTCTTTGTCGATTTCC
>NZ_JAGSYE010000008.1 GCF_025685565.1 Granulicella aggregans
ACTGTACGCATACGGTGATGCCAGAGCAGCTAGCTAAGGGCTCCTGATGAGCACAGCAATCGCGCTCCTTCCCTCTTCCCTGCCCTCCGTGTTCACCGCGCGGCCGGAAGCCCGCACGCGGATGCGCGACTTCTTCAGCTCGCACATCCGCAATGCCAACACGCGCCGCGCCTACCGCGAGGCCGTACGGCAGTTCTCGGAATTTTGTGCCGAGCATGGCATCCTGGATCTCGCCCAGGTCGAGCCGGTCCACGTCGCAGCCTTCGTCGAGACGCAGTTGAAGACTCAATCGAAACCGACGGTGAAGCTGCGGCTGGCCGCATTGCGAATGTTGTTCGATTGGATGGTCGTCGGCCAGGTCATTCCCACAAATCCAGCCCATGCGGTTCGCGGGCCAAAGCATTCGCAACGGCGCGGCAAGACGCCAGTGCTGCAGGCGGATGAAGCCCGTGTCTTGATCGACACGATCGACACCACTTCCCTGCCCGGTCTGCGTGACCGTGCCCTGATCGGTCTAATGGTCTATACCTTCGCTCGCGTGGGCGCGGCAATCTCAATGCGCGTCGATGACTTCTTTGTTCAGGGCCGCCGAGGTTGGGTCCGCCTTCATGAAAAGGGCGGCAAAGAACACGAGATGCCGACACACCACAATCTCGACCGCTACTTGGAGGAGTACATCGTGGCGGCCGGCATCGCCGAGGATCGCAAGGGACCCATGTTCCGCACGACGAGGGGTCGCTCAGGAGAGTTGACGAGCAATTCCCTGCTCCAGTCTGATGTCTGGCGCATGATTCGTCGACGGGCTCTAGCGGCTGGAATCAAGACCGAGATCGGTTGTCATACCTTCCGGGCGACAGGCATCACGGCCTACCTCAAGAATGGCGGCAGGTTGGAGATCGCTCAGCAGATGGCAGCCCATGAATCGGCTCGAACTACCGGGCTCTACGACCGGAGGAGCGATGAGATCTCGCTCGATGAGGTCGAGCGGATTGGGATCTAGCTTGACCAGTGAGGCCCGATTTGCCCTTTCTGATTAGCCTTTCAACGTCCGTAGAAAGAATGTGACAAAAGGCAGTAAGAGGTAGCAACAACAATTTTCTAGGAGCATTTGCTGTTGCGGTACAGAATGGCTGCATGTTTAAGTTGGGGAGAACTCGCTATAAACTCTGGCGGATAGCTGGAGGGATATACTTGGTGCTACTGACCTCGGGATGTGCAGGCCGCAGGCCGATCAAAGTAACGTCTCCTCCCTCGACATCCACTGTGCAAAGTCAGCCCTCTCCGGCCGACAGATCACCGCTTGTTCTGTTGCCGAATACCGCAAACAGTATTGAGCATGCAGCTCCGGTGAAAGCTCCTGAGCCTATCTCCGCTTCTCCGCCGTCTCCAGCACCCTTGCCTTCGGCTCTTTGCTCGATCAGCTTTGATCGCGACAAGGCGCGTCCAGTTCGTATCGACGACAAAGCGACGGCTTGTCTTGACGAGATAGCGCTTAGTCTACAGCGCTACCCAGACGCTAAGGTCGCGCTCGTTGGCAATGAAGACGCAAAGGAAATGAACTCGAAAAAATTCGACAAGAGTGCTGCTGAGCGCGCCATCAACGCTAAAGACTACCTTGTAGTCGAGAAAGGCATCGATGGTTCGCGTATCCACGTTTTCACCGGTATAGCCGATGCAAAGATGGTTACGACAATACTCATCCCCTCGGGTGCCGAACTCAACTCGACCGGAGCAACCCCGGTTGACGAGAGCATATTCCACAAGGTGGAGAAAAAGGTAAAGAAGGTAGCTCATCACCACCATAATCGCGGTTCCGTGGGGGCGGACTTCGATTACACATTCACCACCGTAGGGCCGATCGAAAATTTACTACCTAGCGGCGGTTGCGGAAGCTCAGGAAGTAACACTTGCGGTGCTCCTGCTTGGAGCACTGAATACAAACATGTACTTGAGCTGGCTCGTCAGAAGAAGCGCCTTTTGACCGGTCACATCGAGTATAAGGTGCCTCAGCACATGCTTGTTAGCAAACCCTCTACGGTAGTAGTCCGAATTCACGGGTTCGAGGACAAAATACTGCACGTCTTGCAAGATCGAACCGGCTCCGGCGAGCTGACCGTATCGGAGAAAATGAAAGTTGTCCTCACGGCACCAGACAATCCGGACGAGTTCACTTTTCCACCAAAGTCCGACGAAACCAAGATCATCCCCGTTGATGCATATCAAGAGTGGACATGGGAGGTCACACCTAAACACAAAGCAACGCAGCAGAAGCTGCAGATCCAGGTCTACCTTGTTTATCAGAATGCAAAGGGCACGGACGAGGAGATACTCGACGAGCCCGTCTATCCCGTCGATGTGGACGTCGAAGCCATCAGCAAAACAGTAAAGCAGAAATTTCAGGAAGATCCGATCGCGTGGCTGAAAGAACTCCTTCCGGAAGGAAAGATTTACAAAGCGCTTGCCGGAATCTTTACCACACTGGGCATCGGTGCCTGGATCAAAAAGCGTCTTGACAAGGGCTCTACCGAAAAGTCCAAGTCAAATGCTGGAACACCAGCCGAGCCGGAAACATAATCGCTGACCCGCCGAGAGCGGCCTAGACCGCGATGTAAAATTAGTACCATGATGCCATAAGGCCAACATACTATAACGCCACGCGGGTCGCCACTTCACGAGGGCTCCCGTCAGAATTCGGACATTTGAGCACGGTAAGCAATGGCTTGCTATTGAAAAGAAAAGGTTTATCAGTGAGCCACACGTGACCCTGCGCCTCACTGGACATTCCGCTCTAAGTTGCTCATTCCATTGATATGCGCAACCACTAACGTGCTTTATTCTCCGAATTCTGACAGGACCCCTTGTGGATCGCGCAGGCGGGATCCACGGACTTGCCCGACGCATCGAGGGCGCCAGGGTGCGGGATGTTCGGGAACGCCTGGCCGACCTCGATGCCAACGATCTACCGGACGTGCCGGCAGTACGGCGGCAGCTGCAAAAGCACCAAGCGCAGGAGCAGGGCAGGGAAGCGGCGGAGATTGTCGGGACAGTGGAACGCCTGCGTCTCGAAGAACTGGGCCGCGAGGCCGACGCCAGGCTTGTCGGCGGTGCCAGGCTGAACAGTTCCGACCATGAGGCCGCCGATGCCATCTGGCAGCTCAACCGAACGATGCGCGGTCAAATGGATGCCGTAATCGCGTCCACCCGTCAGCCCCTCGAACTTCGGCCTCGCGATCCGGACAACGCCGACAGGCCCGACACGGAGCCGCCGCGTAGCCTCGAACGGCCAGAGATAGGGCAGGGGCCTCCCGCCAGAGATGAGGCGCAGGTGGAGCCGGGGCGACCCTCTGCCGTTCTTTTTGTTCGCGTGTTCGGCTGGCTGGTCGAGCATTATCAGCGTGCGCTCGATCGTCGTGCCGCTGACATGCAGCTGGAGCCGATTCCGGCGCCAGCTGTACCGGCACAGCCAGATAAACCTAAAAGCCTGTTCGAAGCCGCCAGGAAACGGCTGGCAGCCCGCAGTCCGGAACAGGTCGAGCGCGATCGCGCAGCGCAACGCTTGCGTGAGATCGAAGAACGCCAGCGCAAACGACCGGAAGACCGGGAATATTCGTAGCGCAACGGCATAGAATCTGTTCACGATGAATGAGCCAGAGGACTCGTCATACAAGCCGCTAAGTGACGACGACATGGAAGCGCTGCGCCGTCATGATCGTCTGGCCGGTCAACTCGCCGCCTGGCTTCGACCGTTCGATTTCTCGCCGGACACTAACACCCAGATCGAGATGCGCCTTATGGCAGGGGAGGCGGATGGGAACCTGATGCGCGACATGACGACCGGCGAACCGATCGATGGCGACCGGATCATCGAGGCAGTCAAAGCTGGTCATGCGCTCTCGCTGGAATCCCTCACGCATTCTGGCCGGTTCGTGCGGAGCGTCGTCACTCGGGAGACGACCCCCGGCGAGATCGATTTCAACTTCTTCGGCCATTTCGATCTGATCGATCCTTAGTTCAGGTGGCCCTCGAGCAATTGAATCGACCAGTCAGGGGAGGGGCCGCCGTTTGCCTTGATCCTGTGGGCGCTGGCGCAAAGATAGATCGAGAATGGCCGCCGGCTGCACTTGCCGCATTTCACCCGACCGATCACATCACCAAAGGTCCGATTGCCATGCCGTTTCGCCATCAATTTGCATGGATAGACAGAGACGTTTGGGCATATGCAACGCAGCTCAATCCAACAATCCGGCCAGTCTAGAAGTCGCTGGCTGATGCGAAAAGGGGGCGGGTGCATCTCGTCAGCCTAGGCGAACATAAGGCGAACATCAAGGATGAAAACCTTCACGCTTTTAGACGGATACAGGCTGCAAACCATGCTCTTTCATCAATAAGGACTTGATTTCCACCTGTAACCCATGCTGACACTAGGGGAATGCCTAACTTATTGATTCCAGCCGGCTAAACTTAGCCAGATGCAGGCACAACTATCGACATTGGAACTTTGCGCCGGCGCCGGTGGGGAAGCCCTTGGCCTGGAGCAGGCCGGCATTGCCCATGCTGGTCTTATTGAAATTGACCAGCACGCTTGCAATACGCTGAAGCTGAACCGGCCACACTGGAACGTCCTCGAAAAAGACCTTTTCAAGTTCACGGACGCGTCGGCCTTCAAAGGGGTTGATATCGTCTCCGGTGGCCTGCCTTGCCCCCCATTCTCCAAAGCCGGCAAGCAGCTTGGCCATCTCGATGAACGCAACCTGTTCCCGGTTGCGATCGACATCATCGACCAGCTGCGCCCCCGTGCGGTGATGATCGAGAACGTGCGTGGAATCCTCGATGCTGTGTTCGAGGATTACCGCAACGGCATCAAGAAGCAGCTGAAGAAGCTTGGCTACAAGGTCGATTGGAAATTGCTTCAAGCGTCGGACTACGGTGTTCCGCAGCTTCGTCCGCGCGTCATTTTCGTAGCCTTGAGAGATTCTGAGATGGATCGGTTCAATTGGCCGGACGCGCACAAGATCAAGGCCAAGACGGTTGGCGAAACTCTTTACGACCTGATGGCAGCAGACGGTTGGAAGGGAGCCAAGCTCTGGAAAGAGCGGGCCGATGAGATTGCGCCCACGATCGTCGGCGGCAGCAAGAAGCACGGCGGTCCTGATCTAGGCCCCACACGCGCGAAACGTGCCTGGGCCAGCCTTAGCGTCAACGGAATGACGATCGCAGACGCGCCGCCGGAGCGGGATTTTGTTGGTATGCCGCGCCTCACCGTGCCGATGGTCGCCCGCATTCAAGGCTTCCCGGATGATTGGAAGTTCTCAGGCAAGAAGACCAACGCTTACCGCCAGGTTGGCAATGCCTTTCCCCCGCCGGTTGCTTGTGCGGTCGCAAAGCAGATAGCCGAAGTGCTGAACGCCGCCGGCCGGCTCGTCCAGGTGGCCGGATGACCACAACGCCGGCCATGCCGCCGCCAGAGTCCTTTTTTGCGGAAGCACGGCGCAGCTTTCACGCTGCGCTGCTGAAAAAGCTGCTTGTCACCAACAAGCATGGCGTACCCTCGAACGCCGATAAGGACAGTACCGCCAGCGTGCTCTTTGCGAAAAAGATCATGGAGCAGTTGGGGCCTGAAAGCCTCGGTGCCAGGCTTTCAGGCCAGATGTCGGGTAAAGAGTTCGAGGACATGGTTTGCGCGTTCGTGCTGCAAACCTTCCCCCGGCTTGCTCACTTACGTCCGGGCGACTGGGTAATCAAGACAGTAGGAAGCCGAAGCAAGGGATTGATCGGTGAGTATGAGCAATATGCCCATCTCGCAGAATTGAATGCCATCGCCAAAGCAAACCCGGCGATTGCGGCGGCTTTGGGTAATGCATACACAATCGCTCACGACATCGTGGTTGTCCGGAAACTGGAATCAGACGAAAGCATCAACGCGCCCGAAATGCTGGTCGATAAGGATGTCAGTACACATGCAGCTCTGCGGGCCGTAAATAAGGGGTCGCCGCTGCTCCATGCAAGCATCTCGTGCAAATGGACGATGCGTAGCGACCGTGCACAAAATGCCCGTTCCGAAGCTCTCAATCTGATTAGGAACCGGAAAGGCCGTCTGCCTCATGTTGTTGTTGTGACAGGAGAGCCAACGCCGAGCCGGCTTTCATCCCTCGCGCTCGGAACCGGCGACGTCGATTGCGTCTACCATTTTGCGCTTCCAGAGCTAATCAAAGCCGTTCAGGATTCCGGCGAAGGTTATGAAGATACCCTCAACCTGCTCAACATCATGGTCGAAGGAAAACGGCTGAAAGACATTTCCGATCTGCCGCTGGACTTAGCCGTCTAGCCGGCCATGGATAAGCTCGATGCGCAGCGCCGCAGCGAGAACATGCGCCAAATCCGCAGCAAGAATACCAAGCCCGAGGTCCTACTGCGCTCACTGCTTCACCAGGCCGGCTACCGGTTCCGGCTCCATCGCAAGGATCTTCCTGGTAAACCCGATATCGTATTCCCGAGCCGGCGAAAGGTGATCTTCGTCCATGGCTGCTTCTGGCACCAGCATCCAGGTTGCCGCGAGGGGCGCATGCCCGGAACGCGGCAGGAGTATTGGACACCGAAGCTGACTCGAAACGTAGAGCGCCACGCCTCAGCTATCGAGCAGCTGCAGGCGCTCGGTTGGGGCGTACTGACAGTGTGGGAGTGTGAGATCGGAAATGCAACGCTGGTAACCGATCAGCTCAAGGCATTTCTGGAGCCGCAGCAGGAGACACTAACGCATGGCTGATCCAGTAACGGGCACCGCATGGCAGGCGCAGGAACTCGATGCGATCGTGGCCGACTACTTCGAGATGCTCGCGGCAGACTTGTCGGGTACGCCCTACGTGAAAGCCAGGCACCGTGCCGCTCTCATGGCGCGGGTTGCCCGCTCCGATAAATCGATCGAATTCAAGCACCAGAATATTTCTGCCGTCCTTGAGGAGTTGGGAGCGCCCTGGATTCCAGGCTACAAACCGGCTCGAAATTACCAAAACGCCATCTTCGATGCGATCGAACGCTATCTGGACGGCCATCCGGCAGCATTGGATGCGCCTGTCATCGAACCCACCGTCTTACCCATTGCAGACGACGTTTTCGTGCTTGCGCCGATCGCCAGGGACGACGGCCCCATACCGCGCCGTCTGCAACAGCTGGTCCGGAAGTTCGATCCTGTGGAGCGGGATCATCGCAATCGGTCCCTTGGCAAAGCCGGAGAAGCTTTTATTCTCGACTTGGAGCAAAGGCGTCTTCATGCCGCCGATCGTGCCGATCTCGCCCGCAAGGTTCGCTGGGTTGCTGATGTGGATGGTGACGGTGCGGGGTACGATATTTACTCTTTTGATCCGGCCGGAAACGAGCGCTTGCTGGAGGTAAAGACCACGAACGGTTCAGCTCGAACGCCGTTTTTTCTTTCTCGCAATGAGTGTGCCGTAGCAGCTGAAAGGCCCGAAGAATGGCGGCTTTATCGCGTCCACCTGTTTGCAAAAGGGCCGCGCGTGTTCACGTTGGCCCCGCCGCTAGATGGTGCGGTAAAGCTCACAACCGAAGTATGGCGGGCGTCGTTCTGATCCGTCTTTCTTTGCCCTATAGAGAAGCCGGGCAACCCCTGACGGGCATTAGGATTGATCCATGATTTCGGCGCCAACTTTCATCGAGAACGACGAACGCACTCTCTTGGAGAAGCTCGAGAAATTGCAGGGCGGCTACATTGGGACTGCGACTAATGATGGGGGCGGCCTCGACACTGCCGATTTTGCCCGGTTGCGAGCTGAAATTCTCAGCAATGTACAAATTCGAAGCCACATACCCGACATCGTCCGGAAATATCGCGACCAGCCGCAATTCTGGCAGTTCATCAAGCACAAGTTTCCTTCGTACGCTGAGCGCCGCACTTATATCTGGGAGCAGTTCCGCCCGCTGCTTGATTTCATAGAGGCACAAGACCGGTCGCCTGGTGTTCAGCCCATCAGTGAGACGCTACAAGCTTTCGATCCAGACAATGTCCATGCCGCCTGGCAGAAGGCTCTTGACCGCCGAACGTCTGATCCGGAGGGAGCAATCACTGCCGCGCGTATGCTTCTGGAAACAACGTGCAAGCACATTCTGGATGATGTCGGCACGCCCTACCCTGATGATGTCGATCTTCCGAAACTCTGGGCTTTGTGCGCCGAAGCCTTGAACCTTGCTCCGCATCAACATCAGGAAGCTATATTCAAGACCATTCTCGGCAACTGCCAATCTGTGGTGAATAGCCTTGGTGCGATCCGTAACAAGATTGGCGATGCTCACGGCCAGGGACGGAAACAGGTAAAACCAAAACCTCGACATGCGGAGTTGGCCGTAAATCTCGCGGGCACCATGGCATCCTTCCTGATTGCCACATGGCAAGATCGAACGCAGGGCTAGTTTCCAGCATATGAACTGGCCGCTTGAACGATTATGGTGTTTCTTTCACCGCCAGAATTGGTGCGGGCGTGGTGGGCGCAGCAGGTTGCGTTCTTGTGTACGTTGTCTCGAAATCTGCCTTGAGTTCAGCGATTTGAGCGTTTACTTCGTCCAGCTTCGTTCCACTTAAGAGGATATATTCCACATCTTTGTGCTTGTTGCGCGCGATGCAATTTACGAGATCCGTCTCCATCCAGGTTTCCGGAACGGTGGTTTTCATGGGCACTACTGATGCCGTTCGGGGTCCTCGTTTGAACGTCATGAGCAACTTGGAAATTTTGTATTCCTCCAGCCCTTCCGGATACCGGGTGTAATAAAAACTCTCGATCGACGGACAGCTGTGGCCATAGAAATGAGCCCGGTCTACGAGCCATTTGCCCACGCTTTGAATGATTGCGATGGCCGAATCTTTATCCTTCAACTCTTGGGCTGTGCTCACATTTAGCGTCTGCACAAACTTGTCCCGTACAGCCGGCCAGGTGTCTATATTGGCTTGAAGATTGTCGATGAACTGCTTTAGAGCAGTCGGTTCCCACTCTTTTTCAACATTCCGAAAGGTTAGAAAAAACGCCCATTCTTCTGTGTGTGGGGCTTGTCTCCTCATCACTTCCTCTATCGCCTGCATGGTGCGCGAAAAGGGCCCTTCGTGCTGGGGAGTAAGGCTAGTCGTGAGGTCAAAATTAACGATATCGAACGGGAACATGGCAAGGAGATCGGCAAAATGTGGGCTTCGCGGATCGACCATCGCATTCTCTAGCGTGCCATTGCCGAACAGTTCGAAATCAGGGGTCGCCCCTGTCATGAGCGCATATTTGCCGGGATCCGCCTCGAATGCAGCTACCGATAGTACTTCCCTGCCATCTTTTTCGACAACACCAAGGATGCCCCTTTTGAGCATCATTGTGACGTCAAAACGGTAGTATGCCGGGAGTGTCAGATAGCGAAGTGGCCGGTTCAGCTTGGTATACAACGCCTCCCCAGCTTTCAACCATTGCTGCCGCATCCATTGTTTCTCTGGATCGATAAACTCCATTTCCCTGCGAATCAGATTTTCGGTGTGGATACCTGCGAGAAAAGAACTCGCTCCCGTGGAGGCAGCCTCCTCCTGATCACTTTCTCCGGAGAGATTCGCGATAAGGTCATCCATGGATGGAACGGGACTTTGCGTCACTCTATAGGCCCCTATCTAACCGCTATCGCTAGTGCCAGCAGCACGCTTTCGAGATCGTCTTTCACAATCCCCACGAATAGTTCGCTAGATACCAGGACCCGTAGCACCCGCTCAAAGCGGATTTCTGCCTCGCTTGAAAGGTTAAGACTCGCAACGATTGCTTTCCAATCTGGAATGCTGGAATCGGGGCTTACTGGTGCGCTGACAGTATCTTCCCCGGAACGGATGAGGTGCAGCAGCGACTCCCCAGATGGGCGATTTGCCGAAGCGCTTCCAGCTGGGGCAGGCAGTTCAAGGATGGCATCTTCGAAAGCTTGATCTTCTTCCGCAGTAACGACCCTTTGTTTCGCTTTCCTGAAATCACGCTGGCGGGTCTTGAAGTCAGGAAAAACCGTTTTCCTTAGAACAGTCCAGACATAGGCCTTTAGTGCCTGGTAATGAACGTCAGTCTCCCGGAAGCTGTCGCGGTCGATATTGAGGGCGGACTCAAGCCCCTCTTCGACAAAAATCTCACCCGAGATTTGGCCAAATTTAAGACCCTCATCGAAGGGATAGCCAAGCCAAGTCCGGTCATACATTCCAATGCCGACATCTCTGATTCGGATATGAACGCCCTTCACTTCCTCTGGTGTAATGTTTGGCTGCTGGCAGTACACGTAACCGCTCAACCGGAGTTGTCGATTGGCAATAAGCGCCGTGTACTTGAGAGGATAAATTTTTGGATCCGGGCTTGAATAGCCAACCGATGTTGGGCCTGGAAAGAGCTGGGGCCGATACAGCGGAGAACCATTTACATAAATATTGAAAGCCGTTGGCTTCGGTAAGGCAAGCATGTCGAGATTTTCGATAGCCCTGACGTCTGGCCGGAACGGGCCTCCCGGCAAGTAATCGACCGGGCACAGCAGGCCAAGCTCCCAAAGCATGAAGTAGTAGTTATCCAAAACCAGGTCTGCCCGCTTTGCAGCAGACGTGATCTCGGCGATTTGTTCAAAAGAGACTACTCCATCCCTTTTCAAGTTCAGGAGTTCCGTGGCCCCGACTGATCTTCGCACCAGGCCGGTAATTTCACTCTGAAGGCCCTTTTTAGCGTCCGGCACTGTAATCACAGTGAAGTGATTTTCGGGGTCATCGGGAATGTTATCAACGTATTGGATCGCCCCGATCATCACCTGCCCGTCATCGGCTCCTTCTTTTGCAACCATGCTCAATAGAGCCGTTTCATCTTTGTGGAATGGCTCAAGATTCACTTCTGCCAGAAAGCGGGTGTTTTCACCCCTCTTCTTGGAGCTGAGATAGAAGCGGGTTCCGAGCTGCGCTACGGAAAGTAACCCAATGCCGATACGTCCGATCAGCTTCCTCTTGAAGATCGGACTGAGATCTCCTTCTTTGCGTTTCCGGCTGCCACCAATGTGAGCCATGACATCGAGGAAATCGGAAATCGTCATCCCGGACCCATCATCAGTGATGGTGAATGTCCGAAGATGTGGGGGGTCAGTAGAGATTGTTATCCGGGTTGCGTCGGCATCATACGCATTCGCGATCAACTCTTTGATCGCTGCCGCCGGGGACCGGTACACGCCGGAAGAAATGTCTGCGATGATTTTCTGCGCTGCAATGATGTCGCGGCGCTTGGGTTCAGCGTTTTCCGGAAATGAAGGTGTCGCGGTGGGTTTCGGCATCCGGGAGTAATCCTAATCGAACGGCTACGAATTCCTATCCTTTTGTTCTGCTGAGAGCAGCTCGCGGAACAGAATAACGACATGAGCAAGCCGGTGAGCGTCGCAGATACGATCCTGAAACGGCAACCCGACTTCGTTTGGCAGGCTCGGGTTTTCGTCATATACGCACGAGTTCACCCGGATAAGGCTACGTCGCTGCTAACCGTTCTACGCCAGCGCGAAAGCGCCACACAGCAGCTCTGGCAACAGTTCGATATGGGCCAGCTAGAGGCCATTGCCCAGGGATTCAAAACAGCCAGCCGCGCAGTCCAGTAACCGGGCATGTCCCTGACGGGCCGTGCTCTACTCGCTGCGCTCACCGAGCCTGCGTCTCGGCCCATGCGGGTCACGATCCCTCACGCGATTAGATGGATGGCCCTCCCGGCCCCGGCAGTCATGTCAGGGGCTGCGCCCCATGTTGCGCGTCCAGGCACGAATCGTCGCAAGCGATGACGGGAGTTACCCCCTTCGCCAAGCGCCTCGCGCCAGGCTCCGACCCCGTAATTCTGCTTCGCAGAACGCTTCCTGGACACGCCTCACCCCCTCATTGGCGGGTGCCTAGTCGGTTGCATGCGCAACCCGAATGGACACCAGAAAATGAGCAGCACCCAAACCCGCCGTGACCCTTACCAGGAGGTCACCGACCGTATTCTTGAAGCCCTTGAAGCTGGCACAAAGCCCTGGGTCATGCCGTGGGAACCCGGCAAGGCGGCAGGCCCAAACGCCCCTTTCAACCCAACGACTGGCCGATACTATCGCGGCATCAATGTCCTGATCCTGGGAATGGATCTCCGCGCCTTCACCACCGCAGACCCGCGCTGGATGACCTACGCCCAGGCAGCAGATGCAGGCTGGCAGGTTCGCAAGGGCGAGAAGTCCACCACCATTTTCTTTTTCAAGCGGCTTGAGATCGAGGACGATGCCACCGAGGACGGCACGAAAACCATCCCCATGATGCGTAGCTTTTCCGTGTTCCACGCCTCACAGATTGACGGCATCCCGGCCTATGTCGCGCCATTGATCGAGGAAACGCCGTGGCAGCGCCCCGAGGCTACCAACATCATTCTGCAGAACAGCGGAGCGGTCATCCGCACAGGCGGCGACCGGGCCTTTTACTCCCCGTCAGCTGACTTCATACAGCTGCCCCCGGAGCAGGCTTTCGCCACAGCCTATCAATGGGCGGCAACGGCTATGCACGAGCTGGGGCACTGGACAGGACACGCCACCAGGCTTGCGCGTGACCTTACTGGCCGATTTGGTTCAGGGGCCTACGCCCAGGAGGAACTTCGCGCCGAATTGGCGTCTGTGTTCATCGGTTCAACGCTCGGCCTGCCGTCCGACATTCCCAACCATGCCAGCTATATCGCCAGCTGGATAAAACGCTTGAAGGAAGACAAGCGCGAAATCTTCCGCGCCGCCGCCGCCGCGCAGAAGATCGCTGACATGGCTCTGAATTTCCATCCGGACTATGCCGCCAGCCGGGAGCCGGCCCCATAGCCAGGAAATCTTAAACTTGCCCGGAATCGTGAAGGGCTCAGCGGCCAATTCTCTTTGAAAAGTAAGCTATGTCTTCCCGCATTGTCGCGATTTCATCAGTCCAGGCATAGCCGGTGCCAAGGCTGCTCAGATTGAATGAGTTCGCTTCAAGGACAGACAACAGCTCCGGATACCTTTGCATGTAGTAGTCCCACGTCATCAGATATTTCGCCCGTACAAGCGGCTCTTTGTGGGCTCGCATAGCGGTGTGAACGTCGTGCAGGAAGCGGACCTGCGACGGCACATAGGGAGTTGATTCGGTGAGGATGTTGGGAACGGGGTAGTTACCCCCGCTCTCTTCGTGCAGGGTCTCCAGGCTCCGGTTGAGGTATACGAAAGACAAGTCTTTATTGAACGGAGCTGTGCGGAAATATTTGTTGTAAGCATTGCACTCGTTGCTGATGAAAAGGCCTATGGCAGGCAACGACTTTTCCTGTTTATGGGCGGCAATCAGCGCGTTTCCGAAAAAGCATTCGACGTGATCGAGCTTGTAATGCGTGAACTCGCCGGAAGTTAGAAGCGCGCGGAAAAAGACATCTTGCCCAGTCAGGCGATGATGTAGGTCTTCGGCAAACTCGATCAGATACCAGACAATATAAGCAGCATCTTCTGTCGTGGTGGCCAGCTCCGGGTTGTAGACCAACACTGTATCGGAGAACACAATCGTCTTGAAACTGGCGTGGCTATGCACATTGAGGGAGTCGAGCACACGATATATCTGCTCGACCTTATCCGGCTCGTTTCCGGCGATTTCAGAGAAACCGAGGATGTCGATATACAGCAGATACCGACCGTAAAGTGGGACCGGTGGTGTCGTCTCAGCTGCCGGTTTATTGGTCTTTGGCATCCTTAGCTCCTGACAGATCTAATGAACCTGTCGACGCCAACTGTAAACCGTCAGGCCGGATAACCCCTCAGTATCGACCCAAGCACCCGCTGGATTTAGACCCTTGCCGCCATCGTGACCCTCGTCACGATGGCCTTGGTTGAACCATCGTCGCCACTCTTGTCATGTCTGAAACGTCTATCCCCGCCTGCCCTCGGGCTTGTGATCTATCGCTGCGGGCGGTTGGGGGTCGATGCCGCGCCTTTAGGGCGCCGCTATGGCACCAACCCAGCGGGCGCTTTGCTCCGACCTTGACACTTCTTCAGCCCTCCCGCGAAAAGGCGTACACCCGCGCCGATTGACCAGGCCTGCCGTCTACGACATCGACATATTCGCACAGACCGGGCTCCTGGACGGTCGGAGCCAGCGTCTTGACGAGCTTGTTTGGCTGCTTCGCGGTGCTTTCGTAAACGCGCAGCCACTGTGGGGCGGGTCCAACGAATATCAGGCGGACGGTACCACGCGGCACCGTCGCCTGGCCGATGGAAAATGTCGAAGTGCAGTAGCCGAACCCTGTTTTTATCGAACGAGGAAGCGTACAGCGCAGCATCACGCCGAAAGGCTGGTTTTCCTGTAACGGTTCGAGGAATGTCACCAGAACCTTCTTCGAAATGCTCTCAGCTCCTATCAGAACCGGGCGAATCTGGAGCTTCATCTCAGGGTCGTGCCCAAGGTCGAAGGCGGTGTAATCGAGGGCGCTGAATGGAGTGGCCTCTTCGGAATCGATACTGAATCCGATCGATGACACCTGATCCCTTTTGCAGAATCCCGAGTATTTCCATTCGATGTGAAGATCTTCGCCTTCGATCCGAACCGTCTGATGTGCTTCCTGATGAAGAAGCTCCGGCTTACGCGCCGCCCCCGCAGATTCGAAATGTTGAGTGAATCGATGCTATGGCCTTCGATGACGACAGAGGCCAAAGTGACCCGTGAGCGCTGCCTGTAGGCATAGAGGCCGATACCAGCCGTAATGCAGACGGCCAGGACACTGGCTAGCCCCAGCCAGGCGCTCGATTGCAGCAGAGCAAGAGCGCTTACAACTGTCCCGATGATGGTGGCTACAGCGGCCAGGCTCTCAAGAAAGGCTGGCATTTGCTGGTAAGGAGACCGGCGCGGTAAACGCCGCCGGCCTATGCTTGGGTTTTATTTGCAAGGTGACAGAACACAACCGCCGACCCCACCACACAACCGCCGACCCCACCGCCGCCGCCAGACAGGACGATCCGACTCTTCATGCAGGCTCCTTTCCGATTCTGAGAATCTGAGTTGCAGTGAGAATACTATGCAAACAGTGTCAACGCAAACAATGTAGACGTAAGCGCTGCGCTCCTCAAACACTTGTGGTTGTGAATGAGGAATCCTCCAATGTCATCCTGCGGGCTCTGGGCAGCAGGATCAGAGAGCTTAGAACCGAACGTGGCTATTCCCAGGAAGGGTTTGCTGACCACTGCGGCGTCCACCGAACATTCATGGGGACAGTCGAACGAGGCGAGAGCAACCTGAGTTTCAGCAATATTGCCAAAGTGGCCGACACTCTCGGTGTCAGTCTGTCCGTGCTCTTTCTGAACATTGAGGAGCAGGCGCGGGCGCTTGCAGCGAATGCTTCGATAACGGCGAGGCCTGCATCGCCTAAAGCTTTTTCCAAACCCGGCCCCAAGAGGGTTGTACGGTAAGGGCGCGGACGGCCCCTACTGGAAGAGAACCGGCAGGTCGCGGCCACCGTAGGCCACCCGCTCAAATCTCACCACATTGCCATCGATCCAGAACAGCGCAACGTAACGGCCTATCACGGCCAGACGGGCGTCTTCCCCAATGTCCGGCCTCAGCTGGTAGTGCAGAGGGTTCTGTGCGATCTGCCGGAACTTTGCGCGGAGATCCCTCACCGTGGCGAGGGCGCGGACGGGGCTGTCCTGGGCGATCCAGTCGCCAATGTCTTCCAGGTCGCACTTGATCTTTGGTGCGAGTATGTAGCGCATTACCTGGTCGCACCCGCCGCGTCGGCGATCGCCTGATATTTGCGCTCCAGTTCATCGAAAACTTCGTCAGGATCGAGGCCCGGGCTTTTGTCGGCACGGGCTTCCTGCCACATCTGCCGCAGTTCGGTGATGCCGTTCTGCTGCAGCTGGCGCTTATGGCTCCAGTCGCGCAGCGCATCACGCACAACCTCGCTCGAAGATGAGTATTCGCCAGTCGCCACGGCCTGACGCAGCGAAGCGACCATTTCGGGGGGGAGCGCGATGGAAATTTTCTCGATTGTTGACGCCATAGGACCTCCGGTATGAACAATTCATACCAACATATCAGCATTTGGCGGGCCGGTCTATCGCTTCCTGCCGTCTTCCGGCCAGCCGAACACCAGCTGACCAGGAGCAGAATGGGACATGGGCATTCCGGTGAGCGGCGTTGCAGATACGATCCTCAAGCGGCAACCCGACTTCGTTTGGCAGGCTCGGGTTTTCGTCATATACGCACGGGTTCACCCCGACAAAGCTGCGTCGCTGCTAACCGTTCTACGCCAGCGCGAGAGCGACACACAGCAGCTTTGGCAAGCGTTCGACATGCCCGAGTTCGAGGCCATTTTCCAGGGATCAAAGACCGCCAGCCGCGCGGTTCACTAGCGCCCTTTTGAGTAGACGTGTTGGCGGCTTCGGGCCTTCCAGCAAGGGTTCGCAACTTCTCCGAAAAAATTGCGTCCAATTGTGTATAGGCGACGTGTTTCTCGCAGTCTTTCCTCAACCGAGTTTTGAGAAGGCCGTGAACCATGATCTTCGAAGCACTGAAGATTAAAGTGATTGCCGGCAGCGTGAGCTTGCTAACTGCAAGTGCCAAATGGCTTGCGGCTTACGGAGCCAAGGCCGTCACCGGGCCGATAAAAGACCTATCCGGCGTCGCGAATGACATAGCGAGTATCACCAGGGCCAAACTCGACATTCAACTGTTGGAGTACAACCTCGCAGAAAAGCGAAGCCGCATCGTCAAGCCTTCGCCAGAGGAAATCGACAAATATGGTAAGCCTTTTGTCATCATCGTCTTTAGCCTCTTTCTCGCCGGGAGCATTGCAGCGGCGAGTCGTGCACAAGCGCGTGCAAGTCCGGCTGACCTGGCGATCCTGCAGGTCATGGCACTGACCTTATGCGCTATTTCGGTCCTAATAACAGCAACGCGAAAAGGAGAATAATCATGATGAACAATCACCTGGTCGTCGTAAAGGAAAGCGCAGCGAAGAAGGCCGCTCTTGAAGGATGCTGTCTAGCTTGCTGCATAAAACGAACACCATAAAGGCAAATCAACTGAAAGCAGGCAAGCAAAGGGGCTCCATCCGAAAGGGTGGGCCCTTTTTGCGTGATGCGATCCGGTGTTATCGGCTTCTTGGGCGTGTCCCTTCGGGCCAGGCTCTACTCCCCCGGCCTACGCCGGGGTCACCGCACTTCGTTGCGGCCCTTCGGTAACGATCCCTCACGCAGACAAGCGATGGGCCTCCCGGCCCCGGCAACCCCTTCCTAATGGGCGCCGCCCCTCACGCCGGTCAAGGCCCTGCGCCTGCCGGTTTCGGTTCCCCCGCCGCGGCGCGCCGGTCCCCCCAAAATGCTTCGCACACAGACCTGCGACCTTTGCTACCCCCGATCTCGCCGATGGGCAGGGTTGCATGTGCAACCTGCTCACAAAGGAGACCCGAGCAATGAAACATCACACCACCAACCCCGCCCAGCTTGGTTTCGACTGCCTACTGACAGACGCCGACGAAGCGAACGAGCGGCATCTGTTTTTCAAGGCCACAACGCGCCTGCCAGGCACATGGGATGAGGCCTTGGGCTATGGATGGATGCGAGGATTGTGCTTTAGCCCATATTGAGTAGGCAGAGTCAGTTGTGGGTGGCACAGTTCGGATATGTGCACAGGGTCCTCTCGATTTCGAGATCCTTCTCGTCGATCACGCCGTCGTGGTTCAGATCGCGGGTGTCGTTGAGGTTCACCGCAGGTGCCCCCTGCCAATCTTCAAGAATGTCGATGTCCCGAGAATCTACTTTTCCATCGCCTGTGAGATCGCCTCTTACGCCAGAATGTTTGACCACGACGGAGGCTGTATCGGATATGGCTCCGTGGCTAACAATGACTTGAGTGATGCCAAGGCCCGTAGCGGTAACAATTCCATTCGAATCGACTATTGCAACAGATGGATTGAGGCTCTTAAACGTCAAACTCTCATTTTGTAAGATGCCTCCAACGGGGTTCGTCAGCGTTCTGACATCCAGCCCTGTTTGATCGCCAATGAAAGAGAGGCCCAGATGCTTGTTGTTGATTGTCAATTTCTCTACGGCAAACGTTACTGCTACTTTAAGCTCCAGGGGCTCTGAGTACACGAGCGATCCAGGCTCTAAAATTGCTAGGGCATGAACAGAAGTCGCGCCAGGCTCGACTGTGCTTGGAATTGTGAGCTGAAAGGTGTTCCGATCCTTTAGTGGTTTCTCAATACTGCTTGCCATATCAGGACCTTCAATGGCCTCGGAAGCTGGATGTACGAAACCCGTTGCTTCCACTTCTACATTGATCGTCTGCCCTGGATTGACCGAAGTGCCAGAGGCCGGAGAGAGGATTGTAAGACTTGGTTTGGTCTGAGAGATGCCCGCGATCGGCACCAAAGAAATCGCAAGAACAAGCCAGCCTGAAATCGTATGCCTGTTCATTGTTGACCTCCATAAGGCAAGCCCCAAGCCGTTGAATCGAGCACCGATGTGTTGAGTAAGTCTTTTATGCGATCCATTACAAGTGCCGTGCCGTCGGGTAGGTAGTGTGCCGCGCCTGTGAGCCGGGCAGTGTTCTTCCCGTGAGCATAATTACTAAAGCAGTGAATGAAATCGCAGTCTGCTTCGGTGGCTTTCGCGCTCCATAACGCGCTGGTTAGAGGAACAGCTCCATCACTGGGAGTCGAAACTCCATCTCCTTTGATACCCGATTTTGCCTTGGATTCGTCATTAGCAGGATCGAAGATCGTGCTGAATGCGGAGGGCGTAAATCGTTTCGCCAGTGGATCGCTTGCCGGACACTTCTCATGAATAGCTAACAAAATCACTGTTGCTTCAAGACCCTGAATTCCATCTATTTTTCCGGCGATGGTCGCTGTTGGAAGCGCAGCGCTCTCTTCCTCCAGCTTCTCCAGGGCGAGATTCATATCCTTACCGTCGAGCCCGTTTCCAACTAATTCGCCAACTGCTCCACCGACCGTTTTGTCATTGAGCAGAACTGCCGATGAAATCAATATCCGGGGAGGAATGCTTTCGGTGCTCAAATTTCGAAAACATTGTGCATCGGGACGAACCGCCAGGGAGGCGAAAGGACTGCCATAGTGTGGGGTTCCTAGCGTTATCAGCTTGTGAATCCGGCCTTTACCATAGCTATCGTCGCTATAGTACCTTTTTCGCGCAAGCGTCCAATTTCGCGCAATCAAACCACCCATGCTATGAGCAATAATGTCGGCTTTTACACCGGCAACTGGTATGGAAGATGGGTTATCACCACCATTGAATTGTTGAATGAACCCCAGCACTTGCTGCGCGACGCCTCTGTGAAGAGCGTCCCCAAACGTGTTAAACGTGAATCCCAGATCGCTTTGGCGGATTCGTGTGACACAGTTCACATCCCGAGGGCTTTTGCAATCAAATCCTAAAGGCGGCGTTGTGCTCTTGACTCGCGTCCATGCACCGTAATCGACTTGGAAGCTCTTAAACTGGCCGGTGTCTAGTCCCGTAAATTTCGCCCATGTTTCTTTTGCATCTGAGGCATATCCATGGATCAGCACAATTGGAGGCCTCACTATGCTCACCTCAGTCGGAGTTGACAGGTAGTAAGGGATAGCGGAATTGGCTGAAAAATAGCTTAGCTGCACATAAACGGGGCGCTGAGAGGCGGTGAGGTCTGCCACATTAGAGGGTCGTGCGAAATCCGCTGGCGCGCGATAAGCGACAAACGCAAAAGTCCCTGCCTTGGCTGTGCCGGAGGCTTGGCTGGCCAAGGAGCTTGGCACGTTTATATCTGTCCCGACTGCAAACAACCCGCCGTCGTTGTCTGACGAGGTGCTGCGAGTGCAGGTTGTAGGGTCGCTCTGATCTGAGCAGTGATCGCTAAGAAGAGTGGCCGTTACAGTATCGCCAACGGCTTGAACCGGGATCCTGATTAGTAGCTCGGCGGTCCCATCGGCTGCGATCCCCTTGACTGCCCGGCCTCCGGTAGCCAGCAAAGTCTGATCGGTCTCAATCGTCGCTCCTTTCAGCAGGCCCGCGCTGGGGTCCAGGATTTGAGCAGCTGCCGGAACAAAAGGAGGCGGGGCATTTCCTGAGATGCTCGTAATTTGAATGGTGAGGAAGTAGTCAGCAGGGTCCGACAGCTGTAGTTCCATCTGACATGTTGTGGGTATGCCAGACGATATTGGGAAGACGCTTAGATTCACAGGCAATGAAGGAGAGCATGGATTTACTCCAACGACGAAAGACGCTTCACCTAACGAGGTGGAGTTCAGATAAATAAAATCTGCAGTGAACGGTGAAAGAGTAACGTCCACCAAACCCGGCAAGGAAAAAGTATTGGTTGAGTCTGTAATCGAAAAGACACTGGAATTTGGACTAGACCCCGCATATTGGCCCTGATCGGATTGTTGAACTTGTGGTGTCAGATCGGCCGGATTAACTGTGAAGGTCCCCGTGATTGCCGTGCCAACGGGGTCGAGAAAGATACGATTGCTAGCCGGACCTGTAGCAAGAGCCGTATCCGCATTGGTGATAACGCCTGTGAACTGTTGTGTTGTGACTTGAGCGAACGCGCTGCCAACATAAAGGCACAAAGCTAAACCGAGAACGAGAAATCTCATTGGCGTCACCAGAACCAGACGGCCTTGACGCGCTTCCTAGGGGGCCCTGTAACTTTCGGATGCGCTGATTTTAGCTCAGTAGACGGCGATCCCGAGATTAAAATCGCCGCCCAGTCGGGCCGCAAAGGGTAAGTTTTGCCCCGCGCTCCTCCACTGGTGTTTTCAGAGAGTTGCATCGGTCAAAAGTCCGGGTCAGTCTCTGCGTTCAAATCGGAGCGCAGGTTATATGTGATAAAGGACGTTATCATATATATATGAACGCATCGTCCATCTTCTCTTCGGTCACCCTCAGAACCCCACGGCTGATCCTGCGCGAGTTCGCCGAAGGGGACGCCGAGGCGATCCAGGTCTATGCCGGAGATCCGGAGGTGACCCGGTTCACCAGCTTCGGACCGAATACCCCGGAGGTGACCGACAGCATTCTCGCCAACTGGATCGAGGAGCAGAAGATCTCACCCCGGGCAGAATGGCCGCTGGCGATCGTGCGGCAGGAGGATGAAGTTCTGATCGGGGCCACTGGCCTCGGCGCGGTCGACTGGAGCACGGGCGCGGCGATCTTCGGTTATGTGTTCCGTCGATCTGCCTGGGGCCAGGGCTATGCAACCGAAGCGAGCCGGGCGGTCGTCGACTGGGCGATGAATGATCTCGGCTTGCGCAAGCTGGTTGCTCACTGTGAACCGGCGAACGTCGCATCCTCCTCTGTTCTGACCAAGCTCGGGTTCTGGCAGGAAGAGCCTGTCACCCAGCCTCGGCTGAACGGCGAGATGCGTTTGTATCTGACCTTTGTGAAGGAGCGCCGATGAGCACCCTTGCTCTGTTGCGGCCTGCAGCGCCCACACTGCCCGCGCTCTTCCAAACGATGCCCGAGGGGGGCCGGCGCTTCTGGGAGTTCTTCACCGTCAACATCCGGAATACAAATACCCGCCGCGCCTACTTCAAAGCCGTCGCGGGATTCGCCGCCTGGTGTGACGAGAAAGGTCTTGGGGATCTGGCCGGGGTGACTCCGATGCACGTCGCGGCGTATGTCGAGCAGCTCGGCCGCACGCACTCGAAGCCGACCGTCAAACAACACCTCGCCGCGATCCGAATGCTCTTCGATTGGCTGGTGACCGGGCACATTATGGGCACCAATCCGGCCCATGCGGTGCGGGGGCCGAAGCACAGTGTCCGCAAGGGCAAGACCTCGGTGCTCTCAGCCGACGAGATGCGCGAGCTGCTCGCCGCGATCGACACCACTTCCCTGCTCGGGCTCCGCGACCGCGCTCTGATCGCCCTCATGGGCTACACCTTCGCCCGAGTCGGAGCGGCCACCGGAATGAAGGTCGAAGACTTCTACGTGCAGAAGCGCCGCGGCTGGGTGCGACTTCACGAGAAGGGAGGCAAAGTGACCGAGCTTCCCTGCCACCACAATCTGGACCAGTATCTAGAGGAGTGGATTGCGGCATCTGGGCTTGGCACCGAACCCGAGGCTCCGCTCTTCCCTACCCTGCGTTATGGCCGGCTGACCGATCGCACTCCCCTGCCTCAGGCCAACGTCCACATGATGATCCAGCGACGAGCGCGAGCTGCAGGCCTGCGAACTAAGATCAGTGCCCACAGCTTCCGTGCCACCGGGATCACCACCTACCTGCAGAACGGCGGCAAGCTCGAGATCGCTCAGCAGATGGCCGGTCATGAGTCAGCCCGGACCACCGGGCTCTATGACCGGCGCAACGATCAGATCGCCCTTGATGAGGTCGAGAGGATCGCATACTAGGCCGTACAGTTGGATCGGAGGGTTTCCATTGATCAATTTAGAGGGTGATATTTGGCAGCGGTGGGAGTCGAAACATCAAGATCTTAGCGCTAACGCAAAGTGGCCTCTGGCAGGCCTCTTCCGAGGACATGAAGGGGCGGACTTCCGGAATGCCGCCAAAAAGGTCTTGTATACAGGCAAAGCTACCGCAGGCCCTTTCAATCTAGAGACAGCTGATCAGGACTATTTCGGCTGCAACAAGAAGGCATTTTGGTCGTTTGCTCGAAAGCTCAACAGCCTGGCTGGAGGAGAACCCTTAGAGCTTGGAAACATCGCCTGGAGCAATCTTTGCAAGATTGGCACCGTCAAAGGGAATCCGACCGACGACCTTGTCGAGGAACAAGCTGACCTCGCCGTCAAAACCCTCCGCCAAGAGTGGATTGAATTGAGGCCCACTCTGGTTGTTTGCGTTGCAGAGGGCTTTCAAGAGCAGCTTATCTATAGAGCCTTCGACGTTGTTCAGAATCGTGATGATGGCTTTGAGGCTCTCGCGGTGCCAGGCGGAACGTTTTGGAGGCGGCCCGCCATTGACGACATGCTAGCGTTCCTCTGGATGAAGCATCCTCAAGGAAAACGTCGCGAATACATCGAAGCAGCTGAGACCATTGCGGAGGGAATGCTCGCGTGAGTTTGCTTCTCAGCACGCATTTAGAGGGGACATAACGTCCTTTATGTTGTAGTAATAGGCTCCGAAGGCAAACTGACATTAAGGCAGTTACTGCGCGATCGCGCAGCTATTCCCTTCCCTCCCGAAACCTCCTAAACTAGCGCTGTTGCTGCTTTTAGGAGGGCTCGCCCACCATGCCGCGCCCCGTCTCCTGGCTCCCGCGCCTCCACGAAATCCGCCGTTCGGTCGCCAACTCGGTGCGCTCGCACTACGGCCGCCGCGACCTGGAACAGCTCTTCGAGCTGCAGCCCCGCGCCGCCCAGAAGCTCTTCGAGATGCTGCCGACCGTCAAGATCGGTACTTCCCTGCTCGTAGAGCGCGAGGCTTTGGTGATCTTTCTCGACCGGGTGCGCGAGGCCGAGGATGTGGGTGCTCTCTTCGAGCAGGTCCGCGCGGAGAAGGCCGGCGTCTCCAGGAGGAAGGTGCGGGCGCTGGTTCCCCGCGACACCGAGCCCGCCACGCTCAGTTCCCTGCCCGAGTCGATCGCATTGAGCCGGGGGAGGCTGGAGGTCAGTTTCGCGACCGTGGAACAGTTGGCGGAGGCGATGTTTGCGCTCGCCAGGGTGCTCGAGACCGATGTCGATGCCTTCGCCCAGGCCTACGAGCCGGAGATGCCGCCAGAAGTGCCCGAAGTAGCTTTGGAGATCGATGCTCTTTTCGCAGAGCTCGAAGCTATGGAGAGGGAGCGCTCTGCGAGAACGGTACCTGCAGACCACTCAAGCTCTGACTGAGTGACGCTTAGCTCCGCAATGAGGCAATGCGACATTGCAACATGTAGACATGTTGCAATGTCGGAAAATAACGTATAGAACATGTAGACATGAAGACAGTAGCAATCGTTTCGCAAAAAGGTGGCGTCGGAAAGACGACAGTCGCTCTGCATTTAGCTGTCGCGGCAGAGAGGGATGGAAAGCCCACTGTAATCATCGACCTTGATCCTCAGGCGAGTGCCGCGACGTGGAAGGATCTTCGAGAAGATGAGACACCCATAGTCCAGCCCGCACAGGTAAATAGATTGGGTGTGATCTTGGCTGAAGCGGAGAAGCAAGGAGCTGCTTTTGTTGTAATAGACACGTCGCCCAATTCAGAAAGCTCGTCGCTTTCGGCGGCTCGCGCAGCCGATCTAGTGCTTATTCCCTGCAGACCACATCTGCTCGATCTGAAAGCCATAGGCTCGTCAATTGAGCTTGCGCGCCTAGCGAAGAAGCCCTTTGCCGTGGTTGTCAATGCCGTTCCTCCGCGCGGAGGGCTTGCTTCTGAAGCAGATATGGCTATCGGTACCTACGATGCTCCTATCGCTCCCGTTCATCTCTCGATGCGGGCTGCTTACTATCACTGTTTGGTAAACGGGCAAGTTGCGCAGGAATACGAGCCATTAGGCAAGGCTGCCGAGGAGGCGCACGAATTGTACAAGTGGGTGCGGAAGCAATTAGACATGTAGACATGAATACATGTAGTAATTACCTTATGTCTAAGAGTAGCAATGTCGTATGGCATCTCGGAGGATTAGTATGAAACGAACTTCTATGGCCCAGGCATTGAGTCAGGCGGCAGGGCATTCCTTTTCCCGACAACCGGCACGGGAGATTGAGGTCCAGCAGGCCCAATCCGATGAAAACAGGTCAAAGCCTCAACTATTAAGACCTGTGGCACCGTCTCGAGCAGGGAAGAAGCCAATTACCGGGTTTTTCGAGCCGGAAGTGTCCCGGCAGATTAAAAAAGCCGCGATAGAGAGCGACAAGACTATGCAGGAGCTTTTGCAAGAGGCTCTCAACGATCTCTTTCGTAAGTACGATCTTCCCCCAATTGCATGAAGTATTGAAGACTAGATGACATGTCAATATGTAGACATGTAGATAGGTAGGCTTGATGGAGTTTAGCGAAGAGCAGTCTGACTTGTTTGGGGGCCACAGCATAACGGATGATCGATCGCGCGAGTTGGTTGAACTCATGGCGTCTATCAGCGAGCGCGATCCCAACGAGGAAGAGCGAGGTTATATCGCTCGGATGCTCGTTCAGGCCTGTTTCCCCTACCGGCGCATTCCTGCCAATGAGTTCTCGCGTGTAGCGAATAACTTCCGATTAACAATCATGGCCCCCTCCGACGTAGGCCTTCCTTTCGGTGTGTTGCCTCGCCTGATGTTTATGTGGATGACCCGTGAAGCTATGTTCAAGAAGAACAGGCGGCTTGAGTTGGGGCACTCTTTAACTGAGTTCATGATGCAGCTAAATCTCTCGCTGACGGGTGGAAAGACAGGCACTATAACCCGACTGCGGGACCAGATGAAGCGCATGGCCTCTTCTACTCTGTCGGTGACCTATGACAATGGTCGTTCCTGGAGCTTGCGCCAGGTCGGCATGATCGAAGAAGCAGAGTTTTTGTGGGAGGAGAAGCAGGCAGGGAAGTCAGATCAGCCCGGACTTTGGTCTTCCACGATTCTGCTAAGCGAGGCCTTCTATAAAGAGATTACCAACCGACCCGTCCCCTTCGACATGCGAGTTGTCCAAGTGATTCGAGAGAAGACGCAAAGTCCGCTAGCTCTCGATCTGTACCTATGGCTGAATTACCGGATGAAGTATCTCAGCCGGCCCACTGACATACCATGGGGCAAGCTACAGCTTCAGTTTGGGGCCAATTACGCGGATACCCGCCAAGGGCGTCATGAATTTAAGCGCGAGTTCCTGAAGCAAATGGAGGTCGTCAGAATGGCGTTTAGAAAAGCAGCGCCGAGTATTAAAGAGCACACTGACGGTCGGGGAATCAGACTACTTCCAGGCGAAAGTAGTGTGCCGGACATCCCAAGGTTCGACTGACCTACGCATACGTTCCCGACGGTGACCTACGCATACGTTCCCGACAACGACATATGCCACTGCACCCTACTCCGTGACAATCCCCAGTGTATACAAGCCGATTTGGATCGCAGAACTCGCAAGCCACACATTACAAGAGGTTTGCGTGAAGCTAATGATTTAGGCGGTTCTCTTCTTCCTGGACCGGCAGCAATCAATAGTTCATCCAGATGTGGCGCATACGTTCCCGACGCATGAGCTTTCCGAATTACGCATACGTTCCCGACGCATGAAATGTGTAAAACCTGTTGATTCTAATAGTTTTCCACGCATACGTTCCCGACCCTAAAAAGGGTCTTTTCCACTCAATTGGCGCATACGTTCCCGACATAATCTAGTTTTCCACGCATACGTTCCCGACGAAAACCGATGGATCTCCTTTGTATTCAATTGTTTTGCTCGCCCCTTGTAGTTAAAGAACTTGTATTAAAAACATAAACCGCTTGTAGTAGTGCCCCTAGTCCTGTGGATTTAGCTGCACAAGAAAACCGCAAAGCAAAGGAGCGCGTCCTTCGGCCGCGCCCTGTAGGGCCTACCGGCCCTTTTTTCGTTGGGGCTGCGCCCCAAACCCCGCAGATACAACAACAAAAGCAAAGACTACCTTATGAAAGTGGGGTGCTTTTGAAGGTTTGGGCTAACGACTAGAGCCGTCGGCAATCGAGCAGAGAGGCTCCAGAACGTCCCGTTGAGGCCTCAGACAGCCGCAGGCACCAAAAACTTAGAGAAAACGCCTCTACACGTCACCCTTCAGATCCTGGCGCAAAACTTGCGCTCGGACCGCTGTTTTGTAATGACATTGTATTTACGTCTTGCTACACTGAAGCCTGTTGGAGGTTTGTCATGGCTGTCGCTGAATCCCGCACAAAGAACGTTTCTAGCCGCAAAGCTCGTCCTGCGGCGAAGCCAGCCGGGAAGACGCGCGCCACGCTGAACATGCGCATTCAGCCCGATCTGCGCATCCTGATCGACCGAGCGGCCGAAGTAGCCGGCCAGAATCGCACCGACTTCGTGCTCGATGCCGCACGCAAGGCCGCGCAGACTACCTTGCTCGATCAGGTCCATCTTCAGTTGAGCCCGGCAGCCTTCAAAGCATTCATCCAGCGTCTCGATGCGCCGCCGCAGCCGAACCAGCGTTTGCGCAAGAGCCTCGAGACGCTCGCGCCCTGGGAATAGCCGGTGGCGTTGTCTGCACCAGCCGTGCTGGCCGAACATCATGACCTGACTCAGTTCCGATCGGGCGAGCTCTCGCTCGATGAATGGCTCATCAAGCGCGCTCGCGCCAATCAGGCAGATGGAGCAAGCAGGACCTTCGTCGTCTGTGAAGGGAACCGGGTGCTCGGCTATTACGCTCTTACCTCGGGTTCAGTCAGCCTGGCTGGGCTGCCGGGTAAGTTCCGGCGCAACATGCCAGACCCCATTCCGGTCGTCATGCTGGGGCGGCTCGCCGTCGATCTCAGGCTTGCGCGCAAAGGCGTCGGTCGAGGCTTCTTCAAGGATGCCGTCCAGCGTGTCGCGCACGCCGCGGACACCATCGGTATCCGCGGTATCGTCGTACATCCCATCTCCGACGATGCACGCGCCTTCTATCTCAAGCTCGGTTTCTCCGAGTGCGCCGGAGATCCGAGACTCATGGTCGTGACCCTCAAGGACGCGCGTGAAGTCCTGAACAGCCTAAGTGCTTAGTTGATTAGCTCTGACCGCATTAATTCGCTCAATACAAGCAATTTCAGAAGGTATGCTGAGAGCGAGGGAACATGAATACGAACGAGATACTCGAAGCCATCGACCAAGAGATTTTGAAGTTGCAGCAAGCCCGCGCGCTGCTCGCTGATGCACCCGCCGTTCAGGCAGCCAAGTCCGTCGCAGGGAAGCCGGCAACAGGGAAGCGCCGTGGCCGGCCGAAAGGCTCGGTCAACAAAAAAGCCGAAGTTGCCGCGCCCGTTGTCGCCAAGAAGACACGCGCTCCACTGAGTGCCGAAGGTAAGGCACGGATCGCCGCCGCGCAGAAAGCGCGTTGGGCGGCTAAGAAGAAAGCTGTTGCAAAGCCAGCGGTAAAGAAGATTGCCCGGAAGGCCGCTAAGAAGGCGGTTCCTGCCGCCAAGCCAGCTGCGAAGAAGATTGCTGCTAAGGTCACCAAGAAGGCAGCCGTCCCTGCCAAGAAATCCGTCGCAGCAGCGCCACCGACACCGGTAGCAGAGGCGTAGTCTTCTATTTCTGATGTCCGTGGCTGCGTCGTCTCCAGAGAAGCAACGAGCTCATGCCGAGCGGATGCTGGCTCGCGCGGAACGTCGGCATCAGCAGGCCTGGAAGCTGGTAGAAAAATGGCGTCTCCGCATCGCGGAGCTGGACCGCGCGGGAGTGGCGGTCAGGCAGGCCAGACTTTGGGCTGAAGAGCAGGTAGATTCAACATCCAAGGCTGATACGCTCGGCGGCGCGCTGCCGGGTGGAGGCGAAGACGTGTCCCCTTGACCATCTGGGCACTCGTCTTCGCCTCCACCCAGGCAGGCTAATGAGCCCGGACGTTTTGCCATCCCGCATCAGTGACGCTAAATCACGGAGCCTAAGAGAGGCATCGGTTCACCGCGTCGTATCCAAAAAAGGTTGACAACGTTCGCATGCGAGAGATATACCCTCGATGATCTCCTAAATCGTTTGAGAAGCGGGTATCGAGGCATCCGAAACCTTCCCTAGTCTCGCCTAAACCTTGGGTCAAGGCCACAACGGGGATATGGCACTCATGATAGAGCGCCTTGCAAGTTTTTATCTGATTGACAAATTGAAGTGTTACTTGGAGGCAGAATGGACAGAGAATATAAGTTTGAAATAGCGAAGGGCAGAGGTTGGCGTTGCCTTTCGATGACGTTGATGGCAGTCTTCGCTATCCTAATTTGCTTTGCGACCAAAGCCCATGCACAGGTATCGGCGACGATCAACGGAACTGTTACCGACAGCAGCGGAGCCGTGATCGCCGGGGCGACCGTGACGCTCACTAACGATGCGACGAAAGAAAAGCGCGATACAGTGAGCAACGGTGCCGGATACTTCGCCTTTCCCGCGCTGCTCACGGGCACCTATTCTATCCACATCGACGCCAAGGGCTTTGAGGGATATCAGCAACCGGGTATCGCGCTGAGCGCCGGCGATGTTCGCCAATTGAAGAACCTCTCGCTGACGATCGGCAGCGAGTCTATGACGGTCGACGTACAAGAGAACACTCAGATCATCCCCGTGGATAATGGGCAGCGGGCCGCCTTGCTCGATAGCAAGGACATCCAGCAGCTTGCCATTGAGGGCCGCAACCTCTCGGAACTGCTTAAGGTGCTTCCGGGCGTAACCAGTGTAGCTAACGGACTAAGCAATGGCGCCCAGTTCGATCCCACGGTCGCCGGCTCCGCGACGAGCGCTGTCGGTAACGGATTGAATGCAAACGGGGCTCCGAACCGTGGTGGCACCAGCCAGCTCTCCGACGGCGTCGACATCGACGACCCAGGTTGCAACTGTAACTCGATCGCTGTCCTCAATCCCGATATGACTCAGGAGGTCAGCGTCCAGACGTCGAACTTCGGTGCCGACGCGCCTCGCGGTCCGGTAGTCATCAACTCGATTAGCAAGAGCGGCGGAGCGAACTATCACGGCGAAGGCTACTTCTACGTACGCAATGACGTTTTGAACGCCAACGACTGGCAGAGCGACCACGCCGGTACCCCAAAGGGAAGCGCGCACTACTATTATCCTGGCGGCAACGTCGGCGGCCCGATTCCGCTCACCCACAAGAAAGTCCTTGGCTGGATTGGATACGAGCGCATTCTGCAGAACACCGGCAACGCAAACCGCCTGCAATCCTTTATTCCCACCCCAGATATGATGTCCGGCAACTTCACCGATACGCCGGCGAACGTCGCCTTCTGCAAGGGAGCTCTGACTCCCGGGGCAACCAATGGCTGTAACGACCTCACGGGCACGGTACTTCCGGATGGTTCCATCATTGGCCAAGGAAGCCGTCCGGCAGGCATCATCCCGGCGGAGTTCCTCGATCCGGGTTCCCAGTCTCTCGCTAGCTTCTGGCCCAAGGCCAATGCTGACCCGGCCACGACTCCTGGCGGCTACAACTACAATCAGGTCATCGCCGGTATCCATGATGGCTATATCTTCCGGGCCCGCGTGGACTACAACCTGGACGACAGCAATACCTTCTTCATCTCCTATCAGTACGGCCAGGACTCCGCGCCGTCTCAAGGTAACGGCGCACACATCTATTGGACACCGGGCAACTCCATCCCGTACCCAGGTGGTGGACTCATCAGCAGCTCTTTCTCGAAGTCGGTTGCGGGCCACTTTACCCACATCTTCAGCGCAACATTCACAAATGAATTCATTGCCAGCTGGGGCTACGGAAACTTCCCGGTCGGGCCAACCAATGCTTCGGGGGCCTATCGCACCACGCTCGGGTATCCAACCGGATACGGCACGGTCTTCAAGACGGGGTCTCTGCTGGTTCCGTCCTACAGCAGCGCTGGAAATCTGACCTTCCCTGACTTCTCGCAGCAAGACATCTTCGAAACCGGCGGTAAGTACCTGGTCCGCAAGGAGATGCCAGCGTTCTCGGACGGCCTTACTAAGGTTGTCGGCACACACACTGTGAAGGTCGGGATCTACGCGGAGAATGTCGGCAACATACAAGGCGGTTCGTTCTCTCCGAATGGCTCTTTGAACAATTTCGGAGCGGGCGGCAAAGTCTATAACAATCTCATCACCGGCAATCCCCTTGGCTCTCCAAATAACCCCACTGCGAACTTCCTGCTTGGCAACGTTCTCAGCTATACCGAAAACAATGCCGCCCCGATCAGCGACATGGCCTACCAGACTCTCTCTTTCTACGGAAATGATTCCTGGAAGGTTACAAAGCGGTTGAGTCTGGAATATGGCGTCCGCTTCGAGCACATCGGCCACTGGTACGACCGTCAGGGAACCGGACTTGCCGTATTTGCCCCGGGACTCGTCGCCAGCGACCTCGCGGCAGGAAAACTCAACCCTGGCATCTATTCACACGCCACCAGCCCCGGTATCTCCAAGGCGGGGTCGCCAGATCGCCTGCTGTTCGTCTCGCCGCGCTTCGGTGTCTCCTATGACATCTTTGGAACGGGGAAGACGATCGTACGTGGAGGCTGGGGCCGTTACCGCTTTAGCGACCAGTACAACGACTACACTGGAGCATTGTCCACTGCGCAGGCCATCCAGACCTATAGCTTGCCTAACCAAACCAGCGTGCTTCTCTCGCAGATCGGGTCGATTCCCGTGCCTGCACCCGGAGGGGTCAGCGGCGGCGTGAATGCCGTTGGCGCCAGCGACTATGGCATCCCGGAGACGACCAGCTATAACCTGACGATCTCACAACAAGCTCCTTGGAACTCCCTGGTCGAAGTCGCATATGTCGGCAACAGCGATCATCAACTTCTCATTGGCGGGCAGACGATCTCCGGTTCCGGTTTTACTTCGTACATCGATGTCAACAAGGTGCCGCTTGGCGCGTTCTTCGCTCCGGATCCTATTACGGGAGTGATATCGCCAAATCCCGAGAATCTGTCGCAAGGTGCGCCGAACAACAAAGAAGCGGATTACCGTCCTTACGGTAAGGCCTATGGAACCAACTCGGTCGTGGTCAACCAGCACGTCGGCTATGGCAACTACAACGGCTTGCAGCTCAGTTGGGTTAAGCGTTCCAGCAGCTTCACCTTCAACTTCAACTACACCTGGTCGAAGAGTCTTGGGACGGGTCTCCTTGAAGATCCTTTTGTGCTCCGGAACAATTATGGCGTAACTGCCGTGGATCGCCCGCAGGTCTTCAACTCGTCTTACGCGTACAACTTCCGTCGCGTCTATCACGGGGACTCCCGCTTGCTGGCGGGTGCGTCTAACGGCTGGACGCTTTCGGGCATCTCGACACTCCAGTCCGGCGGCAACCTCCAGGCGTTGGATAGCCCCAATTTCGGGCTCAACATCACAGGACTCAGCCAGAACACCTACTTCGGCACCAGCGCGCCGAAGCTGATTCAGCCGGTCGTGACCTGTGATCCAACCTCTCACCTCGCAACCAATCAGAAACTGAATGAGTCCTGTTTCGCCGCACCTGCCGTTGGCAGCAACGGACCCAGCACCTACCCCTATTACAAGGGAGCGGCGTTCTTCGATACCGATCTGGCGGCTTATAAGAGCTTCCAGATCAGGGAAAAACAGGATGTCCAGTTCCGGATCTCTGCATTCAACTGGGTCAATCATCCGCTTAGCCAATTCAGCGGTGGCAACCAGCTGCAGCTCAACTACAACAACAATCTGACCCCAAACACGTCAAGCAATTCGCCCACGCAGGGCTTCCTTGATACCAAGGCAGGCGGACATGCTGCCCGTATTCTAGAACTCGCTGTGAAGTACAACTTCTAACTCACCTCACCAAGAAATGGGCGGCTGCCAATGGCAGCCGCCCATTTCTTTTTTTCGATGACATAAAGGCAAGCCAGAGTGATGGTTATCTTTGTGCCTTGCGTGGCCTGACCTTATCCGCAGTGACAAGGCCGTGTCCTTCCAGTATGAAATAGAAAGTATCGGCTGAAATGTCTTTGAGTCTGTCCACTTTCCCCGATGGCCACAGTACCTCCACGGTATCGATCTTCGTCGCGGTGCCCAGGCCGAAGTGGACCCTGGTGTCGTTTTGCGAAAGATAGCTGCCGCCGCTATGAATCTCTTCCACCTGCGAGACACCGCCTGCCACGATATGGATCCGGGCGTTCAGCGCCATGCGGTTGCTCGTGGTTCCAGCCAGCTCGAAGCTCGCCCAGTGAGCCCCATTCACTCCTGCATTTCTCAGAACTGCGGGGCTTCCGTCCAGGCTTTCGATCACGAGGTCGAGGTTGCCATCATTGAAGAGGTCGCCCACGGCCAGACCCCGCGAGACGCGGTTCGTTGAGAGCGCGGAACCCGCCATGCTGCTCGCGTCGCAGAACGTACCATCGCGCTGATTCAGATGAAAGAGGCCGGGTTCCCGGTAGCGCGGACCGCTCGCCAGATCGTCCACCTGCGGGTACACGTGTCCGGCAACTGCTACCAGGTCGAGCCAGCCATCGTTGTCAAGGTCGGCAAAGGCTGTGCCCCACTTCACCAACGGCAGCGACGGCAGCGCAACGCCGGCGGCATAAGACTGCTCGGTGAAGTTCCACTTGCCTTCGTTCCGATAGAGCGTGTCGTTTTCGCCAGAGAAGTTCGTGACGTACAAGGACTGCCTGCCGCTGTGCGTATAGTCGCCAATAGCCAGCCCCATCGAAGCCTGTTCGGAACCCTCGGCGCTCAGTGCCGTGCCGGACTCGAGACCGATGTCTTCGAAGTGTCCATGGCCGTCGTTCTTATAGAGAAACTTCGGCGTCGAGTCATTGGCGACATAGATGTCGGGATGCCCGGTGCTGTTCAGGTCCGACCAAAGCGCTCCCAGCCCATAGTAGCCGCCAGGGTCGCTGACTCCGGCCTTCTCCGCGACATCGGTGAAGGTACCATCGCCGTTATTGTGGAAGAGCGCATCACCCGCGCCCTTCAGTCCGCGCGGGCCACACTGTACGTCGATGCCCTGGTATCTGCAGGTAGAGGAGCCGCCGAATGACGGCAGGTCGTCGAGGTGGAAGTCGACGTAGTTGGTGACCATAAGGTCGACGAAGCCGTCGCCGTCGTAATCGCCAAAGGCTGCGCCCGTGGACCATCGTCCGTCGCGTACCCCGGCCTTCGCGGTGACATCGGTAAACGTGCCGTCGCCGTTGTTCCGGTAGAGGATGTTGCCTCCGAGGCAAGTCAGATAGATGTCGGGCCAACCGTCGTTGTTGTAGTCGCCGACCGCGCCGCCCATGGCGAAGCAGGAGTTCAGCAGACCTGCGGAGGCTGTGACCTCGGTGAAGGTGCCATTGTGATTGTTTCTATAGAGCGCGCCGGGACTGCTCTTTTTCGCGATCGCCATGGCGACGGTGGGTGCGTTGGTGAAGTAGATGTCGGGCCAGCCGTCGCGGTCGTAGTCGAGCAGGAGGACTCCTCCGCTCATCGACTCGACGATGTATCGCTTCGAGGGGTCGGAGGTGTGTTTGAAGGCGATGCCTGCTTGGGCGGTGACGTCGGTGAACTGCGGAATCTGGCGGCCGGTACAGTCCTTCTTCGTGGCACCGGCGGGTGGTGCCACGGGCTTTGGGTGTCCGTCCTGTGCGCGCCCGAGAGACGAAAGAAGCATCGACGTAAAGATGCCTTGTAGCCAATAGCTTCTTCGGCGGCTCTGCTTCCCGAAAGACCTATACATCCATTGCACCCTTTAGATCTAGGGTAAATCGGCGACTGCGCCGGAGGTACTGCTCTTCGAGATTGTGCCGTAGATCGCCTGCTCGCGGTCGGCATCGGCATTTCGCTTCGCCTTGCGGTAGGCTTGGGCGAGTCGCCGATGATTCTCCGCGTCGCTGGCGTCCAGCTTCTCGGCCTGCTCCATATGGGCGATGGCATCAGAGAGCTTGCCCTGCTCCAATTCGACGGCGCCCAGTCCGGCATAGAGGGCTGCATTCCGCGGAGCCAGTTTGATCGCTTCGAGAAGCTCCTTCATCCCGGCATCTTCTTTGCCTGTCTTGATGAGCGAGACAGCGTGCGCGTAAGAGAGCTCCGGTGTGGCCGCGACATCGGCGGTTATGGGGGCAAGAACACGAAGCGTCTCTGCGCAATCATTCGTCCTGAATAGGCTGATCGCAAGTTGTGCGCGGACCTCCGGATTCGAAGGCTGCGCTTTGAGAGATCGAGTCAGCGGCTGGATCGCCTCGGAGTACAGCCCGGAACGAGCCGCGGCAAGACCCCAATTCTCGTCGAGGCCGGGCAGCGCGGGGTTCCACATGGAGGCGTGTTGAAACGAGAGGACTGCTTCCGCCGTTGAGTTTTCGTTTGCGGCGATGACACCCAGGTTGTTGTAGCTGTCGGCCAGAGCGGGCGCGATCCGCCGTTCAAAGTCTGCAAGCGCCGTGACGGCCTGCGCTCGCTTGGGGTCAGCCGCTGTCGCCGATGCGGCAGGAGCTGTTCCGTCGGGGCTGGCACCCTTCTGCTCGAAGTCTCCAGCGAGCCGGTCGCGGTCTTTACTGAGGCTGCGCTTCAGCAAGGCTGATGATAGCTGCATCTCCTGCCTGCCCGCTTCGGAGTCACCCGCCTGGATCAGCAATCGCCCCAGCATGTAGTGCGTCTTCTGCACCATGTACCGATTCTGTGCAGGGTCTTTGGTCAGTGCGATCGACCGGCGGAAGGCGGCCATGGCATCGTTGTTTCGCTTTTCACCGGCATACATCTGCCCCAGGTAGAAAGAAACTTTAGGATCGGTCGAGTCGAGTTCTTCCGCGCGCTTCAGTTCCTTTTCCGCGTCGGGGTAGCGCTCCTCTTGCAGTGCGATATTGCCAAGCTGGGCGTGCGTCGAAGCGTCGTTCGGCGACAGCTTCAGCTCGGCTTCGAGTTCGCTCCTCGCCTCGGCATTGCTGTTGTCTCCTCCGAGCGTGAGCAGTGTGAGCGCGAGAGCGTAGTGCGCGCCGGGCAGCTTGCTGTCCAGAGCGATGGCCTTCCTGAACTCGGGAATCGCCATCTGCTGAAAGTCGGAGTTCAGATAGGCGCGACCGATCTCAACATGCAGCGCAGCCGTGTCGCCCAGGCCGGAGACCATCTCACTGAAGATCTTCGTGGCGGCGGCCCCGTCGTCCAGATCTAGATAGGCCACTGCGAGGGCGTAGCCATTTTCGAAGCTGGTATCCAGTGCGACTGCGGCCTCGAAGTGCGAACGCGAAGCCGCCTCCTGATTCATCTTCCGCAGCGCGCTACCGAGTAGATAATGGGCCTTCGCGGCGGCCTTTGTGTTGTCGGGATACTCGCGAAGAATGCTTTCGGTGAGCGTCCGGGTGCGCGAAAAATCGTTGGCCGCGAAGGCCGCCTGAGCATATCTCACCTTCAGTCCCGGGGACCGTGGAGCGAGCCGAAGCGATTCGTCAAACAGCGGTTCAGCCTTGGAGTATTCACCGACCGCAGCGGTTTGGAGTGCCATCTCAGCCAGACCGTCGGCGATGAAGATGCGGTACTGCCGGGCTGCATCCGCAAACTTTCCTGACGACTGGAGGCTCTGCGCAAGATCGTAGTGCTGCTTCAAAACCGAATCGGTCGGCGGGGCGATCTGTCCTCTCAGATAGACCGTTGCAAAGAGTAGAGGCACAAGGGTGATTCGCTTCATCCGTCTTATGCTATCCGAGTGCGTCAACACGCATTATCGCCCGTACCCGCCTCTATATGGTGGATGGCGAACTAGTGAGGCCCACTCACGGGATGACCGATGCTGGGCAGCAGGGATGTACTCAGAACCCCCGAGTAAAGACCGCTGACTCAAAATGGCCTGTCGCAATATGATAATGATAATATAGTACGTATATGGCATATGAGGTTGAGGTGTCGGACGAGTTTCGGGGATGGTATGAACCCTTGAGCGAAGCCGAGCAGCTCAGCATCGGGCGGGTGATCGAGCTGCTGGAAGAGAAGGGAACCGCGCTGGCTTTTCCCTACAGCTCCGGCATTCAGGGATCGAAGCTCAGCCATATGCGCGAACTCAGGATTCAGCACGAGGGTCGTCCGTATCGGGTGCTCTATGCCTTCGATCCTGCCCGGACTGCCTTTCTGCTGGTGGGCGGGGACAAGACCGGCAATCCTCGCTGGTATGAGATCAGCATCCCCAAAGCGGAGGGGATCTACGCTCAGCATCTTGAAGAACTCAAACGCGGGATGTGAACCATCCCGCCGCAGATCCCAGGGAGGGGAAACTGTATGGCAACCAAGTGGAAGGACCTGAAGCACAAGGCGTCACCGGAGACACGCGAGAGAGTGAAGCGCGAGGCTCTGGCCGAGTACGCCGAGATGGAGCGGATCGGCGTAGGCGTCATCCGCGTCGCACGGCAGCAGACCCAGGTTGCCGTCGCCGAGCAGATGCACGTTCCCCAAAGCGCCGTCTCCCGGCTCGAAAATCAGAATGACTGTCTCCTCAGCACCCTGCGGAAGTACGTCGGGGCGCTCGGAGGTACGCTCGAGATGAGGGCGGTATTCCCCGATGGTGCCGTCGAGTTGGATGGCTTGATGAGGATGCCAGCTGGAGTCGAAGAACAGACAAGCCTCTAAGGATTCTCCGATTGGTCTTTAAGTCGGTTCACTGTTCCGTTGCTCCCCGGAAGCCAAACACCGATCGAGGGCCTACCGAAACGGGACCTAGAATAATTTAGGAGATGTAGCTATTTCGAGGTGCATTCTCCAAAAGCGGTGCATTTCAGTTGAGAATGGCAGATCTCTTTGACGAACTTGGGTAGAAACTCCCTGCGTTCGGCGACATCGAGGAATGCGACGTTTCCGCAGCCAGTCCCAGCGATGGCATCCTTACAGCTAACCTTGGCTTCGGCGAGGAACTCTTTGTCCTGTTGTGGAGTTAGATTCGGCTCGAACAATTCAATCTGATAGTTGAGGTCGGGGGCAGGGAGATTCTCCAGGTGCTTATCTGGACAGGAAGCCTGAAGCGCCTCGAAGAACGGTTTTGCTGTCCGTTCGTAGGGGGTCTGGGAATACTCATGTTTTGCCCAGTAACTTTGTCCCTTGAGGAGATTCTGGGTCTCTCCGTCCGCTGCGCCACGTAGCGTAAGACCGGCCTGGGTTCGGGTTGCTACATAGGCGCCGTTACACGCATTGCCGGGGTCTTTCACTGTAAAGCTGAAGGTGTTTCCATCTTCTTTGATAGGCACCAGTACAGGCGAACTCGGTGCTCCCTCGGAACACTGAAAGACGATCCAGGGACTAGCGCCTTGGGGAATGACGGCGATCTCATATCCGTTGATGTCGCCGCTCTCCTTGCTCGCGCTCATATTGGAAAATGTGCCACTCAATGGCTGTATTGTCTGAGCGGGCAACATGACTGAAGACACTGTAAGGATGGCAATCAGACAATTGGTTGTTCGCACTCGGACTCCTCCTCATACAATGAGACGCTGCTAGGATTGCTGGAGTTCGCTGGCTTGTTCACTTTACCCCTAGTCCTGCTCCGAGTCACTGGCCGGTTTCTTGACGGCGGATGGCGATGCAACTTGGCGGTGATAGAGACGCCTGACCGGCACTGTTACCCTCTCCTCATGAGTTCCGTTGTTGCCCTGCGACCCCAGAGTGCGACGTTTGCTGTTGAGATCGCAGTCGGCGGTCTTCTCTTCGATATGGACGGCGTACTCGTCAGCTCGACCTCTGGCGATGAGCGATGTTGGACACGGTGGGCGGCCCGGCATCTTCCCGGGAAGTTGTTCGATCTGAGACAGGCTCATGGTCGCCGCGCCGTCGACACGATTCGCAATCACTTTCCGGCGCTCGATCATGCAGCATTACAAACTCATCTTGCCGAACTCGACGCGCTCGCTGAAGAAGAACAGTGCGAGATAAACGCATACCCGGGAGCGCGTGAACTGCTCGCCAGTCTGCCGCCGTACCGGTGGACGGTGGTAACGTCCGCATCGGAGAAGATGATGCGCGGCCGGCTCGCCGCGGCGGGTATTTCGACACCTCGTCAGGTTGTTGCCGGTGACATGGTCGCGCACGGTAAGCCAGCCCCAGAATGCTATCTCAAGGGAGCGGCTCTGCTCTCCCGCCGTCCCGAGGACTGTCTCGTCATTGAAGATGCACCGGCTGGCATCAGCGCCGCGAACGCTGCCGGTTGCAGAGTGCTTGCGGTCGTCACTTCACATCGTGCCGAAGAGTTGCAGCAGGCGGACTGGATCGTCTCCAGTCTCGACCAGATCGAAGTCCGCATCGACGAAACTGCAACACTCAATCTCTCCTTTCCCGCACTCGTTCGAAGAGCTGACTCGGTTTCGTGAACGGTCGAGATTCGACTCCGAATAGTCGCCGATCATGAATCTCCGTAGCTCTCCTGTGCTCTTCGATCACATCCGAGCGTCTCTCTCGCGTCCCTCCACTGGTACGTTCTCTGTCCGCCGCCGGACGCTTCAGTGCATCGGTTGCGCCAGAATGTAGCTCTGGCACTCCAAAGAAATCGCCCCCCCGGCCACGACGTCCTGGGTGGGGATAGAGCCCAAAGCAAAGCACGCTGCTTCGCATCGGAAGAAAAATTCCGACACATCACCCCCAAATGGGAGCTGTGGAGCATCTTGGCGTTCACGAACGTAAACGTTCTTTGAATCAGCTACTTAGCTTATTCGCGTAAACGCCGCCTTGTATCTGAATAGCCCGCGTAAACGGCTTTGCATTCATGGCGTAAACGCGTTGATTCTAATAGACATAAGCTCAATACTCCGTTTATGGAGTTGACGGCTTGGAGGGTTCCGCCTTAGGGTGTTTCGAAGGCGGTAACTTTTGAGCACTCCCCGCACAGGCCCTGTTTCTAGCTCCCAGACGCTCCCTGACCCAGAAGCTCGTAGTCTTCCCCGCGCCAAAACGGTAGCCACCCGGCTCTCTCCCGAGGAGCTGGAGGAGGTCGAGGTAGCCGCTAAACGCTCCGGCAAGCAGCTTGCCGCGTGGCTTCGCGACGTTGCTCTTGAGGCAGCGCGACCGGCTCCGGATACGAGTGAGCTGCTCTTGGCCGAGATTGCGGCGACTCGTTACATGGTCCTAAATCTGTTCCACGCGAGCGCGGCGGCGACCCAAAACGGCGCTCATCTGACACCCGAAACCGTGCTCAAGATTCGCGATACGGCGGACTCCCGCAAGCAACAAACCGCGCGCAAGCTGCTTCAAGATTTCGTCGCAGCCGAGGTCAAAACCGGAGGCGATCGATGAAGAAGATACCGATATTTTTCATTGCGCTAGTGCTCTGCTTTGCGGTGCTTAACGCGGCGAATCTGACGCCGCTGCTGGGTCCTCTTGTGTACACGATGACGCCCCTCCAGCGGTACTACGCGACCGCCTATCTGGCGAGCAGCTGGCACCGTAACGACCCCGCCGCGAAGACCGAAACCCGCCTGCTCTGGAAGATGAAAAAGGGGAAGTCCGAGATCGCAACCGAACAAGATGTGGTCGCAAAACCGGTCGGAGAATTGCTCGGAACGTACTCTCCCGAGCCGTTCCTTTTGAGCGACAAGGCAAGCGCCGAGGGTTGGACGACCGTCCTGCGGGGACCCCGCCTGGAGTTCAATTCGGTCAAGCTGGAGAAATTTCTAGAGCAGGAAATCTACGACGGGAACCCGCTCTGGCAGTTCTTTGTGCAGCCTGTTCTTGGCCTTGCAACCCTGACCGTCGTTGGGTTGCTGATTCGGGCGTGGCGGCGGGAACGATGGGCGCGGGGCTGGTGGAAGCAGAATCAACCTCAGCTTTCGTTCTGGGCATGGAGCCTCGAAACCTCCGAGGGGATGACGAAACGATTGCTTCCGCGACCCAAAGCCCCAGAGATTCTGAGCGCGCCACCGACGCGCCACTTGGAGTTGCAAGCGCCGGCTCCGGAGCGAATTCTTACTGCTTCGGTGGCGTCGTCCGAGACAAAGCCGACCCCAAGACCTGCCGCAGTTTCGTCCGCAGTTTCCGCTCCTTCTATCAAGAAACAGGTCCCGGCCCCAGTCGCTCCTGCAGCTTCGGCAAAGCCTAAACCTGCCTTCGTCTGGGACGAATCGCAAGGGATCGATTAGGGCCAGACATCATGCTTTCCATCTCTCCCAAGCCGTTATCCGCTGGTCAAGCGCGGATGTACCACGAGCGCGAGTTCGCGTCCCAGGCGCAGAATTACTGGAGCCAGGACCAGCAGGGGCATAGCGAGTGGCAGGGCAAGCTGGCCGAGAAGTGGGGCCTGGAAGGTCCGGTCGGCAACGAGGAGTTCGCGCGGCTGACCGAAGGCCAACACCCCTTGACCGGGGAGCAGCTCGTTCGCCATCAACCGCAGAAGACCTATGAGAATCAGATCGGCAGGGAAGTAACCAGCGTCGAGCATCGGGCCGGGTGGGACGGAACGATCTCCGCGCCGAAGTCGGTCTCGCTCACCGCCCTTGTGGGTGGTGACGAGCGGGTGCGTCTCGCGCACCGGGAGAGCGTCCGTGTCGCGTTGGGGGAGCTGGAGCAGTTCACCCAGGCGCGGATCGGCAACGTCCACAAGCCCGAGACGACGGGAAAGTTCGTGGCCGCAACCTTCGAGCACGATACCGCGCGGCCCGTCGACGGCTATGCCGCGCCGCAGCTCCATACCCACGCCGTCATCTTCAATGTCACCGAACGAGACAGCGGCCCCGGCAAGCTGACGCGCTCGGTGCAGTCGCATGAGCTGTATGCCGCGCAGAAGTACGTCACGGCGGTCTACCGGTCGGAGCTGGCGACGCGGTTGCAGGGTCTGGGCTACCAATTGGAGCGCGGCGAGTACGGCCAACCGGAGATCAAGGGTTATTCGAAGGAGTATCTCGAAGCCTCCAGCCTCCGCCGTGAGCAGATCCAGGATTACAAGCGAGAGCAGGGGCTTGACGGCGCATCGGCGGCTCAGATCGCCGCGCACCGGACGCGAGATCGGAAGGAGCTGCTGTCGCCAGAAGAGGTCCTGCAGCGGCATCGGGATTTAGCCGCGCAGTACGGCCACCAAGCGGATCGAGTCGTCGCTCAGGCAAGAGAGCAGGGGCATACGCACGCATACGAACCCGACATCAAGGCTGCACAGCAGGCCGTCACTTACGCCCGCGATCATCTCTTCGAGCGCGGGGCAATCCATGCTCAAAAAGACATCCTTGCGGCGGCATTGGACCGGAGCATGGGGCAGGCAACTTCCAGCCAGGTGCGGGAAGAGTTCGAGCGCAGAGTTCAGACTGGGGAGTTTCGTCAGGTCGATGTTGGGACCGGACCGCAGTACACGACCGCTGCGATGCAGCGTTTGGAACGCGAGACCATCGGCTACATGCACCAGGGCAACCGGCGAGGCTTCGAAGACCCGATGCTGGTCTCTCCGAACATCCGGATTGCGACAGTGGATCGTCATGCGGAGCTGAATGCCGGGCAGCGCAATGCCGTCGATGAGGTGTTCCTCTCGCGGGAGAAGATCATAGGTTTGGATGGAGTTGCGGGTGGGGGCAAGACTACGACGCTGGCCGTTGTGCGCGAGGGTGCCTACGCCTCCGGATACACCGTGGAGGGTTTTGCGCCCACGTCGAGGGCCGCGCAAAAGCTGGCCGAGGCGGGCATCGAGACAAAGACCCTACAGGCTCATCTCGCTCAGGGGCAGAGGGCGAACACGGGAGAGCCCCGACTCTATGTCGTGGATGAGAGTTCGCTCGCGTCGACCAAGCAGATGCACGAGTTCATGAGCCGCCTGCATCCCAACGACCGAGTTTTATTGGTGGGCGACACGCGGCAGCATGAGTCCGTCGAAGCTGGACGCATCTTCGCACAGTTGCAGGAGTCGGGTATGAAGACGGTGAAGCTCGATGAGATCGTGCGGCAGCGTGATCCGGAGCTGAAACAGACCGTCGAGCAGCTCGCGCGTGGTGACGTTGGTGCGGCGATAGAAGGGTTGGACCGGCGGGGCCGCATCCATGAGATCAAAGGTCATCAAGAGCGCATCGCTGCGATCGCGACCGAGTATGCGAGGTCGCCCGAGAACACCTTGGTCGTCTCGCCCGATAACCGCTCCCGCAATGAGATCAATCAGGCCATCCATGCGGAGATGCAGGCAGAGGGTGTTGTCGGCAAAGAGGAGCATCGCGTTCAGGTCCTCGCCCCGCGTCAGGATCTCACCGGCGCAGACCGCACCTGGGCCGAGCGGTACAACGTCGGGGATGTACTGCGCTACTCGCGTGGCTCGAAAGAGACTGGCATCGGCAAAGGCGAGTATGCAACGGTGAAAGACATCGACGCGGTCGGCAACAGGCTCACCGTCCAGATGAAAGACGGCACCGAACGCAGTTACGACCCGCGCCGTCAGCAGGGTGTCTCTGTCTACCGCGAAGAAGAACGGGCCTTCTCCACCGGCGATCGGGTGCAGCTCACCGCGCCCTCGCAGGAGCTGAAGGTTGCGAACCGTGAGTTGGGAACGGTGGAGAGAATCAATGAGAACGGCTGGCTGTCACTCAAGATGGACGGTGGTCGCGCGGTCGAGCTTGATCCAGCGAAGCATCCGCATCTCGACCACGGCTATGCGGTGACCAGCCATTCCAGCCAGGGACAAACCGCTGACCGCGTGTTGATCCACGTTGACACCGAGCTGGGGGCCAAAGATCTGCTCAACAACCGCATGGCCTATGTCGCTGTCTCGCGCGGGGCTTATGACGCGCAGCTCTTCACCAACGACAGCGAGAAACTGGGGGTGGCGCTCGGGAGGGACGTTTCCCACCAGAGCGCACTTGCGCCGCAGCTACAGCCCGAGCAGGCCATCGTGCCACAACGGGAGATCGTGCCGGAGATCGAGCATGGCTATAGCAGAGGAATCGGGAGATAGCTCCCCCGAGATCCATTTTCTTCGGTGACATAGGGACAGCAACCAGCTTGGGGGTGGTGTGTCACCCTACAGCCGATGCGAAGCAGCGTGCTCTTTGTTTCGGGCGGCACGAATGCTGGATCGGGACGCTTGACGCCGCTGGGTCGTGCGGATGGGTTACACATGCTTGAGCACCAAACCTCCGCTCAGATAGATCAAACCATTGAAGTCTGGAAAAGAGATACGCAACTCAGATTTTGTTGCAGCTCGACCCTCGTCTCTGAGCTGATAGTTTCCCGATTCTACCAACTGGCCGGTTTGATCGTTCCAAACGTTGCATGGATTGACATTGTGGGCCGCATCGACCGCACACAGTACATACGCGCCACCATCCGCTCCCCCGACCCATAGAGCATCGCTCGGAACAAGCTCCGGCCGCGTTCTTGGCTTTAACGGAGCTGCCGGTCCGCAACCGCACTCTACGAAAAGAAGTGCCAAGACTCCTAGCCCAGCGAATAGGGCTTTGTTTACCCTCAGCAATTTATCGACTGAATCGATCATAGAGAGCCTCACTGTCTAGGGTTAAATATTAGCCTTGAAGAAGTACGGTATATAGGCTCGTAAGACCAGCCCACCGCACTCGGGTTATACCGCCATAGAGATAGCCATAGCTGGTACGGACTGGCTCCTTTTAAAACTTCAGGCGGAGGGGTCTGCATGTGGGCATGACTCATCGTTTCACATGCTAAGGTCCCACAATTGTGCCCCGTCCAGAGGCTGTATTTCTGTCGATTCGGATCACCGTTTTCGGCTTGCCGGGCCTTCAGATAGGCCAAGATATTTTCATCTTCGGCGGTCGTTGTCTGGATGACAAGGGCCTCAACCTGACCTCCTTTACCACTTGCCGTGGAGAGCGTTGATAACAACCCGTTCATGGAATCTTGCGTTATGTTTCCTGATGCGTCTCGTTGGACTGAGGGAGTCGCCGCATTAGCAGCCCCAGCGCCGCGAACCAGTCCGTCAGGGCCTGCGTAGCGACCGTACTCGAAATAGTGTGTTGTCCCATCCTTTTCTACGAGAACCACTCCTCCATGACCGAGTGGCAATGTGACACTTCCTCGAACACCGACGTCATAGTGCGGGTAAACAATGGAAATAACCTCGTTGCCGTCAGGATCGATGTTGGTCAGGGGATTGTTGATCGCATACGCGTACATATTCCAACGCTGCGGATTGAAAACCCGACGGATGTTTAGGAAGGTAGGATCAGGTGACAGCATTCGGCCCATGTTGGAGCTGTAGTATCTGGCCCCGAAGTAATCGAGTCCAGATTCTGCGTCTCTCTCGTGCCCGGTAAAGAACGCATTGCTGGGCGAGCATGTCCCGTTCGCCTGTTGATTGTCACCGAAGGGCTGGCTAGTGGTGGTCTGACAGAGATTGCCACTCATGTCGCTTCGCGCTCGTTCGGTTCCGATCCAGTCGCTGAGAGCGAAGACGGTCGTATGTTGCTGGTCATCGTAGGTCGCAATATGCCGACCGCCGGCATAGATTTCACGACGTAAAGCATTACCGGAGCCATCCAGTTCTACGATGTCTCGACCTTCGGTGTCATAGAGATAGTAAGCGGTAGGCTGGTTGATGTAGGTGGAGAACTTGGCCACCCTCCGTCCCTCGGCGTCATAAGTATAGAGGTTGCTTCCCCAGTCGCTCGATATCAGGCGGCTGTCCGCATCGTAGGCATATAGGTGGGCGTTTGCAGAACAGCTCCATGGCTCAAGTTGATTTCCGGCTGCGTCATAGCAGCCCTGATCTGGCCGATTCGCATTGTTGTTGAAACTTTGCTGAATGCTGGTTCCCGTGCCGCCGGTGACGGTCTGCGATAGCAAATTACCGAAGCTATCATAGCCCCACTCCAAAGAGTTCTGGTAGGTGGAACCCGCCGCGCTCAACCGGTTTAGGCTGTCATAGATATAAGCCCAATTGCCATTCACCGAATCCGCCGAGTAGCTTACGTTGCCGTTGGGTTCGAACCCAAGAGACCAGGCATACTGTGTCGGCAGAGCGTTGGCCACAGAAGTTGCCGGCATATGGCCGCTGACGATTACAGTCGGGGCATTTTGCAGAACGACAGAACCGCCATTGTGGTCATAGGCCCGAACAGTCAGGATGTGAATGCCAGGGTCGACACCGACGACAGGTCCTGTGTAGCTCCATCCACTATTGATGCAGTTCTGGTTGTTGAAAGCGTTTGCGACATCTTGTCTAGGTTGGCCGCTCTGCGCGACCCCTACCATGATGCTGTCGAGCCATACTTCGACCCGCGTGATGGTGTCGCAAGGAGGATAATTCTGCTCGAGAACCCAGCCACTTGCGGTTAAAGAACCGCCATCGGGAACTGTTTGCAGACCTCCGGTGCTGCTTTGGGCGCTTACGCTGCCCGTCACCGAATTTGCGTCGGCGACGACATTGATCTGGCGAACCGTCGAGGGCGTGTACGCATTGCCGCCCGTATCGTAGATTGTGACGGTGACGTTGTGGCTTCCCACGCTGAGATTCCCTGCCGTTCCAATGAAGTTGTAGCCACTTGGAAGGTAGCGCTGGTCGTTCATCTCGCTTGCGATATCAGAACGCTGGGCTCCAAGCGTGGCATATCCGATTGGCGTCCCATCCACGAAGACTTTCACAGCACCGACGGGCGCACGCATCTGACTGTCGATGGCCCAGCCATAGACCCAGATCAAGCCGCCTGAGGGAACATTCTGCGTCTTGTCTTGCATACTTACCGCATTGTCGAGTGAACCCGTCGGCGGGGCATTGGCGGTCACGGTAATTGTTTGAGCGTTGGACACCGTCCCCCGGTTGCCGTCGAAGTCGTATCCTGCCACGGTGACCGTATGTGTGCCAGGCGTCAGCGCCCCAATCGATCCTGTAAACCCGTAGCCACAATTTGCAAACTGAGCTCCGCCTCCCAGGTTCTTCTGCATATCAGGCCGGGCTCCGTTTACTGTGGCAAGGCCGATCGCCACGGAGTCGATATACACTTCAACCTGTGCCAAGGGACAAGACACCGAGTCGTACGCCCACCCAATGACATCAAGCAGTCCATTCTGAGGTAGACCGTTGCCTCCGTCTTCGTGATTGCGCACTGTATCAATATCGCTCGTGGACACAGACACAGTCTGAGCACTGCTTGCTTTTGTCGCTGCGTAGCTCTGTACTCTCTCGCGAACATCGTAGCTCCGCTCCTCATTGAGACCGTTGCCCAAAGTGGAGTTGAGCAAGCCGAGTGGACCATAGGAGGTTGCGGTGAAGAGTGTCGCCGGATGAGTGCCGTCCGAGAGACTGCTTGCCAGGCTTCGCAGGCGAGCGGCAGAATCAAAATTTGTAGTGAAGGCTGTACCGATAGAGTCTGTCAACGAAGTGCGATTGCCAGCAAGATCGTACCCGTATTGGAGCGTCGGCGCGGCCGTATTGCTGCAGCCTCCCCAGGGGCACTGCTGCTCCACCGTCAATCTTCCCATCGCATCATATTGCGTGATGATCCTTTTGGTAATCGCCGATGACGTCGGTCCGCCAGATGTGGGACATGCACCAGGCTGCGTCCATTCGCTCGCTAAACGGCCCACGCCGTGTAGCGCGGATGCATCGTATTGAAAGCACGCTGAAGGAGTTGCGTCACTATATTGCTTACTCAGCAAGCGACTGAGCGAGTCATACGAGTAGTTAACCGTGGTGTTCCTGGCATCCGTTTTACTGCAAGGCTGAGAGACATCCCCAGAGCAGAGAGCTCCGGAAGCAAGATAGCTGTACGAGATTGTACCCGACTCCGGATTTTTTGAAGTCAGAAGACGAGATAGGCCATCGTAGGAGAATGCGCGGCTGCGTACACCGGCAGAGCCGTTCGCCCCTCCCCACTGGTTTACGGCGGTCAAATTGCCGAGGATGTCGTAGGTGTAATCCGTCTCCATCGATGGAGTCACAGCGGTGCCATTCGGTTCGAGCGCAGCAACCATTCTTCCGAGCGAGTCTGACGTATATTGCCAACTGTTTCCTACCTCATCGGAGCTGTCGATCCAGGTCCCGAGCTGGCTCCCAATCTGGCCGCGACAGGTTCCCGTGGGCCCGAAAACCCCGTTGTAGCACCAAGTCCTCAAGGATTTATCCGGCGCTGTTTCTAAAGTCTTCCTGTCCATCGCGTCATACTGGAAGGCCGTTATGTAGGATGAATCCGGAGTCGTTCGATATGGATTGGAAACCGAAGCTACTCTCCCGGGAGCATCGTAGGTCGTGTCGGTATAAGTGATGCCTGCCGGATCGCTCTGGAGTTGGCTTTGGCTTGGACGGCCGAGACCGTCCATGATCTCCTCACTTACGAGAGGGCCAGGAGTTCCCGACGCAGAGAGCTGTTTTGTAGTCAGAATGCTATTCGGAGCTGTGTCCGTGTATCCATAGGCAATGTTCCCCCCGTCCGGATACTTGACCGAGGTGGTTCGGGCTAAGGCGTCATACACGTAAGAGGTCTTCTGGTTGTTCGGATCAAGAGCACTCTGTCTGCGCCCGCTACATGAGTAGTAAAGAAACGACGTTGCATGTCCAAGCGCATCCGTTATGCTGCTTGGCCCATTTGCAGTGGTGCTCGGCACGGCACAGATTTGGTCAAACCAGGCATTTGTGTAGGCGTACTTGGTAAGATTCCCTTTAGGGTCGGTGATTTGGGTGGTCTGGCCATAGGAATTGACCTGATACCCTGTGGTCGCGGTCGCCGCGTTCGTCCCTCCTACAGAGCTGCTCGTGACGTTGCCATTGCCGTCATAGCCAAAGGACTTCACGCTCGAGACTCCAGAGCCGGAGACCGTCGCACTCGAAAGCCGATTCCAGATGTGAGGTCCAATATAGTCCCATGCATTCGTGGTCGTTTTTATCGTATTCCCAGAGAAATCGGATTGGGTCAGCTGAACCACGTTATCGATATGAAACGTGGTGTTCCCTTGAGAATTCGTAAACAACATATTCGTCAGCGCCATGCTGTCATATTGCATTGAGGAGGTTGTCGTCAGCGAGCCTCCGTTTTTCGCCGTCACGGTCGAGACGGTTTGGGGAAGCGCCACAACAGACAAATAGCCGGATCCCACCTGGGAGGAAAGGTCGTCCAGATATTGTGTATTGACTGTCTCCAGGAGATTCGTTTGATTTCCATAGATCGACCTGCTCGTCTCATGGGAGGATGCGAACCTATTCGACGGGATGGTCGGGGAGTAGTTGAAGACAGTTTTTCGCTGTTGCCCATTTACATCTGCAGGGTCAAGAACAGTCATGGATGAATTTGCAGTCCCGGCGATGGCGGGAGTATATGTCGTCGTGTCTTCCTGCCCGCAGCTTCCAGACGAGGACCTGCAGGCGAACTTCTGGCTTATTTCACGAACGTCGTACTGGCCACACGCGAACGGGCTTGCGAAGTAATACCCTTGATAGGTTTGGTAGGCATAACGGTTGTAGCCTCCGCTCGGAAGCTGGACCTCTATCGGCTCGCCCACGGAATCGGTTGTAATCACATACGTGCGTGCGATGTCTCCGCTGTCCAGGACAATTGAAACTAAACTATTCGTAGAGCCGAAGTCCGAAACGGAGCTTGTCGGTATGGTAACGGTGTTGTTGTTCCAATAAGGTCCGCTGCACTGGGAAGCATGAAGAGTGACATCACTTCCTTGCGCAGTTGCGCTTGTTGCGACAATACTGCGCGATGCGCCGGTGGAGTCTTTGTACTGAATCGTGGATGTACCCGAACCGTGCTGCACGGTGACGATTCTGCCAAGAGAGTCCGTGATTGAAAAACCCGAACTCGTGACGGTCGAGAAGGTGATCCGATTGCCGTTAGGGTCTTGAATATACGAAGGGTAGATCGGCGTGGGATTATCGACCGTGATGCCTCCACTTGTCGACTGAGTGCCGGCGAAATGAACGACATCCCCGTTCTTCAAATAGACCTTCATATCGGACAACGATGTCGTATCGAGTCGAATGAGTGAAGTATCCCCGGAGTCCGAGACGTTGATCGTCGGGAAGCCACTCCCTGGGCTGACCGGATAACAGTCTCTTCGATTGAGGAATGTGTGCATCCCTCCGCTCTCGTCCATATAAACAAAGCTGGAAGCGCAATAGATCGGCTGGTAGCTCGATTCCGAACTGCCATCATTGAAGGTCGTTATATTCGTCGTCAGATACTGATTGCTGTAAAACAAGCGTGGCACGCTCAACATTGTCCCGCCGAAGTCATTCGCGACAGAAAGATTGTTGCTCCACTGAAGGGAAGCATTCGTAATTGATTGCTGCTGAGTGCCAGAATAAGTTCCGGTCGCCTCCATGACGGATCCCGACAGATCCCAATGCTTCGAGGTGTAATTGACAGACAGATCCAGGTCGAGGCCGTTTATACCTGGCAGATGCAGCAGCGGGATTGAAACCAGTACGCTGCCGTTCGCGTTGTTGACTAGTTCACTATCGGAAGCAACCGTCGTATAGGGTTGCGGACCGGGCAGAGTGGACGGATTCAGAAGCTGCTGCTGTGCTGAAACCTGTGGCATAAAGCACATCACGCCAACCAATACGGTAAGGGAGAATGCGATCCCGGAACGGGATGAGTGACGCTTCTGCGAATAAGGCAGCATTTGTGCAGGTCCTAAATGACACCGGTCCTAAGGTTAGATGGCCAAGATCCTTGCATCATTTGGGATGATACGGATCAGAAGCCTTGCGACCTCGGGAAGCGGCGTCGAGCATAGCAGGGATTTAACCCTAAGCTTATTCAGTCTTCCGTCAGATGTCACGAAAATGTCCTTTTTTTCAAAATGATGAAGGAAGCAAATGCTCAAGGGCTTCGGCTGGTGTGATGGTTTTTAGGTTTGTACTTCTTGAACCGGCGTTTCAGCCACTCCCTTCTCTGCTTGTACTCTCTGAACGTCCCTTTCAGCGGAGGTCGGGACTGCCGAGTCTGGCGGGAGCAAGTCGTTCTCCTTACGTGCATGATAATGTCCTTTATCATGCGTAAAAGGAGCACGACCATGGACAGAAGATACGCTCGGGAGTTCAAAGAGATTTTGACAGTTCTTACGGAGAACCAGGACCTTCGGACTGACATCGTCACGCTTGTTGATTGTGAACCCATGCCAGGCAAGGTTACGGAGGGCGGTGCCCGCATCGAGTGCCTCAAAGTCATCCTCCACGATCTTGTAGCCGGCAAGATCGGTTTGCGCGAGGCATATGACCGTACGGAACGGGAGCTGCCTCGTGAGGGCTCGGTACACGGCGGCAACAATAGAGTTTTTGCTTCTGGTTGGGCAGAGCGGCTGGTTCGGACACAGCTGAGTTGCTTTTATAACCAAGCCGTTTTGAAGCGAATTCTAGATGGCGGTGAGACGCGCTGTTATGTTGGACATTCCAGCGAAGAGGAGGCCTCCAGCCCTTGCGCGCAAATTGCCGGGGAGCATCATGACGCAAAGCAGCTTTACGAGAGGCTGTTGCAGCGATATCGGCAGGGTGACTGGAGTTCAAAAGAGATATTGATCCCTAATCACCCCCACTGTACGCATACGGTGATGCCAGAGCAGCTAGCTAAGGGCTCCTGATGAGCACAGCAATCGCGCTCCTTCCCTCTTCCCTGCCCTCCGTGTTCACCGCGCGGCCGGAAGCCCGCACGCGGATGCGCGACTTCTTCAGCT
>NZ_JAGSYE010000009.1 GCF_025685565.1 Granulicella aggregans
GGCGATTAGTGCCAGGCCGAAAGTCAGTTGCCGAAGACCGAATAAACCACCCGAAGCGGCATCGGCATTGCTTTCTTTCTCAGCTCCCAATAAGTTTTGAAGCCGTTTGAAAGCTGGTAGCTCCACGCTTTCGGCTCGGTGTGATTTCCGGCGCAATAGCTATCGGTTTCGTGGTCTGTGTGTCCCGCGCCTGTCACTGCCTTTGTATTCAGGTCGATGGTGAAAACTTCCGTTGCGCAGAGGTCATCCTTCCGCATCACTATTGCATCGGCCGTCCAGCTCTGAACGTCATAATCGACCACATCAGCCATCATGGTTGTGCCGGAGACTGATGCCAGGGCTTCCGTGCATTTGTTTGCAGCCCTATCACAGACGATTTTCGAGGTCTGGAGAGGGTCTGCAATCGTGTCGTCGGTTAGATCCGTCCGCGTCCATGTGCCAGTGACCATGACACCGCCATTCCAGGTTTTCGTCAGGTCTTGAAAGCTGGCCATGCCAACCGGCACCTGCGTATCGACATAAAGATTCATGGCCATGACCAAGCCCAACAACACGAAAAGAGCACTCACCAGGCAGCAGAGGCCTACAAACACTTTCTTCGGCCTCGTGAGCGTGGCCCACGGCACGACCGCGCGGAACCCAACGATTTGCGCCCGGACGACATAGACCAGGACGAACACTGCAAACCAAGCGAAAGGGATTGGGGCGAGGGCGACAATCGCCATGTTTTCTTTGTCGCCTTCCATCCACGTTCTGTAGGTCTTCGCCGCTTTCGCTTCGCAGCTATCCTCGCCCTGCTTGGCTTGTGTGGCAGGAACGCAAAAACTCTGCTCTTGCTTCACCCAGAAATTGGCAGTTTTCACTGTGTCATTGTGCGTGTGAATGGCCGCACCTACCGCCCAAATCACCGAAAGCAAAATGCCGATAAGCACCCATCGGTTCAGCCGCAGTTTTCGCATAAGCGAGCGTACACCAGGACGGATTAGGCAATTACGGCACATCACAATCGGCCAGAAATGCCCCAGGAAGCCGCCAAAACCGAAATTTCATAGTGCAGTACCAAAAAATCGCAAAAACCTCTCCACGGGCCTCTAATGCGCGGGAACAAGCCTTCTTCGTGGGGCGAAGCTTGCCCCACAGGATTTATCGCTTTCAGGCCAGGGCTGGGGGTGGTCAGGGGTAGTTTATAAACTTGAATTCTTCAAGAGACTTCGATTCCTCTGGGGTGAGTCCTGCAACGTATTCACGCGACGTTTTGCGGAGCCAGTAGACAAGGACGATGCCGACCGGCAGCAACGCGTACAGGATAGGGAACCAGAACCCCGATGCTGCGAGGAGTGCAGGCACCGTGAGGAAGAGATACAGCATTTTCCGTTCAGTTCTAATCATGCCGCAAATAATAGGGGTTTCCAGCCAGGCTGCAAGAAAAGATTGGGGGAGGCCTGCTGCCTCCCCCATGAACGTAGACGAAAACGTCGGAGCCGCTACCCGCGACCGCGATTGATGAATTCCTCAGAAGTGGCCTTGTCACTGGCCCGCGCGAGGTCATACCCCGAAAATCACCTGTGAAAAAAAAGAAGGCTTGAGGGGAAGCGGTTGGGAGTGGCTTAGCCACCCCCGGATGGCTAAGCCATCACTACCAGCCCCGGCCTCCAGCTCGGCGCTCGGGTTGCATCCCTGCATTGCCCTATCCTCCGGCTGGCCCGTTTGCACATTACACCCGGTCTACAGCCAGGCAAAGCCTATTCTTCAGTTGACACCACCCCCGGCTCTTCCTACCCTGAAAACTATGGAAATCACTCTCACCGTCGAGCAGGAAGCCCAGCTTACTCACATCGCCGCCTTGGAAGGCAAAGGCGCGGACGAGCTGGCGCGTGAGGTTTTTCTGCGCGGCCTTCAGGTTGAAGCAAACCTTGTTGCATCCCGGCCGCGGCCGACCGAGGGACAGGAAGCCGCGGCGCGGATGCTGCAATTGCGCCAGGGCAACATGCTCCCCGATGGGGTGAGCATCCAAGACCTCATGCGTGAAGGCCGGGCTTGACGGTCTTCGTTCTCGACAATTCCGTCACGATGCGATGGTGCTTTCAGAATGCAGCGCACCCCTACGCCGATGGCGTACTACAGCAGCTCGCGACCGGTGCGGCCCTAGTGCCGGTGCTGTGGCGTTACGAAGTGAGCGCGGTTCTGGCGAAGTCGCAGAAGGACGGCATTCTGACAGAGCTTCGGGTTGATGAGTTTCTGGCGACCTTGAACAGGCTGAATATCATGATGGACCCGGACAGCTCCGACCGCATCCTTACCGATGTTCATCGTTTGGCCGTCACGTACCGGCTTACGTCCTATGATGCGTCTTACCTGGAGCTGGCGCAGCGTAAGAATCTTCCTCTGGCGACCCTCGACAACGAGCTGATAGCCGCCTGCAAAGCGTCCGGCGTGGCGCTTCTCTAGCCCCACGTCATCGTCCTTTTGAATTTTGTTGCAGAAATCAAAAAGCCGCCTATGCTGGCGCAATGGCGAACTGGAACAGCAACGGCTTCTTAGGGGTGTACGCGGACCTTCTGGAGAAGACAGAACCGCCCAAAGAGGACAAGCTTGAAACGTTGAAGGAGCTACGCCTCCGGCGACACGAGCAACGCCAGGCCAAGCAAAAATCCAAACCCCCAGCCCTGGCAGCAAAGCGTTAAATCCCGGGGGGTTCAAAAGGGGGGCAGAGCCCCCCTTTTCTCGCTTTTAGAAATTTTCGTCTCGCCGGTTCCGCAGCATGGCGGCCGCATAATCCGGCAGGTTTCGCGTTGCGTCATGAAGCGAAGGCGACGAGCTGGCCCGGCCGACCAGATACTCCGTCGGCGAGGCTTGCTCTTCAACCTGGCGCCCTGAGTTATCCGAGCTGCGACGGCGCCGCCGAAAGAGGACCTTGCACAGCGCGACGACAAGGTAGAGGGCCGAGAGAAGCCAGACGATGACATAAGCCATCGTCACGGTCTCATCGTTCGCCGTGTGCAGCGTAGGCAGGAAGACGAGCAGCGCGGCCGCCATCAGCATCGACAGCCAGGGCGTGCGATTGAGCCGGGCTTGCACGTCCTCTTCGCTTCCGCCCATCGCTTCCCAGCGAGCCATCCACCGCTTGTAGTGGCTGACCTCGATAACCGAGTTGCCGGTCGCGACCGCGAACATCACGGCAATGGCCGCCATCCAGACGGGAATGTGACCTTGTGAGCAGCCCAGGAGAACGGCCGCATATACCCCGAACAGCACGAGTGCAACGAACGGGGTGCCTGTGATGCGTGCGAGAGCTGAAGGTGGTTTCATCGCTGTCTAAATACCCCCATGAGGATGTTGCTGCCGCTTGCCTTGAAGCCAGGTCCCGTTCTGTACCAAAGGCCCGTCACTTCGTAGTCGTTCTGCTTTCCGCCCGTCTTGAACATCCGGGCGAACTCTCCAGGCTCGATGACGTATTCAATCGCTTCCGTGCAGCCGTAGGTCTCGGTAGTGCCGGTGGTTTGGCCTCGATTGGAGCCCCAATTGCTTCCGCTCGACGACCCGGAGCCGAAGCCGCTGCTGGAGGATTGACCCCCGTGGCTGTGATTGTGCGAGCTGTTATCGCCTGCGCTTTCGCCTGCCGACATGCCGAAATTTAGGTTTGCAGAAGACCCCTTGTTGTAGCTCTTGCGTTGCGTCACGGCTTTGCCAATCACGCGAGCGGCGTACTCATTCGTGTCAGGGCAGGAGTTGGAGTGGAAGAGAAAGTGTCCGAATTTACCCACGAGCTGGTGAGCAGCATCGCGTGGCATGTCGCCACCCATTTTGCTGTAGTAGTTCGGCAGCGATTGCGTCAGGTTGACCACGCAGGCCCGCGAATCGCGGCACACAGAGAGGAATTCTCCATCGTAGGAAGTGACTGTCTCCTGCGCTTCGTCTGAGAAGAGAAAGACGCTGCGCTCGCGATGCTCAGGAGCCAGGCTGTTGCGGTTCAGGATGGCGCGTTGCGTGAAGAACTTGAGGATTTTCTGGGCAATGACTCCATCCGTGTTCCAGGTAAGCGTCGGCATCGCCAAGAGGATGCACGCCCCATGAAACGTCATCTCAGGAACCACCGTTGTCCGGCCGCAGAAGACGCGTTGCAGCCTGCCATGCATGAAGCGGTCGAGCGCGGTTGTCACTGAGGCGACGATATTGCCGCGTGTCTTGTCAGGGATAGCGGGGAAACGCTCTCCCCAATAGTCGATGATGTTTCGCATCGCGCCTTCGCCCAGCGGCACTTTCGGCCGCAGCGCGGCCATCTTCATCACTTCGTAGAGAAACGAGCGCTCCTGCCATTCGGTGTCTTTCGCATCCTTCACGCTCGGAGCGGCCGAGCTGATGAAGCGGATGATGTGAGGAATGGTGACGCTGCCAAAAGCCGCGTAGATAGGCGGAATGGTGTAGCGCAGGGCCTCTCGTGTCGATTCCATCCAGAACGGATCTCCGCCGCTCTGCTTTGCGCCTGGGCTGCTTGACTTGCAGGCTTCGAGAACCAGCATCAGGCACTCAACGACCGACCCAATCCCATCCGTCCCGTGACGGCCCAGCTCATAGTCGAGAAAATTGAAGCCCTGATTTTCATCGAACAGTACGATGGAGCGCTCACGCCCGTGTTTCTTTGCGTAGCCCTGCCACATGGCAATATCCGAAAATTTCGCGATGGTGACGACCCCGCCCATGCCGGCACGAAGATACGCGCCGGCAATGGCCTGGCCGGAGCCAGAAGTCTTTCCGCTACCGACAGCCCCGAAGATGTGACACCCACGATGCGCTGCCTCAAGAGTCAGCACATCGTGGGGTGACAGCCTTAGCAGCGGAGTGTTCAAGTCTTTTACAAAGCTCATATCCGCCCCCAAGGGTTAGCGTTCCATGTCGATTTCCGGCTCGCGCTCGATAGTCCGCTCGCTGCTGCCGAACGATTTGCCATCTGACTGCGGCCAGGGGAAGGGTTCGTTATCTCCCAGCGAGCGGCCCCACATCGGCTCCTCGACAACCTTCTCGCGGATGTCGGCAACGGCATCCGCGAGACCTTTCTGCAGTTGCTCACTGAAGCTGCGTTGCGCCATCGCTTACCCCCGCTTCCGGTGAAAGAGACCAACGACTCCGGCCGGAGCGCAGAGGAACCCAGGCAGAGATGTCGGAATTGCTGTAAGCCCGGCTACGATAGCTGCCTTGATGAACGCCGACTCGTTGTCGTCGCCGTACCATTTCTTCTGCGCCATGAACGTAACCACGCCGAGGCCCGCAGCCACAGCGAGGGTAAGAGGGATGATGAATCCCGCCGTCGCGATATCGCTTGCAAACAGCATCGTGTCTACGCCGACCGTCAGCAGGGCCATGCCCGGATGAAGGCCGAATTTGCTTGTGAAGCCGCGCCCCATTGCCGCGTCGGAGCTGCGTCCTGGTGATATCACTTCAGCTTTCATGATTCCCCCTCTGGGGTGTTGCCCCATGTTCTAACTCACCATCGCAAGAATGAAGTCGCGGGAGGAAGCACAATCGGCGTGTCGATAAGCGCCGATGCGACAATTAGCGATTGACGATGAGCGCCCCCAAAAACAACAAACTGGTGCCTCTGAGAAAGGCGGCCATCGAGCCCGGGCTTATTCACGCCCAAGTCGAAACCTTGCACCGCAGTGCGGCGCTGGAAAATCAGAAAAACGCCAAAGAGCTTCTGTCATACCTAGTGAATTGGTCACTCACAAACGACACACCGCCTACAGTGCAGGAGATAACCGAAGGACTCGGCCGGAAGTACGACCGTGGCAGTCCCCTTGTTCGCAATACGGCGAACCGCCTCAGAAACATGCTTGAAGACCATTACGCTTCGGCCGGTCCGGACGAAATTTGGCTTGTTCTGCCGCCCCGCAGTTACATGGTCTATACGCCACGTCCACGCCGGGTGAAGGCAGCCAGCCCCAACAATCTGCACTGTTTATTCGGTCGAGTGGATGCCTGCATAACGGAACCGGCTGAGATGGAGGACGTTTCCATAGTTATTGCGGTACGCGGTCGAATCGACGCGCTCGATGCCGATTTGCGGGTCTGGCTAGTGGTTTACATCAACAAAAAGTATTTCCTCCAATGTCGTGTGAGCCGAAGAACCCCCGCGTGGGAGCATGAAATTAGATGTGAAATTATCCCTTGGGTGCCAGGAGAGGGAAGAGTGTTCAACATAATGCTAGTGGCAGCAGACAGCGACGGAGATTATGCGATGTATGGTCACTGGAGAACCTTCGGAACCCGTGTCGTCATGGAGAGGCTCCCCTCGGATATCTGGGTGCTAGACACGAGGAAAATAACGCGCAACAACCTCCGCCGTGGGTATTCAATTCCCACACCGCCAGTTTCCACAACGGAACAATGGTCCTAGTGCATCCCAGATTGCGAAGCTCAAAAAGCTATCGGTCGTCGAGGTCGAAGACAGACTTACCGACCGCCACGGTCGCTGCTGGGTTTTCCCGCCCATTTCTTGGCCGCTGTCTGCCCTTCCCTATGCTCGCGCTGCGCTGCATAGATTTCTTGAGCAGTCATTCCGTCTTTGAGTTCGGGCACATCTCGGAGCGCGTCTCCCCACCTTCTGTGGTACTCGGCAGACCGCTCTTGCGCCTCTTCTCGGCTTATATGGCCTGTGAGAAACCCTGTAACGAGTTCGGTTGCATCAATGATGCGTAGCTCCGCTTCTTTCATCACCCGGCGAGATTCTTCATTGAGCCACTGGCGCAAGTCTTCCGGCTGCGGCCATGGCGCATGTTCGTCCGAATCTTGGATATGGGGCTTTCGAGCCACGGCGTTCTCCATCGCTATGAATGAAGCCGTTGACTTTAGCTGCCAGACTCGGTTGTTGCAAGACTAGTTGTTTATGACAGTATTTCCGGCACTATTGATGTTTATAGTGGCTCCTGGCCTAGCGAGTATGGCCGCTGGAAGCGGTGCGCTAAGCCTCTTGTAGCAGACCCACCAGACCACGACGAACCCCAGCAAGGCAAAGCCGTTGGCTCCGGCCGCCCAATAAATGAGCTTCTTGAATTCGGGGATTTGTGGGCCTACGGACGAACCAACTACACCAGTTGAAATAGCCCCAAGCACATTCAAAATCGCAAACAGAATGCAAATTGGCTTCAGCATGGGCCTTACGCTTTGGTCTATTTCCGAGCCAAAAATCCAACCCATAGCCAGAACATTCGAGCTTGCAAAAAAGGTGTACCAGGTCATGTAGACCTCGATGATTTTGCGCGCCCACTCCCCCACTTCATTGCCAGAAGTCACGACTACGTGCGTCGGGTCCATTTGGAACCTTTCCACTCCAAGGATTTACATATGGCCGACAGCATAACAGCCAGCCTCGGCACCTAAGCGTTAAATCCCAAGGCGCTATAAGCCCTCGATGGGCTTATGCGCGTTGCCGCTCCCGTTCATCCTCCAGGGGCGCGTCCTGCTTTTCGACCGGCGGCAATCCGAACAGCGCCCGGTCGTTGTCACGCACCAGAAAGACCCGCAGCTCTCCCTGCAAGCGTGCAGCGAAGTCGCTATCTTTCGCAGCCCATTCCAGCACGGCGGCACCGGCAAGAATCTTCCGCCGTGTGTCGTCCCGGCGCTCACCAGCCTTGAGCTTGTTCTGTTCCCTGCGGATTCGCGCGTTGACCGCGTTGCGCTTCTCCATGAGCTGTTTCAGTTTGTCAGGCTGCATGACTAGCTCTCCTGTTTTCTGGGGTTGCTAAAAATATCACAGCACTATAGCAATCTCTAAACTTCTGGCTTCTACAATTTTCACTCCAATGCTACCCTCATCTCGAAAGGGTAGAAATACCGAAGGGCGCACTGATGCAAACTGCGTTTGCGTGCGGCAGGGATTTAGCTCCCTGCACTACTACGAGGGGCGTTCCTGCCCCATCGACCCAGACCAACCCTGCGCGGATTGGATGCCGTGAACCTTTCGCGGTTCAATCACGACCAGGAGGGGCGGCCCTGCCCCTCTGGACTCCCTCCCAACCGTGCGCCGGTTGGATGCGCGACGGGACTTCCCTTCCCTGCCCCTTGGAGGCGGCATGACGACCGCGAGCTGGTATCACTCCACCATGAAGACCATAAGCCGTTCGGCGGGCCGCTCCGTCGTTGCGGCCGCAGCGTATCGCATGGGCGAATGTTTCCATGACGAGCTGCACGACATCGTTCATGACTACACCCGCAAGAGCGGCGTTGAAGCCGCCTTCACCGTAGCGCCCGTGGACGCGCCCGAGTGGGTGCATGACCCCGAGGCACTATGGAACGCGGCCGAGCAAGCCGAGACACGCAAGAACAGCACCGTGGGCCGGGAGATAGAGCTGGCGCTGCCTTCCCTTCTCTCCCTTCCCGACCGTCAGCGCATCGTGGAACGTTTCGCGGGCGAGCTGGTAGACCGCTACGGCGTTGCCGTATCGGTCGCCCTCCATGCTCCGAGCCGCGACGGTGACGACCGCAATTACCACGCGCATATTCTCTTCACCACGCGGGAGGTTACGCCAAGCGGGATGGGAAAAAAGACCCGCATCCTAGACGACCGCAGCACCGGCAGAAAGGAAGTCGTGAAGCTCCGCGAGCTGGCGGCCGACTTCATCAACGAAGCGCTTGCGGCCGTCAATTCCGACCTCCGCGTTGACCATCGTTCGTTTGAAGAGCGCGGCATCGAGCGCGAGGGAACCATTCATCTAGGCCCCAAGGCCAGCGGCCAGGAGCGGCGCGGCGAGGCCACACGAGCGGGCGATTACAACCGCCACGTCGAGCAGTACAACGCGCTTTTAGCGGAGCGGCGGGAGCTGGAGACCGCCATCAGCCAGGAGCGCGAGCGCATTACATCCCCGGCCCAGGACCAGCCGACCGCCCAGGAGCGCGTACGGGCCGCCGCCGCGCCCTTCATCGGGGCGATTGAAGCGCATGGGGCCGTGCCGGAGATCCATGCGGATGGGTTTACTTGGTGGCAACGCGCGGCCGGACGCATAGCGCAGGCCCGTGACGCAGCCCTTGGATTGGCTGTAAAAGCTGCCGAATACTGGCGACGACGAGCGCAGGAGCCGGGCGAACTGGCCCGCGAGATTGGAGAGCTAGAGCGATGACCGAAGAGCTGGATAAGGCCGGGTTTGGCCGTTTATGGAGCGGAAGCACGGGGCGGGAGAAGGGCCGTCGCGAGTCTGACCGGGAAACCTCACCCTCTCCGGCCGACGAAGGCGACATGCCCCTGTTCAATCACGACCGCACATATTCCGCCGTCGAGTTTCGCGACAATGCGACCAGGCTTCACATCCAGAGTGCTTCCCTGCCCTCTCGATTTCCTGCCTATACCTATCTGCTCGACATCATCTACGACCACGATGAGGATTCGATTTTCACGCTGGTTTACTCCTTCATGGTCGTCGAAGTCACCGGCCGGAACCTCTGGCCCATCGTCCACGCCATCGACTATGGCCGATGCAAGCATATCCGGGAGTTTCACAAAGACCTCTACGACCCGCCAGCAAAGGATGCCCCGATAGTTGAGTCCATCAAGGTAACGGCCGCTGCCTTGCCCTCCGGCGAAAAGTAAGAAATCTTGCTTTCTTGCATTCAAGATAGGGCTGTCAAACCTCCCGTATGATGGCCCAATGGATGAGCACAGCATAAGTTCTCTCGATGAAGCATTCGGCAAGCTCATAGAGCGCATGGGCAAAATTGATGAATCGAACTGGGGGCCGTGGAAGCTCAATCGCGACACGAAGCGGATATACATGGAGTTCCCCCCGGCAACCTATCATCTGCCTCTTTCGGACTTGAGGCCCGATGTCCTCTTTGGCACGCTACGCGACCTGGAAGTCAAAACGTGGGCAGATAACGACTGCTTGGGCGGCCTCGTGCGGGCGGCGTTCGAGATTCAACGAGCGAGTGACGACCCGATTCATACGACACCGACCACGCCCAGCGCGTAGCGTTGTCGCAAGTTCCCTTGCAATAAAGAAAGCAAGATATATAGTTATAAAGAAATCTTGCAATCTTGAAACCAAGGAATCATGCAGACTATCATCATCAATTCGCAGAAGGGCGGCAGCGGCAAGACCATGTTGTCTGTCCATATCTCAACCCAGGCGGAACGCGACGGCGACGGCCCGGTCTACCTCATCGACACCGACCCGCAGGGAACGCTCACCCAATGGCATAACTTGCGGGAGGCTGAAACGCCGCAGCGCGTCGAGCTGCCATTCGCAGCCATAGGGCAGGGCCTCACTAAGCTTGAAGAACGCGGAGCCCGTTATTGCTTTGTCGATACCGCGCCGAGCAGGGGAGAGGACGTGCTGTCCCTGCTTAGGCTCGCCGACCTAGTCATTGTGCCGGTGCAGCCCAGCCCTTCCGACATCTGGTCGGCCGCCGCAACCTTCCAGCTCCTCAAGGCTGAACACATCCCGTTCGTCTTCGTCATGATGCGCACCAAGGTCAATGCGAGCATCACGGCGCAGTCGGTCGCCTTGCTCTCTAAATTCGGGGAAGTTGCCCCGACATTCGTTGCTGACCGCACGGCCTATGCCGCGTCGATGACGGACGGCCGCACCGCCCAGGAGCTTCTGGCCAAAGGCCCAGCCGCCCAGGAAATGACGGCGCTATGGAAGAACATCAAAGCCTGCATCCCGACCCAGGCCAAGCGAAAGGAAGTAGCCAATGGCTAAAGCAGCCGCACTCGACATCGACCTTGCCGCGCCCACGCATCAGCCCCCGGCCGCAACCAGCCCGCGCACAATGAAGGAGAAGGGCAGGGAAGCGGAGCCGTCCAAGAACGATACGCCGGTCAATTTCCGCTGGCCCGCAGCGGAAGTGAAGGCGTTGAAGAGGGCCGCGCTCGAAGCCGACATGACCCAGCAAGATTACTTGCTATCTTGCTTTCATGCTTTCTTGCAGGCGAAATCCTAGCGAAAACACCGAGAAGAAAAACAAATGGCTGTCGCAAATGAGGATTTGCGACAGCCATTTCACAGCTATGCCCGCAACGTGATATAATGGATAGAGATAGGCGCTTTTTTAGGTCTATCGAATGGCCGTTTCTGGTCGGTAACTAGCTAGTTCTCCCACGCGTTCGTTTTCTAAAAGAGCGCACTTGTGTCTTCTAAGCGTTGGACGCGCTCAGAGACGTTTCAACCAGCAGACGAATCGACGGCGCAAAAAAAGACCCTTTTTCCAAGGGCGGGTTTTTTCTGCTTTTTCGAGAATATCCCCTATTCTCGCGTTCGTCAATTCGTGCTGCTGGTTACTAACGCACTACCAGCCCCCTGAGGAGGGGGTAGCGAATGACCAAGCAAGCCAGTTTCACCGCAGTTTGCCTGCTGTCCTTATCGACAGCACTCGCATTCGGACAGGCTGTAAGTCCGACTGACAACCATGTTGCCGCACAACTCGAAGCTCATCACGAACCGCTCCGCAGCGGTAGTGAAGTCTCCTTCAAGATGAAGCTCGACACGCCTTTGCCAGAGGGAGCCTACTTCCAAGTACGGCTGTCTCCGGTTCTGGTAGACCAGGAGCTTACCGTCGCTTCCGGTGAACCCACCAACCGTGAGCGCACGGAATTCCTGCTTCATGCCAAGTTGCCGGACAAGGCTGTTCCGGGAGAGTGGCGAATCAAAATCGTTTACTTGTTCCTGGCCGGAACAGGATGGACGAGCAACACGCTGGCGACCAACGACCTTCGTTTCACGGTCGAAGGCCCGAAGCTCGAAATCCCGACGAAGGCAACGGCGACTCTCGTCGCCTCTAACAAGTAAGACCAGGCTGTCGGGCCTACCTCTCTGAGGTAGGCCCCAGGCTTTTCAAGCCTACCCCATATGCAACATTGCAAGATTTCTTGCTTTCTTGCACGAAATATGGTCAACTGCAATAATCCAAACGGACGTTTGCAAATATTGCACTAGCGCCCTCCTTTAGATACATATGGCATCAACACTGACAAAAACACCCATACAATGTAATGGTCACAGCTACCAGCCCAAGCTATAGGGGGTCTCATGCAGGCAGAGCGGATAGAGATTAGTCCTCCACAACAAACGCAGTACATTCAACGTCGCGGGGGTCGGACGCTTTATCACGGGGTTAGGCTCGCTCGGAGTCTGGACGTTGAGCCTAACCTTCTTGTAACTATCAACTTTTGGGAAACCTCGCTAACCATCTTTGAAATGGGACCGGCGTTCCTTGAAATGCGCCGGAAGTTCGTCCGCTGGATAAAGAACCCATCTCGTAAGTTCGCCGCTTTTGCTGCGGTTCCTACCTTTCTTTGGGTGCTTGAGAACCCGGAAGATAGAGGTCACTTTCACGCGCACTGGCTTGTCCATGTACCGCCCGCTCGGGAACAAGATTTCACTCGAAAGCTGGATGGATGGCTCAAAAGCGTTGCGGCTAAGAACTACACTCCTCAGCCGATTCATATCGAGGAAGTGCCCGCGCTGCTCGGCGCAGGTAAGTATCTGCTCAAAGGGCAGTTTCCCTCCATCGCCAGGTACTACGGCATAGACCCGGAACCCCAAGGCTGGATACCCGGCACTAAGCGCAGCGGCACGAGTAAGAATCTTGGCCCTACCGAGCACGAAAAAGCATGGCGTTCGGGAAGGCATAAGCGCCCGGAAAATTGGCGGCAAGGCAAATACCCACCCCGAAACCGAGTCAACTAGATGTCAGCCTTTATTGCATATTTCCGAGTGTCTACCGACCGACAGGGAGCCAGTGGGCTAGGGCTAGAGGCACAGCGTGCAGCGGTGCTTCAGCATATTGGGACAGGGAAGCTCACTGCCGAATACACCGAGGTCGAGAGCGGCAAGAAGCACACGAATCGCCCCCAGCTTCTCGCGGCTCTGCAAGAGTGCCGCAGGAAGAAAGCCACTCTGATTATCGCGAAGCTTGACCGGCTCGGTCGCAACGTCGCCTTTATCTCAGCCCTCATGGATGGCGGCGTGGACTTCGTATGTTGTGACAATCCCCATGCGAACCGCCTGATGCTCCACATGCTGGCCGCTTTTGCGGAGCATGAACGCGAGCAAATCTCACATCGCACCAAAGCCGCTTTGAAGGCAGCTAAGGCGCGAGGCATACAGCTCGGCAATCCCCGGCCGCAGGAAGCTCTCAGCCTTGCCCGCGCCGTCCACGTCGCCCGCAGGCCCGCGCCGGAGATCCTCAACATCATGCGCAGCCTGGAAGGGCAGGGGATGAGCTACCGTGCGATCGCACGCGAGCTAAACCAGCTCAACATCCGCACCGGCCGAGGTTGCCAGTGGTTCGGAGCCACAGTAAAAGCAGCATTGCAACAACAGGAAAGCGACACGCATGACAAAGCAGCCTAAGACAGCCAAACCGGTTTCCCGCACCATCGTGCCGAAGGAAACGGAGGGCGCAGACAGGTTGCCAAAACCGACCGCCGCTGAATATGAAAACAGGCAGCTCAGCCTTTTTCAGACTTTTCTAGCCAATACCGATGAACAGCGGGACTCGCTCTCCAACGCCATCGACCTATGGGACAGCGTGCCGCGCTACTCTGTCAGCCGCCAGGCCATGACCAAAGCCCGCATCAATGACCGCTTCCTTGAGAAGCACGAGGCAGGGTTTCAATATCGGCAACGCATGTATACGCGGACTATCTATGCGGCCCGCGTCACCGACCCGGACGGCGTAGACCGCGACTACTACCCGAGCGCGACCGAAGAGCTGGTGGAAGATGCGCTGCGCAAGCTCGCTATTGACCAGCAGGCCGGGTTTTTCGATAAGCCCAACTATCGGAGCGGGGTCTCGTTCACGCTCTATGCTCTTCGTGAAGAGCTGCAAAGGCGCGGGCACACACGCTCTTATCAGGAAATCGTGCAGGCGCTCAACATCCTCTCTCAGTGCGTCGTAGACATCAGGCCCAATGATGGCAGCAGCGAGGGAATGGTCAGGTCAACCTATCTGCCGACACTGGCGGCCGTCTCCCGCAATAAGCTCCGCGAAGACCCTAAAGCCCGCTGGATGGTTCAGTTCCATCCCCTCGTAACCGGCAGTATCGACCAGGTGACCTACCGGCAATTCAACTATCACCTGATGATGAGCCACAGCACCCAGCTCGCCCGCTGGCTTCACAAGCAGCTCGCTCTCAAATACACCTTTGCTCACCATCTCAAGCCTTTCGACATGCTCTACAGCACCGTCAAGCGTGACAGTGGCCTCTTAGACGAATATGCGCGAGGACGCAGAGGCATTGAGAAGCTGGAGGCTGCGTTTCGCGAGCTGACCGCACGCGGAGTCTTGCTCAGCTACAGGCGCGAGGATAAGACAGGCCCACGCGGAAAGCTGCTCGATGTTGAGTTCACTTTGCATCCTCATTCCGACTTCATCTACGACATGAAAGCCTCCAACAAACGCCTTGGCGATGACCAGAAGTCGGTAGGTATAGGGGGCGGGTCGAGCCCAAAACCGGTAGGTATAGGGGGCGGGTCGCGGTAGGTATAGGGGGCGGGTGGCCTTTTTGTCACAGGTTTCTAGCCCCTCACCGGTAGGTATAGGGGGCGGGTCAAGCCAAAACCGGTAGGTATAGGGGGCGGGTCGTCACTTATCCACAGCTTAAAGTCCCAAAACCGGTAGGTATAGGGGGCGGGTCGAGACGAAACCGGTAGGTATAGGGGGCGGGTGAAAGCAACTCGGTAGGTATAGGGGGCGGGTCAAGACACTAAACACAATGAAATCAGTGATTTCCAAGCCCTTAGTCTTTTAGTCTTTATCTTTACCCTTCTATCTAATCGTGGTTCTCGGCATCCAAAACCACAAAAAACAGCAACAACAACCAGAACAAACAACAGCGGCCACACCCGAAAATCCAGTAAAGGCCGCTACGCGCCGCTTACGCGGTGGCCGATGAAACCGGCCAGCCTTGACAGGATTTTGCGTGCGCGGCAGAAACTCGACATCCAGTTTTTCTGCGAAAAACATGGGTTTTTCAAGATAGGAACAAGAGCAAAAACAAAGGCTACCTGATGAAGGACAAGGCGATTAGTGCCAGGCCGAAAGTCAGTTGCCGAAGACCGAATAAACCACCCGAAGCGGCATCGGCATTGCTTTCTTTCTCAGCTCCCAATAAGTTTTGAAGCCGTTTGAAAGCTGGTAGCTCCACGCTTTCGGCTCGGT
>NZ_JAGSYE010000010.1 GCF_025685565.1 Granulicella aggregans
CCGGCGATGGTCTGCTGATATGTGTCGAGATATTCCTGGTCTTGCGCTCTGTAGTACCGGAGATTATTCCGCAGCTTGCCGCCGTCGAAGATCGACTGGCTGACGCTGCTGTAGGCCTCATAGTAAAAGTTCTTCGAGTCCAAGAGAGCTTTGAGCTGACTGCTGGATGTGCCGCCTTCTCCAGAGAGTGAGAACTGAGGGAACAACTGAGCTTTCGCGGCGCCGATATTCGCATTGGCCTGTACGAGCAGTTCCTCGGCGCGACGAATGTCCGGTCTTCGTTCCAGCAGTTCTGACGGCAATCCGACAGGAACAGCTACCGGATGCGGTGTGTCGGCGATGGCCCAGCCGCGTTTTACCGCTCCTGGATTGCGACCGAGCAGGAGTGCCAACTGGTTCTCCTGCTGTTCAATCTGACGTTCGTAGTCGGGAATGTTGGCCTCCGCTGCGTAGAGCAATTCCTCCGCTTGCTTTACATCGGCGAGGGTATCGTTCCCGCCTCGTTGTAGAGTCTTTGTCAGGTCAAGAGTGCGCTGGCGTGCTTCCCGTGTTTGCTTTGTCACTTCAAGCGCTGCATCCAGGGTACGAAGTTCGTAGTAGTCGGTTGCCACATCCTCTACGAGAGTGCTGTAGGTCGCTTGTTGAGCCCAGATGGTGGCCCGGAGGTAGGCGCGTTGGGCCTCTGTCTGTCGCCGGTACAAACCCCAGAAGTCGAGGTTCCATGCCGCCGAGGCGGTGATCCCTCCATACTGATGGTTGCCCGTTGTCGAACTGCTGGTGGTGCCGCTATTGCTCGTGCCGCTATTGGTTGTGCTGCTGCTGCCGTTCGTGTTGTTCCCGCCGCTCGCGGTGAACGTTCCCCCAAGGCTGAGCGTCGGGAATTGGGCAGCTCTCGTTATGCCTAACTGCGCTTGCTGCTCAAGCACACGGTCAGCTGCGATCTTTACGTCGTAATTGTTCTTGATCGCTTCGGCGATGAGTTCCTGGAGTATGGGGTCGGTGAAGACTGTATTCCATTTCTGTGCGCCCAGAGGCGTAGCCCCCGGTGCCTGCTGAATATCCGGGGCCGTGATTCCACGGAATGAGGCAGGACTGTTCGCAATGACAGGGCGCTTGTAATTCGGGCCCATCCTGCACCCCACGACCAAAACGATGGCGCCAAGGCCTGCAAGGGAAAGCGCAATCCGTTTCATGCGGCCTCCGGCAAAGGAGCGGCTGCGGGTGGATTGCCAGTGGGTGGCACAACGGGCGGGGGTTCGGCAGGAGAGTGCTTCTCATCGAGACTCGCACTCTGGGTTGGGCCGAATCGCTGTGAGATCCGTTCTGAGAAGGAGTATGTGACCGGAACGAGTAGGACAGCGATCAGTGTCGCCGCAGTCATCCCGCCGATGACGATTGTTCCCAGAATTTCACGCGAAACACCTCCTGCCCCACTCGCAAACCAGAGCGGCACGCAGCCGAAGATAAACGCAAATGCCGTCATGAGGATGGGGCGAAAGCGCAGCTTGGCACCCGCGAGGGTTGCGTCATAGATGCTCTCACCTTCTTCATACTTTCCTTTTGCAAACTCCACGATCAAGATGGCGTTCTTGGCGGCGAGCCCAATAAGCATCACGAGGCCAATCTGTGCATAAACATCGTTCTCCAGATGCCGGAGGGTGAGCGCAAGGTAGCCTCCAAAGATAGCCACCGGTGTGCTGAGCAGAACACCGAACGGCAGCGACCAACTCTCATACTGAGCAGCCAGTATCAGGAAGCACAGGAAGATCGAGATGGCGTAGACCACCCACGCTGGCGTTCCCAGGTCTGCCTGATGTTCTTGATAGCTCAGACCCTCATAGTCATAGCCCATACCCTGCGGCATGGATTGCCTAAACACTTGTTCGAGTGCGGTCATCACCTGGCCTGAGCTGAAGCCGGGCGCGCCGTTGATCGTCAACGTGGCGGACTCGTATTCATTAAAGCGGGTCGTAAACTCCGGCCCCGTGACGCGTTTTACGGTGACCAGCGCACTCAGTGGAACACGACTACCGTTGGCGGACTGAACGTAAAGCTGATCGATGTTCTTGATGTCCTGTCGATATATTCCGTCCGCTTCGACGTAAGTCTGCCATTGTCGCCCGAAGCGGTTAAAGTAGTTCACCAGGTCTCCACCCAGAAACGCGCCAAGCGTGGTGTAGACATCGCTCAAGGCCACCTGTTGCTGCGATACCTTTTCCTTGTTCACCTCGACGTGAATCTGCGGAACGCTTGGGTAATACGTTGGGATCACAGCCGCAATCTCGGGACGTTTGCCAGCCGCTGCAAGGAACTTGTCCACATTCTGTGTCAGGAAGGCGGCGTCGTTCTTCCCGGTCCTGTCTTCAAGCACCATCGTGACACCACCCGAACTCCCCACGCCTGGAATGGCCGGCGGGGGAAACGAGAACGCAATCCCTTGCTTGATTCCTCCAAGAGTATGCGTAAGATTGCTCTGTACGGCGGCGAATTGCTCATCGTGCGACTCGCGTTTGCTCCAGTCCTTCAGGCTGACGAAGAAGAAGGCGTTATAGGTGCTCTGCGTACCGCTCAACAGACTGAAACCGATGACCGAAGTGACGCTATCGACACCGGGAACCTTCATCAGTGCCGTCTCGACATCCTTTGCGGCGTCTGACGTCCGCTTCAACGAGGAGCTTTGCGGAAGCGAAAGCCCAACAAAGACATAACCCTGATCTTCTGTCGGCAAGAATCCTCCGGGTAGCCGGATGCCAAGATAAAGCGCCAATGCGGAGATGCAGAGCAGCACTACGAAAGCAACTCCAGACTTCCTCACCAGCCAGCCAGATGTACTGATGTATTTGTCCGTCACGCGCCCAAAGACACGATTGAAGCTGTCAAAGAAACGCGTCCGAAGCGACTTTTTCTTGCTCTCAGACTTTGGCTTCAGCAGCATCGCACACAAGGCAGGGCTAAGCGTAAGCGCGTTGAAGGCCGAGAAGATGACCGAAATCGCGATCGTGATTGAAAACTGCTGATACAGGCGACCGGTGATCCCCGGAATGAACGCTGTCGGCACAAACACCGCAGATAGGATCAGCGCGATTGCGATGACGGGGCTGGAGACCTCTTCCATTCCCTTGATGGCAGCATCGTGTGGGGTCATACCCTCTTCAATCAGCCGTGTAACCACCTCCACGACAATAATGGCGTCATCCACAACAAGCCCAATCGCCAGAACCAAACCCAGCAAAGAAAGCGTATTGATGGAGAACCCCAACACGGGGAACACCATAAAGGTGGCGATGAGTGCAACCGGAACAGCCAGCAGCGGGATCAAAGTTGCGCGCCAGCTTTGGAGAAAGATGTAGACCACAAGGATCACAAGCACCAGTGCGATCACCAGAGTCGTCAGAATGTCGTGAATGCCAGCGTTGACAGCCGCAGTCGTGTCCAATGCCACATTCGCTTCCATGTCCGCAGGAAACTGCGTCGAGAGCAGTGCGAGCGCGGCACGAACATCCTTCGCGCATTGCACCGCATTCGATCCCGGAAGCTGATAAATGGCCATGACGGCTGAAGGCTTGCCATTGAAACGACCAGAAAGATTGTAGGTCTGCGAACCCAACTCAATGCGCGCAACGTCCCTCAAATGAAGCACCGAACCGGTTGTGTTCGAGACCAGAATGATGTCGCCAAACTCCTCGACGCTGACCAGACGGCTTTGCGACAACACGTTATAAGTAAAATCCTGATTTCCGGGGACAGGCTCACCATTAATCTGGCCCGCCGGGTTGACGTTATTTTGCACCGACAGGGCATTGGTTATCTGTGTCACCGTGATCCCGAGCTTCGCCATCTGATCCGGCTTGAGCCAGATTCGCAGTGCGTACTGACCAGCGCCAAAGACCTGCACCTGAGCGACGCCTTTGACTCGGCCGAGTTGGTCCACCATGTTGATATAAGCGTAGTTCGCCAGAAACGTGGAGTCGTAGGTGGATTTTGGCGAAGCGACGGAAAGCAGCATGAACGGCGACGAAAGCGACTTCTGGACAGTGACGCCGCCAAGTTGAACCTCGGACGGTAACTGACTTTGTGCCTGCGAGACGCGTAGTTGGGTCAGAATCTGGTCGTCATCCGGCTTGGTCTTCACATCAAAGTCGACCGTTAGCTGTGCCGAGCCATTACTTGCACTCGTGGAGTACATATAGTTCATGTTGTCCACGCCGTTCACTTGCTGCTCAATCGGCGTGATGACGGACTGCTCCAGAGTCTTAGCATCCGCCCCGGGATAGGTAGCCTTGACGACAATTTCTGGCGGGACAATATCGGGAAACTGAGCCGTCGGCAGGCTCAAAATAGAGACAATGCCGCCAATCAGCATCAGGACAGCGATAACAATGGCAACGATGGGCCGTCCGATAAAAAACTTGGACATGGTTACTTCCCCTCAGGCTTCTGGGCATGTGGTTGCGCTGCGGGAGGAGCCGATGAAGCGGCAAGATGCGGTGCCACCTTCGTGCCTTCTTTAATCTTGTCCACACCCTCTGTGACAACCTGATCTCCACCCCGTAAACCCGTCAAGATGACCGAGTCTGTCCCAATCGAAGGGCCGAGTGTGACGGTCCGCAGATGGGCGATGTTGTCCGCTCCCACCACTACGACCTGGTACAACCCTTGCAATTCGTTCACGGCCCGCTGCGGAATGATGACGGCATCTTTCAGCACGTTCGTTTGAGCCGAAACCGTCCCGAATTGACTTGGCCGGAGCACATTGCCAGGATTGGCAAAACTTGCAGCAATACGAATGCTCCCAGTCTGCGTGGTCACTGCACGGTCAACGGAGATGACGTGACCCGTCTTCGAGTACGTTTGGTTGTCTGCCAGAGTCAATGTCAGGGGAAGTGTGTCGCCGGTGCTTAGGAGGTCAGTCTTTCCCATGCCGCGGGCGCGGGCTGAGAGCGACATATACTCCTGCTCGCTGATGAAGAAATAAACCTTGATTGGATTGAGCTGGGAGACCTCCACCAACTGAGAAGTCGTGGATACCAGATTGCCGACCTGGATTGCGGCTTGACCGGCTACGCCATCAATGAGCGACCTGACTTTCGTGAATCCCACATTGAGCTTCGCAGACTCCAGCGTTGCCTCAGCACTCTCTACCGAGGCTTTATCAGCTTCCTGCGTTCCAAGTTCTGTATCGAGGGAACTCTGCGCGTAGGCTTGCGCCTGCACTAGAGGCGTATCGCGAAGGACGTTGATAGTCGCCAGCTTGTACTGCGCTTTCGCTTGAGCCAGCGACCCGCTTGCCTGATCTTGAGTAGCCTGCCAGGGACGTGGATCGATCTCAAAGAGCACTTGTCCTTTTCGGACAACGGTGCCTTCTTTGTAGTCTTGGCGAATGACATAGCCCCCCACCTGGGGCTGGATGTCGGCATTGACCATACCGTCGAGTGTGGCCACCCAACTGCCGATCACCGGCACAGTTTGAACGCTTGCGGCTATCGTATCGACCGCTAAGGGAGGCGTTGCGGGTGGCGCAGCCTTGCGACATCCGGCGATCAGTAAGAGATAAAGAGTCGCCGTAATTAGCTGACAGGTTCGACATTT
>NZ_JAGSYE010000011.1 GCF_025685565.1 Granulicella aggregans
TGTTGTAGCTCATTAGAAATGACAGGGTGGCTAGCCCATTAGAAATGTCAGTATAGGCCTATCTGTTGAAGTACTTGTTGAATAATCCTTCGTCGTCGTGCGGTGCGTAATGTGGGAATCGACGTTCTTTGTCGATTTCCAAGGGCTGTGGGAAGAGAGGGAAACGGCTTTATGTTTTCCTCGCTTTCCATCAGGCCGTCATTTCCACCGCGGGCGCGGGGGCGGGGTCGGATTTTGGCACGTAGTCCGGCCCATAGACTCGACGCGGGTTCTTCTTGTATCCGCCCTTGTCGCTGTTCGTCTGGATCTTCTGTTCATGCTTGATGTCCTGCTGGGCCTTCACCGTGGCTAGTGCATGGCTGAGACGCTTGTTCTCGATGATGGCGGTGTGACTGACACGCTGGTCTTTGCTGAAGACGCGGTAGGGAAGTAAGTGGCCCTGCCAGCGAACCTCAAGCGGTCGATCGCTGAAGTCATAGACCTCGACGTACTGGCCGCCCAGCTTGTCAGCCACCTCGCTGCGTTCCAAGATGATCTGCCTGCGGTCGTAGGCCAGACTAAGCTGTTGGCTCACGTGGCGCTGTTCGCGATGACACAGGATGTCCGCAAGCCGAGGGGCCTGCACGTTCAGCCTGCGATGCATGTTCTCGGTCTTCGTAGCGGGGACCGAGAACTTCTCGTTGAACTGCTTCATGAACTGCGGAAGGAACAAGTTGCCGGCGTCCATGTCGCAGATGCCGGCCATACGCAGCTCCTTGACCAGCCGATCTTGCAGCGTGCGATTCGCCCGCTCCACGCGGCCTTTTGCCTGGCTTGAGTTCGCACAGAGGATCTCAATGTTGAGTTCTGCGAGTGCTCGTCCGAACTGCGTCATGCCCGACCCGCCCTTCGCATCCGGCCGGTTCACACGAAAGACCGTGTGCTTGTCGGAGTAGAAGGCGGTAGGGCAGCCGTGCGTTGTGAGATACCCGTTGAGGGCCTCGAAGTAGGAGTCCGTGCTCTCGCTGGGCACAAAGCGCAGTTGCATCAGCTTGCTGGTCGCATCGTCGATGAAGACCAGCAGCGTGCAAGGCTCGCCACGCTGCTCGAACCAGCGGTGGTCGCTACCGTCGATCTGGATCAGCTCACCATAGCTCTCGCGCCGAAGGCGAGGCTGGTGGAAGGTTCTGCGTTGAGTGCGTGACAGCCACAAGCCTTCAGCCATCATCCATCGCCTGAGCGTCTCCTTGCCGACGCGCAGCTGATGCTTATCCAGTAACACCTCGGTCGCGAGGGTCGGCCCGAAGTCGGCATACCTGGTCTTGACGAGCTCGACCGCATACTTCCGAATGCCTTCGTTGCGGCTCCGGTTCGATGTGCGACCTCGCGCCTTGTGGGTCAGCCCCGATCCGCCATCCACTTCATACCTGGCCAACAACCGGTAAGCCTGGCGCTCACTAACTGCCAGCACGGCTGCTGCCGCAGCCACCGTGCGACGTCCGGCCCGCACGTCGCTCAACACTTCAATCCGCCTAAGATCGCGTTCGCTCATAGAAATCCATGCCATCCTTAGACCCTGACATTTCTATCGGGCCAGACCATGACATTTCTAACGAGCCGCTACA
>NZ_JAGSYE010000012.1 GCF_025685565.1 Granulicella aggregans
CTCTCCGCCATAACTTCTAAGCCCCTTTAGAATGAGCACGAAATCAGTTTGTGACACTTCTTGTGACACTTTTCCACTGATTTCTTTTCCCGATAAAGCGATGTTTCCCTTCCACCTCGGTAACAGGCCTTGGAGGAATTCGCTTTGAGTGCACCTAAAGTCAGGCTTTACATCCGCGTCCGTCTCCGTGATGGACGATCCATATATGCCGATCCAGTCTGGAACCGAAACCGCACCCTTCGTGAGGGTTATGCAGTCGTCGACGCCGTACCCGAACTGCACCCGGAAGGCATCTACTATCTCCGCTATCTCCGCAATGGCAAGAGACGGTGGCAGGCCGTTGGGAAGATCGCCGACGCGGCTCTCGTGGCCCTCCGGAACACGGACCATAGTCTTCGATCCATCCACCTTGGGATCGCAGCTCCAGGTACTACCAGTGCCTCGTCGACCGCACCAGATAGTCCTTCCGTAGAGACCTTAGTCGATGCTATAGGGGTCTATCTGACTGAAGTACGCCGCTTCAGAGCCCCGAAGACGATTTCGGCTTGCGAACGGATCCTTGGCCTCTTTGGTTCGCGCTTGTCGAGGAAGCGGGTCAAGGACATCTCGAGGAAAGACCTCCTCGACCATATGTCTTTCCTAAAGTCGGAAGGACTGGGTGACCGGACGATTCATAACCACATCATGCGTATCTGCACCCTCCTGAAGTCGCGCGGAGTGGTCGGTGTGCTGAGCGCCGCTGACAAGCCGAAGTATGACGAGAAGGAGGTCGAGGCCTACACATCGGATCAGTTGAACGCTCTCTTCGCCGCCGCTGATCCAGAAGAACGAGAGACCTTCGAGTTCTTCCTTGCGACGGGCCTGCGCGAGCAGGAGGTAATGTTCACGACCTGGAAGAACATAGACTCCCAGGGAATGGTCGTGAAGGTTCGCTCCAAGCCCGAGATGGGCTTCAGGATCAAAGACAAAGAGGAGAGGTCGGTACCGGTCCCCGACACGCTTATCGCTTCTTTGCTTGCGAGGAAGAAGAGGAGCACGTCGATGCTGGTCTTCCCTGGGCCAACCGGAAAGCCCAATGGTCACTTCCTTCGATCTCTTAAAACTCTGGCGTTTCGCGCCGGTCTGAACTGCGGGGAGTGCGTCAATAAGACAGGGCATAGCTGCGCCACGA
>NZ_JAGSYE010000013.1 GCF_025685565.1 Granulicella aggregans
CGACACGATCGACAACGCTCCGGAAGAGCGCGAGCGCGGTATCACGATCTCGACCTCGCACGTCGAGTACGAGACCCCGAACCGCCACTACGCGCACGTTGACTGCCCAGGCCACGCCGACTACATCAAGAACATGATCACCGGCGCGGCGCAGATGGACGGCGCGATCCTCGTGGTTGCAGCGACCGACGGTCCGATGCCCCAGACCAAGGAGCACGTTCTCCTTGCTCGCCAGGTTGGCGTACCGTACATCGTTGTGTTCCTGAACAAGTGCGATGCGGTTGAGGACGAAGAGCTGATCGAGCTGGTTGAGATGGAGGTTCGTGAGCTTCTTTCGAAGTATGAGTACCCCGGCGACGACACCCCGATCATCCGTGGTTCGGCTCTTGGCGCTCTCAATGGCGAAGCGCAGTGGGAAGCGAAGATCGACGAGCTGATGGAGGCTGTCGACAAGTACATTCCCCAGCCCGAGCGCGCTGTGGATCTTCCGTTCCTGATGCCGATCGAAGACATCTTCTCGATCTCTGGCCGTGGAACTGTTGTGACGGGTCGTATCGAGCGCGGCAAGATCAAGGTGGGCGAAGCTTGCTCGATCGTTGGCTTCCGCGACACCCAGCAGACGGTCTGCACCGGCGTCGAGATGTTCAAGAAGCAGCTCGATGAAGGTCTTGCGGGCGACAACGCTGGCCTCTTGCTCCGCGGTATCGCGAAGGAAGATGTGGAGCGCGGCATGGTTCTGGCGAAGCCGGGATCGATCACGCCGCACACCGAGTTCAAGGGCGAGATCTACGTTCTGAGCAAGGAAGAAGGCGGACGCCACAC
>NZ_JAGSYE010000014.1 GCF_025685565.1 Granulicella aggregans
GGATCGCTAGTGTAGCGCATTGATGAAGGGCCCAGCATTTCTATACCAAGGTCAGAGTTAGTCTTCGACCGGTTTAGGTTCCAGCCAGTACGCGGCTAGCCGCGTACTGGCTGGCGAACTCGCTTGGCGTCCTGTCCGCGCGAGATGCGTGAGGACGACTGTCATTATATTCGCGTCTCCAGGCTTCGATCAGATGCTTTGCCTCCTTCAGATTCATGAACCAGTGGGTGTTCAGGCACTCGGCGCGGAAGGTCCCATTGAAGCTTTCTACGAAGGCGTTG